>DCIS01000122.1:0-72511 GCA_002317475.1 Prevotellaceae bacterium UBA1720 | reverse complement strand
CCTTTGGGCAGCATGTCAAAGAACCCTTTCTTGGCATCACGGTAGTTTTCGAAGGTTTTGTGGTAGTCCAAATGGTCGCGGGTTAGGTTGGTGAAGATGCCTCCCGCGAAGGTCAGTCCGCCAATGCGATGTTGAGCCACACTGTGGCTACTTACTTCCATGAATGCATACTCACAGCCACTATCAGCCATCTGACCCAATAGCCGATTGAGTGTGATGGGGTCTGGAGTGGTACATTCCGTAGGTACGGGATCTTCGTTTATATAATTGCAAACCGTGCTGCACAATCCCACGCGATAACCCAAACGACGGAAGATCTTCCACAGTAGGGTGGCTATGGTGGTCTTGCCGTTTGTGCCTGTCACACCTACCAGCTTCATGCGTTTTGTAGGGTCACCATAGAACTGTGTGGCTAGTTGACCTACTACTTCCTCAGTATTTTCATATTGAACATAGGTAATGCCTTCAGTAAGTTCCTCGGGAAGGTTCTCACAGATGATGACAGTTGCTCCCAGTTCCAAGGCTTTGGCTATATAGCTATGACCGTCTGCCTGTGTGCCTCTGATGGCTACAAAGGCATTGCCAGGCACAATACGGCGTGAGTCAATCTCAATGCCAGATACATCGATGTCCTGATTTCCCTTGATTTGGATGGGGTGGGTATTTGCTGTAAGATGAAGCAGTTTCATGTCGATATTTGAATTATCTGTTTGAATCGTATTTATGTTCCTATATATATTAATAAGGTATGAGGCTATTTCTGCTCAAGGGTTAGACGAATTCTTGTTCCTGCCTTTGCCTGAGTGCCACCCTCAATGCTTTGTTTGGTCACTTGTCCAGCACCGTTGATGTCAACTTTCATCCCTGCACTTTGTAGGGCAAAAACAGCGTCACGAGCTCCCATGCCTATAACGTTGGGCACTTCACCGGCTGTGGTGGATTGTGGTGTGAGGCTGATACCTGTGCTGTTCTGCTCGCAGACGCCCCAGGTGGGACTGGGTGAAGACGTAGTTTTGGGGGCTTTAATACCCAAAGACTGAAGTGAATTGATGGTTTCCTGGATATTACCGTTTGCCATCTCTGGTATCATTACGCTAGTCGAATCAGCTGCCATGGAGGGATTACGGTGGTTCATGCCTGTTGCCATTACAAACTGTGCCACTTCCTTGAATACGGGACCGCAGTGACCACCTCCTGACGCAGGAAGTCCTTTCTTCTGTATGCAAACCAGACAGGTGTATTTAGGTGCTTCGGCGGGGAAGAATCCACAGAAACTGATGAGATATTCCACCTGGCCATTTCTATAACCACCTCTGCCAGAGGCAATCTGGGCCGTACCCGTCTTGCCACATACGCGGAATTGGCAACGAGCCTTCTTGCCTGTACCGTTGGGGGCACTCACTACATTCTCCAGAATGTCGCGTATCTGTTTCAGGGTCTTGTCGGAGCACATCTTATCGCGTAGTATCTCCACGGGACGTTCCTCTGTCACTATGCCGTCCTGCATGATTGCTTTTACGAATCGTGGACGAACCAGTTTGCCGTTGTTTGCGATGCCATTGTAGAATGTACATGTGCTGATGGGTGGCAATAACGACTCGTATCCAATACTCATCCATGCCAGGGTGGTCTTGGACCAGGTGGCATCACCGGGGCGTTTCATGCGAGGATTCTGCGATCCCTTGAAAGGAATGTCCAAGTCGATGCCTGCACCAACACGCTTCAGTCCATCAACGAATTTCGTGGGATTACTGCCGTAATGGTCGTCAATAAGGCGGCTTACGCCGATATTCGAACTCTGTTCCATCACGGTTTTTACATCAATCAGACCAAAACCACCTCTACCACCATAACTCCAGTCCTTCATCTTCGCTCCATGCATGATATGAAGGCCATTGCCAGTCTCTACCATTGTCTCGGGCGTGATTACTCCATCCTCTAGTGCCACCATGATGCTGGCAGTCTTGAATGTAGATCCTGGCTCCATGCGTTTGGAAATGGCGTAGTTCATCATTTCGTAGTATTTGCCATCACTACCTTTGCCCAGATTGACCATGGCTTTGACGTCACCAGTTGCGGCCTCCATCACGATGACTACACCCATCTCGGCATTCAAGTTCTCAACCTGGGCACGAATAGCCTTTTCGGCAGCGTCCTGTAAGTCTACATCAATGGTTGTTACTACATCCTGTCCATCAATTGGGGCCTCGTCGGTTAGACTGACATTAGCATTACGCATCTTCGTGCGATGGCTTATTCCGTCCTTGCCGCGCAACACAGAATCACACAGCCATTCGATACCGTTCTTGGGCACACGATCTGAATCGCGTTCTAGTGTTCCCAATAGGCGACTTGCCAGACTTCCGTAAGGTTTTGCTCGCTGTACGATTCTGTCTCCATGAAAACCACCTCTCAGAATAGGTTCACGCAACAAGGGCAACTTCTGACATTTCTTGTACTTCTCGAAAGAGACGGGATAGGGGTATATCTGGCAGGTTCGTTGTTTGTCGCGACCTTTCTGTAGTCTGTCCTTAAACCATTGGGTGCTGTATTCGGGGAATATTTCATGCAGTCCCTCGCAAATGCTGTCACGCTTTGCGTCAAACTCTTCGTTACGCCACTTCTGCACCTTGGCATTGGCTGCTGAGTCAGGACCGTAAACCTTGAAGTCGATATATAGACGGTATACGGGGATGCTACCAACGAGCAGTTTACCGTTGCAGTCGTAGATGTTACCACGTTCAGCCTGGATTGTTTGGTTGTTTCGGGTGAAACGTTTGCGCACACCTTCCCAGTAGTCCTTCTCCATGACCATGCTTTTGGCGGCAGTCAGCAGGATGGCAATACCGGCAGCGCAAGCAATCAGGAAGAACCACTTGAAGCGCTTTGCTCCCAGATTCTTCCATTCAGCCTTACCCTTATTCTGGGAGTTCGCTGTCTTATTGTTTGTCTTGTTTGTATTTGCCATTTTCTTTCTTGCCTTCAACTTTTAATATGAATGGTGCCACCTTGCTGGGTTTTAATGTGCTGTCACCTCGTTGTTTCAGACTCTCCTCGATGAAACTTTGTCGGCTACTGCGAGTCAGTTCGCTGAATTGTGTCAACCAGATAAATCTCCAATCGTTCAGTTCTTGTTTTAGTCTGGCTTCCTCGATGATCTCTTGTTGTGCTTGGTAACGGTTGGTTACAAAAACTAGCATACAGACGAATACCAGAAGGAGGAATGTCCAATGGCGTTTCAGCCATTCACCACTAATCTGCATGTCGTTAAACATGTCTTTCAGATTGCCTCCCTCGCCATCGTCTTCGCGTAGGGCTTTGCGTAGCAGTCTCTTCATCCTGAAGGACTTTTCTTCCTCTTTTTTCTGTTTTGGACTTTTCTCTTCTATGGTTTCTTCCTCTTCTTCCTCTTCGGAAAGTCCTTCCTCGCTGCTATCGGTTTCCTCTTCAGGGATGTTTTCGTCCTCTGCAAGCGTCAGGTCCTCCATCTTATCCTCCACGGGCACATCTTGGACATCGGCCTTCTCTTCCTCCTTGCCGGTTGTTACCTCAAGGATGCTGTCGAGAAGCGCTTCGTTCTCCAGTTCGTTTCTTTCCTCTGTTCTGATCATGTTATGTCGTCTTGATGTGCGTAATTCTATTTTTGTATCTCAACTTTTTCTGCGATGCGTAACTTTGCACTTCGGCTTCTAGGGTTTTCGCTCTGTTCCTCGGCGCTCGGAATTATCACTTTGCCTAATGGACGAAGGGGGGAGAGGCAATTACCGAAGAAGTCTTGCTCACTCTTGCCTTCTGCGTTCCCGCTCTTCATGATGTTCTTCACCATACGGTCCTCCAGTGAGTGGTAGGTCAATACCACCAGCCTGCCTCCTGGTTTCAGAACCTCGATTGCTGCGTTCAGCATCTGTCTGAGAGCCTTCATCTCTCCGTTCACCTCTATACGCAGGGCTTGAAACACTTTTGCGAGATCTTTCTTCTCGCGGTCACGACCTAATAGTGGGCGTACCAGGTCGGCCAATTGTCCTGTAGTTTTGATCTCGCCTTGTTGACGAGCCTTTACGATTGTTGAAGCCAACCTGCGACTGTTCTTCATCTCTCCGTATAAGTACAGAATGTCTGCCAACTGTTCTTCGCTGTATTCTGCGATGATTTGCTCTGCAGTCAACTTACCTCGTTGGTTCATGCGCATATCCAGCGGTGCGTCATATCTGAAGGAAAAACCTCTCTCGCCGGCATCCAAGTGATGACTGCTCACACCTAAATCGGCCATGATGCCATCTACACCCTCCACATCATAGTACTCCATCCAGTTCTGAAGGAACCGGAAGTTGCTCCTGACGAAGGTGAAGCGTTCGTCATCGAATGCTCCTGCCATAGCATCAAGGTCCTGGTCGAAACTGAACAGGTGTCCTTCTGTGCCCAGACGGCTCAGAATCTCCCTGCTGTGACCACCTCCGCCGAAGGTCATGTCGGCATAGATGCCATCGGGACGTATGTTTAATCCGTCCACGGTCTCGTGTAGGAGTACGGGTTTGTGGTAGTTTTCTGCCATAAAGTCTTGGTTACTTGTTCGTGTGGGGACTCTTAGAATGCCATGGGGTTCATCATTCCTTCGATGCTGTCGGCAAAATCTTCTGTCTCATTCAGCAGATTGTCAGCAGCCTGTCTGTTCCAAACCTCAATGGTGTTGTCCATGCCGATGAATCTCACTTCCTGCTCTATGCCCACAGCTTGTAGGTATCGGCGAGGTATGAGTATACGACCGTCACTGTCCATTGACACACTTTCTGAGTCGGCCACGAAACGCCTCAGGTTCTCTCTGCCACGTCGGTCAAAGGGATTCGTGTGCTGGGTGATGCTGTCCACCATCTCGTTCCAGACATTCAACGGGTAGATTACCAGGCACTGCTGAAAAACATCACGTCTGAGAATGAGACCTTCCACGCTGTTTGTCATCAGAATCTTTCTGAAGGCAGCAGGTAGGAAAACCCTTCCCTTTTGGTCTGTTTTTGCATCAATATTTCCTGTGAAACGCATGCGTGTTCCTAATTAAATGGTTATTTCGGGTTCAAAGTTACAAAATTCCCCACAATTCTCCACACTTTTCAGCAAAAATCTTCAAAAAAGTTTTCTGAGCCTTGTTTTTGACTCTAAAATTAGTTGCCGTTTAGCATGTATTGACTCCCGGAAAATCATTGTAAATCATGTGATTCTCTGCTATTTTACGCTTTTATCAGGGTATTGTTTGCTTTGGTGGGGATTTTTTCCTATCTTTGCACCGAATGATATAAGAGCTTGAGGGTAATAAGCTGCCTTCATCTCGAAAAACCATTTTCTAACACTTTTGATTATGCGAAAGATTTTGTTGGCGTTCATACTGATGGTAGTTCCCTTTGCTGTCAGTCAAGCAAAGAAGAAAGAGAAACGTAGTGTGGTTCGAATTGAGACTACTGCAGGGGTGATACGAGTAGCCTTACTTGACGATACTCCCAAACATCGTGATAACTTCCTGAAATTGGTAGAAAAGGGATTCTATGATGGTACCCTCTTTCATCGTGTCATCAAGGATTTTATGATTCAAGGCGGTGATCCTGATAGTCGTGATGCTAAACCTGGTGTGTTGTTGGGTGAAGGAGATGTGGGGTATACCATTCCTGCAGAGTTTCGCATTCCCTACTACCATCATTTGCGTGGTGCCTTGGCAGCTGCCCGAGAGGGTGACGACGTCAATCCAGAGATGCGCAGCAGTGGTTGTCAGTTTTATATTGTCTGGGGCAAGTCGTTTGGTCCAGCCTCGCTCAAACAGGCTCGTGCGCGTCTTGAGGAGAATGGGGTAGAGATGACCTCCCAGATGTATGAGGACTATCTGCAGTATGGTGGCACTCCCCATCTTGATGGAACTTATACGGTCTTTGGTGAAGTTATTGAGGGGTTGGATATTGTTGGAAAAATTCAAGCTGTTAAGACGGACCAAAATGATCGCCCAGTTGAGGATGTTCGTGTTGTGCAAATGAAGGTGGAACAACTTTCAAAAGAGGCTCAGCAGAAACGTCAAAACACAGCAAAATAATAGAATTATAAATGTAAATAATTCGTATCTGTAATTTCTGTCTTATTCTTCTTGTTGGCTAAGGTGGAAAACGATTCTTTCCAAATACAACGTGATTTGATTTGAACCACGATATGTTGTGTTGTGTGAAAGATAATCCCAAACATATTTGCATAGTTGAATAAATAAAAGTATCTTTGTAGGCATTTTCATAATTTCATTGTAATACCTATTAACCTTGATAACTGCGCAAGTCTTTCTCATCATATTTACTGTTAGTGCTACAGCCCACATTGTGTTGGCTACGGTATTAGGTTTGTATGCACGTTATAAGGTACAGTATCTGGCCCTGACCTGGATTAATGCCATCTTCGGTTTTGTTCTGGCTTTTTGTGCGCCCTTTAGTCAGGATATTGTTGAGGGTCAGCCAGGTATGTTTCACCCTTTGATGTTGCTCACGCTGACAGCTACGAGTTTCTTGCAGAGTATCTACCCGTTGAGTGTACCTATGCCTGCCTATTTGCAGATGGAACGTATGGTGAAGTATGCCTTACCAGCCATCGTGCTGTTTACGGTGTATGCTGTACTTTGGGCTTTAGGGATGGAGATGAAGACCGTACATAATTTCTATGACCTGCTAAAACCTCCTTACAATGTAGATGTGTTGTTGAGGGTCGTGGCTATTGGGCTGAGTATCTATTATGTTATCAACGTATTACGCTTGCCGCACCGTTTGGCTCATAGTACCAATGTTCCTGCCTATGTTGGGGGATATTGTACGGCTTTGGTTATCATTGTAATCCTGTATCTGGCTTGCACTATACACTACATGCCCGAACTCCTGATTGCCTTCCTTGTGGCATTTACGATGCTAAATGCATACCTGGCCTATCGCACGTTGGAGAATATGGCTATGGGTCTGCCCAAACCTACTATCGAAACTGTGTCAGAGGAACCTTCTGAAGAACAGATTGAACAGGCTGAACGTGAGGACTTTAACGAGGCTAACCGTCAACACTTTCTAAGGGTGGAATTCTGGATGCAGAACCATAGGGAACGCTGGACGCAAAGCACCTTCAACCGTGACCAACTGTGTACAGAAACAGGGTTAAATCGTCACTTGCTGCTGCAGTGTGTACGAAGCCAAGGATATAATGACACGCACGAATACCTGAATACTTACCGTATAGAGGAGTTAAAACGCTTGATTAAGTCGGGAAAGGTTATGGTGGTGGCTGATTCCTTGGAGGCGGGATTTGGTACAGTAAAGACGGCTCGCTCGGTCTTCATGAAGATGGAGGGCGTGTCGCTGGATGACTACTTGACAGAGGTGTTTGCGGTTCAAACTGTTGCGTCAGTTTGATAGGGGGAAAACGCTCGGTTTTTGCAATAAAGCATTCTGTTTTCTTGTGTGCGGCGATGAATTCAACACCGTACAGACACCGTACAGCCTTCGTATAGTGTACGTATACATACGTTGTTTATACGTTGTTTGTACGTTGTTTGTACGTTGTTTATACGGTCATTATACGTTTGGTAGAGTCATGCCATTGATCTTGCGATAGAGGTCAAGGGCGAAGACGTCAGTCATGCCCGAGATGTAATCCAGTACGGCCATTATACGCTCATACAGAGTTGGGGCAAGGATTTCGTATTGTGTGGAGACGCGATTGATAAGTAGCTGGGAGTAGGCTCTGTCACTATGTGTCACGGCATGCATCATCAGGTCTGTCAACTCTGTGATGACTTTGAAACCGGCAATCTCAATGTCAATTACATTCTTAGAGTGATAGATTCTGTCATACGATGTTGCCTCGCAGGTTTTGTAGGCCTTGCGAGGATGTTCGGAAATGTGGTCGATGAGCGAACCTTCGAAAGTGCCATTGAGGATGGCCTCTTCGTTCTCTACGAAGACATTCACACATTCGCCTTCCAGACAGTTGATGGCCACGCTGCGCAGGTAAACCACCTGTTCGTTGATGTCCTCTACGCTTTCCAGTCGTGCTTTGATGTGATTCAGTTGCTCCCCTTCAAAGAATCCCAGAAGCAAATCTTTGGTCTCTTCTTCTGTGAGGATTTTTAGTTTGTGGGCATCTTCAATATCCATGATTTCGTAACAGATGTCATCAGCTGCTTCTACCAGATAAACCAAGGGATGACGCGCATAACGGATGCTGCCTTCGGGTGCCTCAAGTTTCTTCAGACCCAGGGTCTCTGCGATTAGCTTGTAGTCTTCTATCTCTGAACGGAAAAATCCAAACTTTCGATGAGAACCTGCTAAATCGCTGGTGAAAGGGTACTTCACAATGCTGGCCAGGGTAGAGTAGGTCATTACGAAACCGCCCTTTCTCCGGCCATTAAAATGGTGGGTAAGCAGACGGAAAGCATTGGCATTACCCTCAAAGTGTATCAAGTCTTGCCATTGCTCGGGTGTCAGGGAATCGCCAGTCTCTTCGCAAACGTAGTCCTTGAGCCACTGACCTGCACCTTCCGAGAAGTATGTACCAATAGCCCGTTCTCCACTATGCCCAAAGGGAGGATTACCCATGTCATGAGCCAGACAGGCTGCTGACACGATGCTGCCCAGTTCTGTGAGGTGGGTATTGTAGAGCCAGGGGTGTTTCTGCAAGAGAATTCTGCTAACATCGTTGCCCAACGAACGGCCCACACTACTTACCTCCAGCGAATGTGTCAGTCGGTTGTGCACAAAGATGCTTCCAGGAAGAGGAAATACCTGTGTTTTGTTCTGAAGACGACGGAATGGTGCGGAGAAGATCAGACGGTCATAATCACGCTGAAATTCAGTGCGGTCATCAGCCCTTGTTGGCTGGTTTTCCATACCCAGTCGTTGTGTGGAAAGTAGTTGCTCCCAGTTCATGTACGTTTCTTTATCTACAAAATACAGGATTTGTTAGTTAGTTAGTTAGCTTCCTCCTCTTATGAGCAGAGCAGTAGGATGATGAGTTGTGCTGTGAGGATACGTAGGAACATGCTCAAGGGGTATACCGTCGAATAGCCTACTGCAGGTGCTTCATTACCAGCGGTTTGGTTAGCAAAGGCCAGTGCAGGTGGGTCGGTAGTAGAACCCGCGATGAGGCCCATCAGGGTGCAGTAGTTCAGTTTGAGGAATTTCTTGGCAATGAATCCCATGATGAGGATAGGAAGTACGGTGATGATGAAACCACACCATACGTAGGTCAGTCCATCACCCTCGACTACCGTATTGACGAAGTTGGCACCAGCCTTGATACCCACGCTGGCCAGGAAGAGAGCCAGACCCATCTCACGTAGCATGAGGTTGGCACTGGTGGTGGTGTAAGCGTTGATCTTGAACTTGTATCCGTATGCACCAATAGCAATGGCGATACACAGAGGTCCACCTGCCAAACCCAATTTGACAGGAGTAGGAACACCTGGCAGAGCAATAGGTATTGCACCGAAGATGATACCTACAAACACACCAATGAAGATGGCTGCCAGGTTGGGGTGATCGAGTTTCTTTACACTGTTGCCCATCTTGGCTGCTATGCGATCAACAGCATCCTCAGGTCCAACGACTACGAGACGGTCACCAATCTGCAGACGAAGGTTGCTTTCTGCAAAGAGGTTCAAATCTCCACGACGGATACGGGTCACATTCACACCATATACGCTGCTGAAGTGTAACTCGCCCAGTGTCTTTCCATTTACCGCGGGCTGTGTCACTAAGACGTGCTTGCTAACCATGGGCACATCCTGTTCCTCCCATTCCACCTGTTCCTCGGGGCCGATAAAGGCCTTGATGGCCTCAGCGTCAGCCTCAGCGCAGGTGATGTACATCTCGTCTCCCTCGCCGAGAACCGTGTCACGGTTGGGGATGCTGACATGGCCGTTCTGTAAAATACGGCTACATACAAAGTCACGACCCAGGAACTGACGTACTTGCAGGATGCTCTTGCCTAAAAGGTAAGGATTACGTGCTGCCACGGTCATACGATGAGGTGTAGCATGAGGGTTGGCTGCTTTTTCCTGCTCTATGGCTTCCTGCTCCTTCTTCAGCGAAGTACCGGTGATGTAACGGATAGCAATAGTTGCAAGGATAATGCCCACAACGCCAAGGGGATAGGCACAAGCATAGCCGTTGGCAATGGTGGGAGCTGCGTCACCGAAAATGGTGTTACAAGCCTCGTTGGCAGCACCCAGACCAGGTGTATTGGTGATGGCACCACAAAGCACACCCACCATCATGGCCAGATTGCTGCTGTTCTCGCCAGTAATGCTTCCTCCCTTATAAAATATAAGGAAATAAAGGCTGATACAGAAGATTACGTTCAAGGTTACGATACCAATGGCGATCATATTCATCTTGATGCCACCCTCCTTGAAACTGCTTACGAAACCAGGACCTACTTGTAGGCCGATACAGTATACGAATAGGATCAATCCGAAATCCTGTATAAAGGTAAGCACGTTGGTTGTGCCTGTGAAGCCGAAATGTCCGGCTACGATGCCGGCAAACAGCACGAAGGTTACACCCAGGGCTATGCCGTTCTTCTTGCCGCCAATCTTCAGGCGCCCCAGGAAAATACCTACAGCAATGACAAGGGCATAGAGCAGCACGATGTGTCCTACCCCGTCTGTGTCTGTGAATAAAGTCTTAAGCCATTCCATATAGAATATGTTTGTATGATTGTTTCTCTTTTTTTTGTTGGGCTGTATCCGTGTGGGGATGGTAGCGCACAATTGTTGCACAAAATTAGTGAAAAAATGTGAAATCAAGGGGTGTATAAGGGATAATTTTGAATTATCTTGTTCAATTTGCAAAAAGAAGGTGTCAATGCGGTTCTTGACGCATCCTTTTTGTGAAAAAAGTTTTGCTGTGAGAGGAAAATTGAGTAACTTTGCATGCTTTTTGGGCGATGAGCCCCCTAGCCAAAAGATAGAGAGAATCACATTATATAATTTTTATTAAATTATGGCAGATAGTAAAGAGAGACTTTTTTCTGACTTTACTGCTCCCTCAGCCCAGGAATGGCGCGACAAGATTGAGGTAGACCTCAAGGGTGCAGACTATCAGAAGAAAATGGTTTGGAGAACCAACGAAGGCTTCAGCATGGAACCATTCTACCGCAAGGAGGATGTTGAGAATCTGGCTATCGTTAACGCCCTTCCAGGCGAGTTCCCCTATGTTCGCGGCAATAAGACCGCTGACAACGAGTGGTATGTCCGTCAGGACATCGTGTGCGATTGCCCCAAGGCAGCTAACGAGAAGGCTTTGGACATCCTGAACAAGGGTGTTGACGGTCTGGGTTTCGTTATTCCTGCTGAGAAGGTTAGCGCAGAGTACATTGCAACCCTTTTAGAGGGCATCTATGCTGAGTGCGTGGAGCTGAACTTCAAGACTTGCCAGTGCAAGAGCCTTGAGTTGGCAAAGATCCTCGTGGCTTACTTCCAGGAGAAGGGTTACAAGAAGGAGGCTATTGCAGGTAGCATCAATTTCGACCCCATCGAGAAGATTATCAGCAAGGGTAAGGATCGTTCAGAACTTATCGCTACCGCTAAGGAGTTGGTTGAGGTACTTGCTGAGTATCCCAAGTTCCGTGCAGTTGCTGTTAACGCTTACACTTTGACCAATGCTGGTGCATACAGCTATCAGGACCTGGGTTACGCTTTGGCTTGGGGTAATGAGTACATGGCTGCATTGACCGAGGCTGGTGTAGCTCCCGAGTTGGCTGCTCAGAACATCAAGTTCAACCTGGGTATCAACGGTGTTTACTTCATGGAGATTGCTAAGGTTCGTGCTGCACGTATGTTGTGGGCACAGATTGTTAGCCAGTACACCGCTTGCAAGGAGAGTGCTAAGATGCACGTTTGTGCCATCACCACTACCTATAACCAGACCGTATTCGACAGCTATGTAAATATGCTCCGTAGCCAGACTGAGGCTATGTCTGCTGCTTTGGGTGGCGTTGAGAGTATCGTTGTTACTCCCTTCGACGAGCCCTATGAGGCTCCCACAGAGTTTGCAGAGCGTATTGCTCGCAACCAGCAGTTGCTGTTGAAGGAGGAGTGCCATTTTGGTCGCATCGTTGATGCTGCTGGTGGTTCATACTTCCTGGAGACTCTGACTAAGGCTCTCGCTGAGCAGGCTTGGAAGCTCTTCCTCGATGTTGAGGAGAAGGGTGGCTTCCTGAAGGAGGCTCTCGCTGGTAACATCCAGACCGTAGTAAACGATACCAACGCTGCTCGTCATGCTAATGCTGGCAAGCGTCGTGAGTTCCTGTTGGGTACCAACCAGTTCCCCAACTTCACCGAGAAGAGCGAAGGCAAGCAGCCCGTTGCTCCTTGCTGCTGCTGTGGCGAGGCTGGCGAGATTGCTGCTCTGAAGCCCGCTCGTCTGGCAAGCGACTTCGAGAACTTGCGTCTCACTACCGAGAAGGCTGCTAAGGTACCCGTTGCCTTCATGCTGACCATTGGTAACCTGGCTATGCGTCAGGCTCGTGCTCAGTTCTCTTGCAACTTCCTGGCTGCTGCTGGTTACAAGGTAATCGACAACCTCGGCTTCCCCACTGTTGAGGAGGGTGTTGACAAGGCTCTGGAGGCAGGTGCAGACATCGTTGTCATCTGTTCAAGTGATGACGAGTATGCTGAGTACGCTATCCCCGCTTACAAGTACCTGAATGGCCGTGCAATGTTCGTTGTTGCTGGTGCTCCCGCTTGTACAGAGGATCTGAAGGCTGCTGGTATCGAGAATTATATTAATGTTAAGTCTAATCAGCTTGGTACTCTTCAGGAGTATAATTCTAAACTCGGAATCTAATTATGGCACGTAAACAATTTAATCAGATAGATATCTTTGCCGGTATTGAGGCAAAGAATGGCCAGGCATGGCAAAAAGAGGCTGGTATTACTGCCAACTGGAGAACTCCCGAGCAGATTGATGTTCAGCCCGTTTATACCAAAGAGGACCTGGAAGGCATGGAGCACCTTGACTTTGCTGCTGGTATCCCTCCCTTCCTTCGTGGCCCCTATAGCATGATGTACCCCTTCCGTCCATGGACCATCCGTCAGTATGCTGGTTTCTCTACTGCTGAGGAGTCTAACGCATTCTACCGTCGTAACCTGGCTTCAGGTCAGAAGGGTCTGTCAGTTGCATTCGACCTCCCTACCCATCGTGGTTATGACCCCGACAACCAGCGTGTAGTTGGTGATGTAGGTAAGGCCGGTGTGTCTATTTGCTCACTCGAGAACATGAAGGTGCTCTTCGCAGGTATTCCCTTGAACAAGATGTCTGTGTCTATGACCATGAACGGTGGTGTATTGCCCGTATTGGCATTCTACATCAACGCAGGTCTTGAGCAGGGCGCTAAGCTCGAGGAGATGGCTGGTACTATCCAGAACGATATCTTGAAGGAGTTCATGGTACGTAACACCTATATCTATCCACCTGCATTCTCAATGAAGATCATTGCTGATATCTTCGAGTACACCAGCCAGAAGATGCCTAAGTTCAACAGCATCTCTATCTCTGGTTACCACATGCAGGAGGCAGGTGCTACTGCTGACATCGAGTTGGCTTACACCTTGGCTGATGGTATGGATTACCTCCGTGCAGGTATCAACGCAGGTATCGACGTAGATGCTTTCGCACCCCGTCTGTCATTCTTCTGGGCTATCGGTATGAACCACTTCATGGAGATTGCCAAGATGCGTGCTGGTCGTCTGTTGTGGGCAAAGATCGTGAAGAGCTTCGGTGCTAAGAACCCCAAGTCAATGGCTCTGCGTACCCACTCTCAGACCTCAGGTTGGTCTCTGACCGAGCAGGATCCCTTCAACAATGTAGGTCGTACCTGTATCGAGGCTATGGCTGCAGTCCTGGGTCACACCCAGTCACTCCACACCAACGCACTCGACGAGGCTATTGCACTTCCTACTGACTTCTCTGCTCGTATCGCACGAAACACCCAGATCTACATCCAGAACGAGACTCAGGTCTGCAAGCATATCGATCCATGGGCAGGTTCTTACTATGTTGAGAAGTTGACTCAGGAGCTTTACGAGAAGGCATGGTCTCACATCCAGGAGATCGAGAAGCTCGGTGGTATGGCTAAGGCTATCGAGACAGGTCTGCCCAAGATGCGTATCGAGGAGGCAGCTGCTCGTACCCAGGCTCGTATCGACTCAGGTGTTCAGACCATCGTTGGTACCAACAAGTATCGTCTCGAGCACGAGGATCCCATCGATATCCTCGAGATCGACAACACCGCTGTACGTCTCCAGCAGGAGGCTGCTCTCAAGGAGCTCAAGGCTAACCGTGATGAGGCACAGGTGAAGAAGGACTTGGTGGCTATCACCGAGTGTGTACGCGAGTTCAACGAGGGCAAGAAGAGCGCTAACAACCTGCTCGACCTCGCTGTAATCGCAGCTGGTCACCGTGCTACTTTGGGTGAGATCAGTGACGCTTGCGAGGCTATCGTAGGTCGTTACAAGGCAGTAATCAGAACTATTTCAGGCGTGTATAGCAGTGAATCAAAGAATGACAGCGACTTCGAGAAGGCTTGTCAGTTGACCGAGGAGTTTGCAAAGGCTGAAGGCCGTCGTCCTCGTATCATGGTTGCTAAGATGGGTCAGGACGGTCACGACCGTGGTGCCAAGGTTGTAGCAACAGGTTATGCAGACTGTGGTTTCGACGTGGATATGGGTCCCTTGTTCCAGACTCCCGCTGAGGCTGCTCGTCAGGCAGTTGAGAACGATGTCAACGTAGTTGGTGCTTCTTCTCTGGCTGCTGGTCATAAGACTCTGATTCCTCAACTTATCGACGAGTTGAAGAAGCTCGGTCGTGAGGACATCATGGTTATCGCTGGTGGTGTAATTCCCGCTCAGGACTACGACTTCCTCTATCAGGCTGGCGTAGCTGCTATCTTCGGTCCTGGTACCAGCGTAGCAAAGGCTGCTTGCGAGATCATGAACATCCTGCTCGACAAGGAGTAAGCATTTCCTCGATTTGACCATCTGCAATTCTTCCCTAAAATACTGCAATTTGTTAGTTAGTTAGTTAGTTAGGTTAGGTTGCAGAAATCAAGACGATAATTCATGAGGGTACGAAGGCGACTTCGTGCCCTCTTTTATTGCTATACGCTGAATAAAAGTAAAAAAACGTAGATGCTTTTTGCATGGAAAGGTGAAAATGACTAACTTTGCAGCGAAAACAACAACAACTAAATAATATACAAAGATGAAAAAGTATTTTAAGAAAGTGTGTGTAGTGCTGGGTCTTGCTGGCATGGGTCTGACAACAACCAGTTGTGATAGTGATATACTGAATACCCTGCTCCCTATCGTGACTGAGGTTATCGGTAATATGCTTACCAACAATGGTGGTACACAGTATGCTTACACCGGTACACTGAACGTAGATTCTTACAAGTATGATTCTGCCGAGGGTGTTTATTACGAGGACGACAAGGCATCTGCTACTGCTTCTATTACCGCTGGTGCTATCTGCTCAGCAGCAGACTCTGTTGTAACCGTTACCTTGGGTGAATTCAAGGTTGGCAACAACACCATCAGCAACTTCTCATTCAACACCAACTACAACCCCGGTACTGGTAAGGTGGGTATCGACAAAGAGGCTTACTACACTGGTGGTACCTGCACCGTTAATGGTACTGCTGCAGAGATGGATATGGCTTGCTTGCTGGGTACTGTCAATGAGAAGACTCTCAGCCTCAGCTACATCGACTTCTATGTAGGTGGCAGAAAGTATCAGGCAACCTTCTCGGGTACTGCTACTACCACAGCACAGTAATCTCGCGCGTACATTATAGTATATATATAAAAGAGCAGCCCCTGCATTTGCAAGGGCTGTTTTTGTTTGTGTCTAGGATTCTCTAGGGTTTACTAGGGTTTACTAGGATTTGCTAGGATTTTCTAGGTGTTCCTAGGTATTCCTAGACCTTCCTAGACCTTCCTAGGTCTTTCCTAGGTATTCCTAGGCTTTTCCCTATTTTACTATCTCTACGCGATTCATTTTCAGTGTCATCACACCGGCAGAGTAGGGTTCAACGTCCAGGGTGGCTTGGTTGTCCTGCAGGGTGGGCTTGAGGTGCTTCAGGGCTACGGCGTTCTTGTTTTCCATGCTGTTTGCCTTCATTAGGTCACCAGGAGCATAGTAGTCGTATTCGGCAGAGGTCAGACTGTTCCAGTTGCCCTTTGTGATGAGGCGATAAGGCTTGTCTGTGGGGTTTACCACCTTGACGATCACTTCGCGTGCATCCTCGCTCATGGTGGTAGTCACGCTAATCTCCTCGGTGTTACCCGTGTAGGCAAGGCGGTACTTTGAGAAGTGGTCCATCCAGAGGTTGGTAACTTGATAATTAGGGGCTACGAAGAGATCCTTGTAGTCGAAGTTGATGAAGGCATTGTTCCAGTCGGGTGAGTCGGTACGACGGATGAAGAGTGCTGCTGCACCCATAGCTACGACGTCCTTCTGCTCACACATATTCAGGAAACCACCGGCAAAGAGGCCCGTACGCCAGTCAATGCTGTTCAGGTTCCATTCCGAGATGAAGAGTTTGATGTTGGGATTGGGACCCTCGCTGAACCATTTTGCATAACGGTCATACTGCTGACCCAGACGTTGGGGACCAGTGGCATAGCCACCCTGCTGTTCGTAATGGTGCAGACTCATGTAGTCGAAGTAGTTGCCTGAGCGCTTGATGAACTGCTCGTCCTCCTGGAAACCACCACAGGCAATGATCTTAATGTCAGGGAAGAGGGCACGCATAGCTGTGGAATATTCACGTACGCAACGCTCATAGCGTTCGATACCCATCTCCCACATCTCGTTGTCTATCTCCCAGTATTTCACGTTGTAAGGTTCGGGATGACCGTTCTTTGCGCGCTTTGCACCCCATTCACCTGTAGCGGGTTCGTTGCAATAGCGTAGCCAGTTCACGGCATTCTGCAACAAGGAGTCAAACTCCTCCTCGGGACGTTCAAAACCTACGCTGACCACGATGACGGGTTCACTGTTCACCTCACGGCAGAAGCGGATAAACTCGTCCGTACCGAAGCAGTTCTGGTCGTAGTCCATCCACATCCAGTGATCCCAGCGTCTGCGCTGCTCCTGAGGGCCTACGCCCCATTTCCAGTCATACTGTGCCGCATAGCCACCTCCAGGCCAACGCAAGCAAGTAGGATGAAGATCCTTCACGGCATCGTAGATGTCAGGACGGAAACCTCCAAGGTTCTTACCTGTCTGTGTGGTGAGGCTCACCTCGTCCACCAGTACTGTTCCATTCTCCACACAGATGGCAAATTCGCCCTTGCCGCTATAACTGGCAGAAGTCAGTTCGATGGCGTATTTCTTCCATTTGTTGCCAGGTATGCCAAGTGTCTGTCGAGCCACAGCCTTGCCTCCACCTTGTAGTTCCACACTCAGTTGACCACCACCCTTGGCGTAGATATAGCCGATGTATTTCTCTCCTTTGATGATGTTCTGGGGACCTTGTCTCAGTCCGCTCTTCTGTGTGGCACTGATTTGCTGGGCATAGTTCATGTTGACTACATCGCCTTCATCTTCACCCTTTACCAGTTCAAACTTGGCATTGCCAAAACTCTCCCATTGAGGAGCTACCTGGGGTATCTTCACGTCCTCTGGGGTACCTTCAAAGTATACCATCTTGCCGTCTGCTGAGCATACCTTGATATTCTTGTAGGTCGCCTCGGTATAGTTCACCCAGAAGGTTATATCGTTCTTTCCCTTCTGTGCCATCTTGCTCTGTGAGAGTATCTGCTTGCCGTCCCAGAACACCTTTGTCTGACCACCACGACACTGTATGCGCAACTTGTGCCACTCCTGTTTCTCGTTGATCTGCTGTGCGTTAGCCACCTTGCTTACCAATGCCTCAAGGGTGTTCATCTTACGCATTCGTCCACCAAAGCCAGCCACTTCCTTCTCTGTCATCTGGGCGATGGAGAAATCGGGATCGGTGCTCTGTTGCTGCATGGCACGGCGTGCTGCGTTCATCTGCTCGTTCTGACGCATGGCCTCGGTCTGACCTACGTTCAGTGTGCGCACCTCATAGTAGGGATTGTGTATGCGGAAGAAGTAGGGTTGGTCAGCTTCGCCGTTCTTGAAGGCAAAACGTATGTCCAGCAAACCGCCACTCCAGGCACGTCGGGCCAGACGATAGGCACGCCAGTTTACGTCCATCGTGATGTCATAGTCGTCGGTGTCTACGGTGGTGATTTTCAGGGGTTGTTCGTAGCGAGTAGGGGAGTGAAGCACCTGTTCGTCATCCATAAACCAACCATCGAAATAACCATCTCTGGGATGAATGCCGGGGTAGTGCTCTGGTTCGAAGGAGCGTTCCTGGATGAGTTCCTGCCACACACCATTGTTGGCCGAGAAATAGATGTGTTCAAACAACTGACCGTAGATCATTGGGTCAATGAGTCCTGAGGGTTGTTTGGCATCAATATCGATGCTTACCTCCTTGGGTTGCGCCTGGCTGCTTAATGAGCAGAAAACCAGTGCTGCCAGCATTATTGCCTTGCGTAGAGCGTGTTTTGCCATGTTATTCGTTGTATTAGTTCGTTCGTGGTGTAAAATTACGAATAAATGTGCTGATAACCAAACTTGTAACCTAAAAATGATGAAAACTATATCTTTTTGCTCGACAGCGCCCTTAATATAATAAGGTGTAAGCGGGAAGATGAAGCTTGAGAGTGTTAAAATTATGTTAACGAGGAATAATTTCTGCTAGTTTTCTTGGTGGATAATATGAAAAGACATACCTTTGCACTGTTCTATTGAAATAGTACAGTTAAATAGTAGTAATTGCGGATGTTTCCGTTGAAAGTTTAAACACATAAGGATATGATTTCAATCACTAATTTACAATTCAGTTACAGACCCTCACGCAAGGTATTGGAGGACGTTAGTCTGCAGTTGCCAGAAGGGCACATCTATGGTTTGCTGGGCGAGAATGGAGTGGGCAAAACGACGCTGATGGGCATCATTGCTGGTCTGCTCAAGGGAGAAGGAACGTCTGAGATTGACGGCATGGCCTCGCACGAGAAGTCGCTGATTTTGCTGCAGGATCTCTATCTGATGACCGATGAGTGTGCCTACAAGAAGGAGAGTGCACGCAAGGTTGCAAACTACTTTGCACAGTTGTATCCCAAGTTTGATATGGCGTACTTTGAGGAGATTACAGAGAAACTGGGAGTAGATGCCGAGGCAAAGATCAGTTCGCTTTCACAGGGTAATGCCCGTAAGGCGATGATTGCACTGGCTCTGGCTTGCAACACGCGCTATCTGTTGATGGACGAACCCACCAACGGTCTGGATATCACCTCGAAGATGGTCTTTCGCCAACTTGTTGCCGCACATGCCAACGAGGATCGCACCATCATTATCTCCACCCATTTGGTAGACGATGTGGAGGATCTGCTCGATGCACTCGTTATTCTGAAGAGCAAGCAGGTAGTGCTGTCTGCCACCATGGCTGAGATTGGTGAGAAGCTCTGCTTTGGTCAGTTGGAGGATGGTGATGAGCCTCTCTACAGCCGTGAGACGGTGAATGGCAGAGTGGGTATCGTTCGAAACGCGCTGGGTGAGGAGATGCCCGTGGATATCAAGATGCTCTTTGTGGCTTGCATGGAGCAAAGCGAAATGTTCAAAAGTCTATTAGCAAACAATTAAAACAACCACATACGATGAAAAATAATAGTTTTCAGCGCGTTATGGCGCTTACAAAGCACGATATTCTGCACGGTCCTATCTGGTTCCTTTGGGCGATGTATGCCTTGCATCAGTTTCTCACCAGCAACAGTTATGTTTGTTATATCAATTGGCTATTTGAGAATGGTCATGGTTTGAAGGTCCATAAGCTCTCGTCGCTCTATGGCACATACAACCACCCTGTAAATAGTTTCTATCTAATCATTTTAGTGGGTTTCATGTGCATGATGGCCTATATGAAATTCACTAATAAAAGAACTTCATCCTCCTATCGTCTGCTCCCTGCTACTGCGGGCGAGAAGTGTATGAATCTCTGGGCTGACCTTCTTGTACTGTTGGCAGGATGCTATGCTATCAAACTGATTTCCTGTCTGTTCTATGGCTTGGCCGTGGGCGATCTGCACTATGGTCTGCTGGCCATTCAGGGTATGTTTGTGGATCATTTGCCAGGACTGACCGCAGACGTGCTGGGGACTAATTTTTCCTACGCTCCAGAGGGTGCTCTATATAGTAATAATCTCTGGGGTATGTATGAGACGGGCGTTCCCACCAATCCCTATCGCTTTAACGAATCCACCAATCCCTACATGATAGAGAGTGTTATGCCCTACATCTCGACCACGATGTTTGGAACAAGCAACATACACTTCACCTATCATCCCTTGTGGATTGCCGACTGGAGCGCCTATCCTCTGCTGGCCTTTGGCTTGAAGATGGTAAGCTTCCTCCAGACTACCCTCTGGATAATGGTGGTTGCTACGGCATTTTTCATCCGTAAGGCAGGTAAGCGCTTCTTTAGCACTTGGGAAGGTCGCGCCTTGATGTATGTGCTGATTTACATCTGTGTGCTGTTTATTCTGCATTTCTTCGACCTTGATCTCCAATGGTTTGCCCGTCCCCTTGACTATGCGATTGCCATCTTCCGTGGTGAAGGTCCCTGGTGCTGGATGTCGATGGAGGGTTGGATGGTTCAGTCTGCTATTCTGCTGGTCTTCAATGGTATGGCTGCTGCCTGGTTGCGCAATAAAATCAAGAACATCTAATTCACAGCTCTGCTTATGAAATTTATCGAACCGCGCCCTGTGTTCATGCAGATAGTGGACTATATAGGCGAGAAAATCATACGAGGCGAACTGAAGGCGGGAGAGATGATCCCGTCTGTTCGCGAGATGGCTGTGCAACTGGAGGTCAATCCTAACACCGTGGTGCGTGCCTACGAGCGCATGACGCTCTCCGAGATTATCCAGAACAAGCGAGGTGTAGGCTATTTCGTAGCCGCCACAGCCCTTCGTCGCATCAAGAATCAGCGTCGCAAAGCCTTCTTCGACGAACTCCTCCCTCAACTCAGGAATGAGGTGGAGTTGCTCGAAATCACCAAGGAAGAACTTGAGCAGCAGTTGTTTGAGGAAAGCAAATAAAAAACCGTAATTTGTTAGTTAGTTAGGTTAGGTATTAGGATTATCTAGGATTATCTAGGATTATCTAGGACTTCCTAGGCTTTCCTAGGCTTTCCTAGGCTTTCTAGGTCTTCCTAAAACAAAAGGGTACCCGTGTGAGTACCCTTTCATTCTTTCATCCCTTCGTGCTTTTCGCCCTTTCTTTCCTTCTACGCTACCTCCATCGTGGCCTGAATGGCGTGCTGAGAGGTGGGGAAGAGCTTCACCCAGGTGCGTCCATTGGCTTGCTTGGCAATCCAGTTCTGTGCTGCCCAACGACCTGCTGTCACGCTGGGGTTGGAGGTAGGCTTGAGTCCCATCTTGAAGCGTGCATCATTGATCTGCGAGGTGGTGAACTCATTGGGCAGTTCGTCGTAGATGCTCTGCTGCTGCGTCTTGTAGCTCTTGATGCTGGCTGCCGAGATCTGCTCGCTGGCTTGCTGTCCGAAGAGGGTGTACTGCATCATCTGGCAATACTTGGCTACCCAGAGGGCGAGGTCGACGACACGCTGTGCAGCCTTGCTCAGGTGCTTGGGTGCCTTCTTCTTGCAGAGGTCCTGAGGTCTGCCTTCGAGCAGCCAGAAGAGTACTCCGGCACGCAGGCCTATGTCGGCACTACGGTGTGAGAAGGTGGCCATGACGTCATCATCGTCCATCAGGTAGCGCAGACGAGCCTTCTCCGTGAAGTCATCGATGGCAGCCTCCAGTACGGGCAGGTCGCAGTATCCTACCTCTTGCTGCAGACTCTCGGTCACCTCGTCTATCCATGCCTGCTGCTTGTCGTTAGGCTTGTTGAACTTGGGACACTTCTCGCCCAGTGATGAAGGCAGGGTGATGAAGAGGGTACGCGTGACGAGTCCATCCTCGGCGTTCTTGAAGAACTGCATGGTGACACCTGGTGTGCCGCAGGTCACGGAGTTCAGGAAGACCTCCTTGCGCATGGTCGAGGTAGCGTCGCCTACGGTGCTCTTGCTTACCTCCTCGTTGTGGAAGGAGTGGAGCAGGATTTCCTGGAAGTTGGTGTAGGCCGAGGCAGAGGTCTTCAGGATGTCGCGTATCTCGTCTGTACAGAGTATGATATGCTCACCCTCACTATCGGCAATCTGCTGGTAGAGTGAAGCCATAGTGGCGTTGGCAGCCACGAGGCGCAGCTTGTGCTTGCCCATCTTCTTACGCTCGTTGGCACCCTTCTGACGGTTGGCGTTACGCTCCTTCTCCATGGCCTCCAGTTCACGATTGTCCTGCTCGGCAAGGCATCCTAGCAGACGACGCTTCAACACGCTGACGTATCCCTTACCGCTGGCTGCTGGGGCTGCTACATGCACGATGAAGGTGAGCGAGGCAGGCTTCTCCTCATCATTGCTTCTGAGGCGTACACCCGTTGCCAGCGTGCCCAGCATAGGCAGTGAGGCCAGTACCACAGGAGCCTTCATACGTTCGGGGAAGAGCGAGGTGAGCATCTCCAGGAAGGGAGGCAGGGCTGGCATGGGAGGCAACTGCATATCCGTCTCGCCCGAGCCCTTCATCACCTGCATCTCCGAAAGGATGCCCTGAATCAGGGCGGTGATACGTCCGGGATGCTTCTGACGCTGTCCCAGTGCCGAACCGATGGTCTGGCGAATCTCATCGTCCTTGATGCCACGCTCCAGGAAGAGGGGTGCGAGGAGGTTGTAGAGCTGCTGGAAGTTGTCCTGCACGAGGGCACGCATGTGTATGGTCATGGTATAGAGCTTCACGTTGCGCTCACCCACCTGCACAAGGCCTTGTGTGGCAATGCGCTCCTCCAGCTTCTTCACGATGGTGCGCAGGGGGAAGACACCTTCGTACATGGGCTCCTCGGGCACCTCTACGGGCACCAGGTCGTGACACTCCTCAGCCTCCTCAGCCTCTTCGATGGGGTGTTTTGTACGCACCTCATCCTCCTCGCTGTCCTCCACGATCACGGCGTCCTCGATGTCCTCATCCTTCTCAGCCTCGATGACCTCCTCAGCCTCGATGTCAAAGAGCAGAGGTTCGTTGATGTAGAGGATGTAGCTCTCGCATACCAGGTAGGAGAGGTGGCAGATGTCCTTCACGTGCTCGTCCTTGAAGTCACTGATGCCCAGAAGGTTGGCTACACGGTGCTGACACTCCTCGATGCTCTCTCCTGCCATCATCTGTGTGACCAGTCGAAGGCCTTTGCCACTGGGTGTGATGTGAGCCAGTGCCAGGTGCAGGGTGTCTGCCAAGGGACGAACCTTTCCCTCGAAGAATGCTGTTACGTCCATCTCCAGGTGGTCGAAGTCGTGCATGCAGAGGCCTGTAGGCTTCGAGTCATCCTTCTTGGGGCGATGACCGTCTGTTGGATACTGTGCCATGTACTGAACAGCGGGCAAGAGGTTCTTCAGGGGTCTCAGGTCAGCCCCTTCCTGCTCGCTCTCAATGGCGTTGATTACTCTCTCGACCTTTGTACTTCTCACCTGAGCGTAGAAGTTCTCGCGGGTCATTGGTTCAGCCTTTCCGGCTGCGTTGTGCTGCAAGAGTGCAGCGAAGATAGTTTTTCCCATAGTGATAATGTTTTAGGAAATTACTTTGCTGTTCAAGGCGTTGTTGCCCGAACTGCAATGCAAAGTTACGACCTAAAATAAGGCCTTCCAAATAATGGGAATTGTTGTACCTGAGAGAATAATTAGTGTACCTCGGGGGGGAATTATTGTACCTGAAAACGGATTATTGTACCTTGGAACAGGGTATTAATGTACCTGAATCATAGTTTTTCGCACAGCAATTCGTAGAAACGGTGTAGGAAAGTGTAGCATTCCTGATGAGAGGGGCTGGTCTTCTCGCTCAGTTCCCCGGTGATGATGATACGCTTTTCCTGGGCATGGGTATATTCGTTGATTTTCGGCCCCACATGGCATCTGTTAGGTATCACGGTGGGTGGATAGCCCAGCGAGGTGACGCATTTGGTCAGCTCTTTGCAGAAGGAGTGTACCGTACGGTCCTTGTTGATCAACCCCTTTTCCGTCAGTACCAGGAACATCATGGCAGCCCCCTCCACACGATAGGCTACCTGCTGGCCAACCACATATCCGTGGTACTTCTCCTGGTAGACCTCCTTCATCACACGTCCCACAAAGGCATGAAACTGCTCCCTGGCCTCCTCGTTGCAGAACAGCTCGGCACGGGGTGCCCCGGCCGTTCTCTTCTGGGGACAGTCTTCGGTTTCCAACTTTATGGTCTTGGGTCTACGCATATACCTTATTTATATATAGAGAGGGGGGGTGGAGTTATTAAGCGATGAACGATGTTGGGGGGTTACAGCTTGTGCTCGAAGTGCATCTTCAGTTCTATGTACAGCCCTCGCAGCGTCCCTTCGTCCCAGTTCATCACTTCATTCACGATGAGGGGTGGGGTCAGTCGTTCGTTGAACTCGAAGCCATACTTCTCGCTCAGTTCCTCGATGCGGGTCGACACCTCTTCCAGCATCCTCTTGTTGTCCTGGTAGGGGTAGGTGATGTCAAGCAGCCAGGTGTTCAGTTCCTTGGCGGCACGCACGATGCGTACGTCAATGGTGATAGAGAAAACTCCCACCATGGCATCATACACACCCATTCTTCTGCCTTCCAGGCCCATCTCAGCACCCAAAGCCAGGTGGTTTTGTACGCTCAGCAGGGTTGACATCATGTGGTCGGCATGCTCCTCAGCATCCCCTTGCTTCCCTTCGTCGTAGGAGTAAAAGTGTACGGTGTCGTTGAGTAACTCGTTGGTACACTGCAGGTTATCAAGGTAATCGTGCATGATGGGGTTAATGCCCAAGAGGCGCTCCAGCTCATTGTCAGCCATGAAATGAAGGGCTGCAAAAACCAGTCGGCGGTCCTCATAATTGTAGAAAAAGTCGACGAAAGCGGGGTTTAGCGTGCTGAAATCCTCAAAAAGTGGTGTCATGTCGTTCACAATCTTCAGGCGTGTTAGATTGCGTGGATTCATGTTCACCCACTCCATGCAGTAGATGTTCACGAATGTTTCTCTCTCATTTTCAGATAGTTTCATGTATTTTTCCCTTTTTCCCAAGCCCCGCAGTGTAGGCTCAGCATTACTTCATTCGCAAAGGTACGCATAAAAACTAACACTAACAACTAACAAATTATAAATTATTATTTTTTCTTTCTTATATATAAGGTGTTTATTGGACATTCTAGTCTTCCCATATATTCTACATAAAAAATAGTAATTTGTTAGTTAGTTAGGTTAGGTCGGGGTATATTTTCTGCCAGCGATTATACGTACAGCCTACGTACAGCCTACGTACAGCCTACGTACACTTACGGTGTCCATACGTAGGTTATACGGTGTCTGTACGTGCAATGTACGTTGTCTCTAAGCTGTTAAACTAACCTAACTAACTAACAAATTAAGATATTTTATTACATTTTTCTTGCCCGTGTTTGCAATAATCCCTACCTTTGTGCGGTTAATACATGAACAATACACGATGAATCACATGAAACGAATGCTATTTTTCCTCCTTTTGGCCATGACGATGACGTGGCTGACGGGTTGTGACTCCTGCGCAGAAGACGGGGACTGGGATCCTATGAAGTGGGCCGACACCAATTACCAGACGAGCAAGCACAATGGGCAGCACACCTACGTGGTGCCTCAGCAGGGTGGAACGCTTACCTTCCGATGCAAGAACTACCAGGGTTTCTGGCTGACCCACATACGCTATTTGGACGAGAATAGCAAGATCGTAGAGGTAACCCACGGAGGCACATTGTGGGGAGACAATACCTGGGAGGAATCCCCCGATTCTGTCAAAATGGACATGTACACCCTCCAGTGCGACTTGTGCACCGCCAAGGTCCAGGAGGAAGGCATCCTCGATGTCACCTTCCAGCCTAACCTCTCTGATGCTCGCTACCTCACCGTAGGCCTCCAGGCCGGTGACACCTTCTACACCTTCTACTTCGAGCAAGAGGGCAAGGAATGAAAAGGAATAAAAAGAATCAAAAACTGGTTCTTGTGGCTTTCGTGTGAAGGTTTTATTAAACTCATACTAAAACCACAACTACCGAAAACTAAAACAAGATGAAAAAATATCTGTTTATGGCGCTAATGGCGCTTACGAGTGTGCTGGCCACCAGCTGTGAGGAGTTTCCCGAGGATGACGCCTTTAACGATTCAAACTGGAAAGAATCCAAGTTCCCCCTCGCCGAGGATGGCAGAATGCTATACATACCCCGAGGTGTGTTTCGTGATGCCCAGGCGGTGAAGAAAGCCCTGGTGGGCAAGGGATGGAAGTACAAAGAGGGCTACGAGATCAAGGCAGATGGCACACCCAAGACCGTGGACTATTACCAGGATATGATAGGTGCCAGTCCCTACGACTACTACTTTGACACAGACTCCACCCTCACCCTGTTCACCTTCTCCGGTGCCTTGCCCGGTAACGTCAAGCATCACCTGAACTGGGCATACCATTCCGACTATGATGTCATCGACGTCTACCCACAGGTGCCCACGAATGCGCTTGTCACAGCATCTCCCGAGGCATCCCGCATCATTCAGGTTATTTTCTTCCAGGAGAACTCCATGTGGCTTACCCAGAACATTGCCACTCGTGCCAACGCCAACGGCAGCTCTGCCCCCGTCTACCTCCTCTCACACTATGTAAAGATGACCGACAAGGAACTGCAGGACCACCAAAACAACTATAAGGAATAGATGGTGAGAACTTGATGATATTAACATGAATGGCAACAATAGCAACAATATCAACCGCTCGGTTACCACTTGACTGCGTAGCATGTGAGCCAAAGAATGTTGTTTTCGTTGTTCTTCTGCCCTTTCGAGCGAAGCATCGGTCTTCGACACGCTGAGCGGCCATTCATGTTAAATAAAAATTTCACACCCACCCACAACTAACCTAACTAACTAACAAATTACTATATTTTTTCTGTTTTTTTCGCCAACGGTGCAATGTTTGGCGTAGCTTTGTCGTATATACAGATAGAAGACCTCAAAAACAACGGATGGAAGAAACGGAAATCATAGCCGGACTGAGGAAACAAAGTCCACAGGCACAACAGCAGGCGCTGGAGCGATATGGCCGTATGGTCTGGGCTCAGGTGGCACGCATGATTTCCCCCGTGGAGGATGCCGAGGAGGTGTACCAGGACGTCTTCATCAAGGTGTTCCAGCACATCAATACGTATGACGCAGAACGCTCCACCTTCAAGACCTGGCTCCTGCGCATAGCCTACAACGAGTGCATCACACACCTCAGGCGAAAGCGGCAGAGGATGATCTACCTGGACGATGGCGACAACAGCTACGAGGCCATCACGGAGGCAGAGGTCGAGGAGACACTGGGGCGGCCCAACCAGGAGGTGGTACAACTCATCCGCGCAGCCATACACCACCTGCCACCTGACGAGCAAGCCATCATCACGATGTTCTACTACGACGAGATGAGCCTCAAGGAGATAGCCTTCGTCACCCAGTCCATCCCCACCACCATCGCATCACGGCTCAGCCGAACACGCAAGAAACTCTGTAAAATCATTAACACCCTACGAACATGAACGAGGACAAACTGAAAGACTTACTCAACCAGGATGCCAACCTTAGGGAGGCTATCCGCGAGGAGGAGATGGCGTGTCCTCAGATGCCACCTACCCTCAATGCCCGACTCATGCAGCGCGTGGAAAAGGAGGTGAACCAACCTGCTCGTAAGCGCATCGCGACGATATGGCCCTGGGTAGCCGCAGCCTGCGTAGCTGCCGTGCTGGTCATCTTCCTCACGCCACCCAAGGACAATGTCATTGAAACCCCAGCAGGGAAGCAAATCGCAGAGGTAAAACCAGACAGCACGAAGGTGGAGGAAGAAGGCACGAAAGCGGAGGAAGAAGGCACAGATACCCCTCTGTTCGATGCGACAAGTCGCATCGCGCAACCCACCCTCATAGCCCAGGCATCCACCCCTGCACCCCAAAAGCAGAAGGCGCACGTGGCCGAGGAAGCAACAAACACCGCGGCTACTCCCACCCAGGCAGAGGAGATCGTAGAAGCCCCAACCCTACAGGCAGATCAAACCCTTGCATCCCAAGACCCTCAGCCCGAGGTCCTCACCAAACGTGAACCTCTGCTGCTCAGCGAGAGCGATATCCCCATCACACGTCCCGAGAACCTCCGCTACACCAAGGAGGAACTGGCACTCATGAAGAAACAAGCCAACGAGGCCTACCTGAAGTGGATGGAGCTGGAGCTGGAAATCTCAAAATACAACATCGAACAAACTGCACAGAAATAAGACATGAAAAAAATATTCCTTTTGCTGCTCATCGCATGCAGCCTCGCAACCACAGTCAGCGCACAGACACCCAAGACGCGCAAAGCAAGTACCGACAACAGTCCATACCCCATCCACGTGATGGATGCCCTGAACGCTATTGACCTCGAATACGGAAACAGCATGAACCGCCACTTCGAGGTGAACCGCAACCCCAACACGGGAATCATAGAGTCGCGTCAGCAGATCGACCACTTCAAGTGTGGTATAAACAGCCCTGAACTGCTGGCCGTGGGCAAGAGTTTTCTACAGGACGAGCCCAAGAGCTACCAGTTCCTGCTCATCACTCCAGGCAAGGAGGACCTGTTCCAACTCACCGTTCCCACCAAGGATTCTCAGCGAGTCAACCGTCTGAACCTGCGCACCAATTCCAAGCAGACGATGTGGCTCATGTGCTGCAAGAACCCCGATAATCCACAACTGCGTGATGCCTACGCCATCGTGTGGGAACGAGTAGACGAAACAGGCACGGTAGAGGGCGATATCTACAAGATCACCTCGCTCCGCCCTGACCTCTACGAGAGGAGCATGGAAAGCTCGAGCAGCACCTTCCGTCTGGACGGACGTGTGGGCTACGACCTCAACGACTCGCTCTACATCTTCTATGTGGCTGATACCTACGACCGTATGACCGAACTGTCGATGATGACCGACCAATACTCTGTGCTGAAAGAGTACATGAAGACGCACAACGACGTGCTCCCCATGCCCGTGTCAAGGAACCATCAGTTTGGTGTAACGGTAGACATCGACAAACCTATGGCAGGACGTATCCGTACCGTGATGCCTGATGGTTCGCTCTGCAAACTATGGACCAACATCGACATGATACCCGGTGAGACCTACCGCATCACCACCCACAACGGCTACTACGAAGGCGACAACGACTACCAGGCACGCCTACGTCGCAAATCGCACCGGAGCTTCTTCCTTGGCCATGAGAATGACGACGTGGAGCTGACTGGAGGCTATGAGGATGATGAGGAGTATGACGAGTATGATGAGTATGATGAGGACGTTTGGATTGCCGATACAGTCTTAGTTCCCGACGGTGTCTACATTGATGACGGTGTCTACATTGATGACGATGTCTACATTCCTGATACTGTTGCAATAAATGATGAAGGAGATGTGGCAATAGTTTATGACCCAGAGGCATCTCGTGCATCAAGTGACCCATTCGAAAAGCTCACCCCTGAGCAGAAAGCAACCATAGAGGCGAAGAGCATGGCAGTCGGGCAGAACATAGACCTCACTGAGGACTTGTATAAAATGATTGGCACACAAAACGAGAAGACCATCATCCTCAATGGCTCCAGCAAAGTGAGGAAATGGAGCAGCATGGACATCTACTTCAAGCAGATATACCAGCAGAACACGCAACTGGACAAACAGATCAAGGAACTCATCAAGCTCGCAAAGACATACGGTCTGACCACACAACCCAAACTGGAAAAAGAGATCTACAAGTCTTTGCTGGAGTTCTTCAACAAGCAAAACAACCACCACCTTGCCTTGATTGGAAAGTATGGCTACCTCTCAAAAGAAGCCGAGAAGACGCGTAACCAGGTGATCAAACTCACAGAGAAATATCTGAAGAAAACCACCGAAGTCATGGGGGCAAAGTAACAACGCAAGAGGCTCAGCCCTCAGTGCATTGCATACTAACAACGCAAGAGGCTCAGCCCTCAGTGCATTTCATACTAACAACCTAACCTAACTAACTAACAAATTACTATAATTACTATAATAATAAGGGTACCCACACTCTCGTGAGTACCCTTGTTAGGATTATATAGGATTCTCTAGGATTTCCCTAGGATTACCTAGGACTACCTAGGACCACCTAGGACCACCTAGGACCACCTAGGATTACCTAGGATTCTCTAGGATTCCCTAGAATTTCCTAGGACCACCTAGAATTTCCTACAGTCAAATTGTATCTACTCCCTCCCTAACGAAGTGGTAGGGAGGGCGGGGGGAGGGTCTTCTACTTCACCGGTATATTCTTCAGCAACTCCTTCAGGAACACCCAGAACTTAGCCACTGAGGGGATATTGCAACGCTCGTTGGGCGTGTGGGGCGAACGAAGGGTAGGACCGAAGCTTACGAGGTCCATCTTGGGATAGACACCACCGATGATAGAGCACTCGAGGCCTGCGTGGCAAACCTGTACCTTGGCATCCTCGCCAAAGAGATCCTTGTGCACCTGTACCATGGTAGCGGTGATGGGACTGTCGAAGTTGGGCTGCCAAGCACCATACTGACCACCATACTCCACCTTCATGCCAGCCATCGAGAAGCAAGCCTCCTGCATCTCCTGGATGTACTCCATCATGGTCTCGTTGCTCGAGCGTGCCAGGATCAGCACGGTAGCCTCGCCATCAGCGATGTTGATGATACCCAGGTTAGAGCTGGTCTCAACCACCTCGGGAATGCTGGGAATATAGCGCAGCACACCGTCATGACAAGCCGTGATGGCATTCACTACGTTGTCCTGAATCTCCTCGGGCATCTGACCCTTAGGCATCTCTGTAGGCTCTACGGTGAGGGTCAACTCCTCCTCAACACCACGGAACTCAGCCAGGAACACACCACGGCAATAGTCTACCAACTCCTTCAAGTCGTCCTGGTTCTCAGCGGGGATGGTCAGCACTACCTCAGCGGTACGGGGAATGGCATTGCGCATGTTACCACCATGCCATGAACAGAGACGTGCATCATCATCCTGGATAGCCTGACGAACGACGCGAGCCATCAACTTATTGGCATTGGCACGACCCTCGCAGATCTCCAGACCAGAGTGTCCACCCTTGAGGTCCTTCAAGGTAATCTTCATAGCTACGTCACCCTGCTCGGGCTCCACCTCCTTGTAACCCAGCGAAGCAGTGATGTTCACACCACCAGCACTACCGATGACGAACTCGCCCATGGTCTCATTGTCAATGTTCAGCAGGATGTCACCCTTCAAGGTATCAGCCGAGAGGTTGTTCACACCATACATGCAGGTCTCCTCGTCAGCCGTGATGAGGGCCTCCAGTGGTCCGTGCTCGAGGTCATTGCTCTCAAAGACAGCCATCATGGCAGCTACACCCATACCGTCATCCGAACCTAAGGTTGTACCCTTTGCCTTTACCCAATCACCATCAATGTAGGTCTCGATAGGGTCGGTCTCGAAGTTATGATTGCTCTCGTCCACCTTCTGAGGCACCATATCCATGTGAGCCTGCAGTACGGCAGTCTGACGATTCTCATAGCCGGGAGTGGCGGGCTTGCGCATCACGATGTTCTCAGCATTGTCCTTCCATGCCTCAATGCCACGCTCCTTGGCCCAGTCGAGCAGGAACTGCTGTACCTTCTCCAGGTGACCACTTGGACGAGGTACTTGTGTCAACAGATAGAAATTCTTCCAGATAATCTGGGGATCAAGTTCTTGAATTGTCATAGTGTTTTATGTTTTAGAAATAATGGATATTAATGGGTTATATCCCTTTTCAAGGGGTGGCGGGTCTGTAAGGCCAGTGCTATCACCGACCAGATACCAAGCAAGGCCACGAGGGCGGTCTGGATGGTGTGGACGATGAGGGCAAACATGGCTCCGCTGACCTGACTGACGCCATAGAGCATCAGTACCGTCTTCACCGCGAAATGCCAGGGACCAGCACCATTGGGCGTGGGCACGAGTACGGCAAACGTACCTACGACGAAAGCTACGAGTGCCACGTTGAGCCCGAGATGTGCCGTATACGTGAAGCAGTAGAACGTGAGGTAGAAATGCAGGAAATAGCTGATCCAGATACCCAGGGAGTAGGCAATGAAGAGCCAGCGTTTGCGGATATAACGGATGCTGAAAAGGCCCGTCTTGAGTTCCTGGAACATGCCATGCACCTTGCTCAGGAAGTCAAACTTACGACTGGCCCACCATGTCATGCCGCCAATCAGTATGAGGCAGAACGCTGTGACCAGATAGCCCGTAAGGGAGAAACTGCTCAGCACACCATCCATGGACATACCCGTCTCGCGGGCAATACGGATGAACACGGGCAACTGCAGCAACACCGTGATGGCACTGAGGATGAGGATCATCACCACATCCACTACACGCTCCGTCACTACCGTACCAATACCACGTGAGAAACTGACCCCATCCCAGCGTTTCAGTACACCGCAACGCAGGAACTCACCCACGCGTGGCACTACCAACGAACTGCCATAACTGAGGAAGATGGCGTTGATACAGGTATGGCGACGTACCTTTTCACCCATGGGTTCGAGGGCTTGACGCCAACGAAGGGCACGGAACAATTGCGCCGTGATACCAAAGGGCAGACTAAGGAGCATCCAAGTCCAGTCCATCTCCGTCGTCACTTCCTGTCTGATATCCTCCCAGGCAATGTCACGGTACATCCACCATAGGATGACACCACCAATAAGGAGGGGAATCAGTACTTTCGCTATGTTCTCAATGATTTTCAATTCTTATGGTATTACCGTGGTTTTGAATGATTTTGTTTTACTCAGGCACCAATTTTTCATTATTAATTGTTAATTATTAATTTTTCTGCGTACCTTTGCACCGCAAAAATACGAAAAAAAGCGGAAAGATGAAGACTGTTAAGCCAAAAAAGTTCCTTGGACAACACTTTTTGACGGATTTATCCATAGCCAGTGCCATTGCAGATACCGTGGATGCCTGTCCCGATATCCCCGTGCTGGAGGTTGGACCGGGTATGGGTGTGATGACACAGTACCTGGTCAAGAAGCCTCGTACGCTGAAAGTCGTTGAGATTGACTTTGAGTCTGTAGCTTACCTTCGTGAGCATTTTCCCGCCCTGGAGGAGGGCATCATCGAGGACGATTTCCTGAAGATGCACCTGGACCGTACGTTTGACGGACAACCCTTCGTCCTTACCGGCAACTATCCCTACAACATCTCCAGTCAGATCTTTTTCAAGATGTTGGACAACAAGAACCTCATCCCCTGCTGTACCGGTATGATTCAGAAAGAGGTGGCAGAACGCATCACCGCTAATCCCGGTTGTAAGGCTTACGGCATTCTGAGTGTCCTCATCCAGGCATGGTATGACGTGGAGTACCTCTTCACCGTGCACGAGCATGTGTTCAATCCTCCACCAAAGGTGAAATCTGCCGTGATACGCATGACCAGGAACGATGTCAAGGAACTGGGTTGTGACGAGGTGCTGTTCAAACGTGTGGTGAAGACCACCTTCAACCAGCGTCGCAAAACACTGCGCAACAATATCCGTCCCCTTCTGGCTGACCTCAACAACCAACGTCAGCAGGCAGGAGAGGCACAGGTGGACTTTACCGAGATGCTCTCTGCAGACATCTTCAACCAGCGTCCCGAACAACTCTCCGTGCAGCAGTTTGTGGAAATTACAAATTTACTCGCTACAAAATTGGGATAGTACTTGCACATTCCCGATAAATGTCGTAACTTTGCACGCGAAAATGAACAATGGGGTCTGACCCCGTTATTCATGCACACGAAAATGAACAATGGGGTCTGACCCCGTTATTCACAATCAAGGTAAAGAGAACATGGAACAGAAACAATTCACAAGCACTCAGAGCATCTTCCTGCTCACCCCATCCCTCGGTGGTAGTGTTGCTGTTTCCCTTTTCCATTTTCATTCATTTGCTGACTTATTGATATAATATATTGAAGACGTGGTTATTTTCCCCCACGTCTTTTTTTATATATAAAAGGTATAAGAGAATTATAGAACTAAAAACAGAATAGATCATGAAAGAGAAACTGAAGAAGGTGCTGGTATTGGGTTCAGGCGCCTTGAAGATTGGCCAGGCTGGCGAGTTCGATTACTCTGGTTCACAGGCGCTGAAGGCGCTGCGTGAGGAAGGCATCAGCAGCGTGTTGGTGAATCCCAACATTGCTACTATCCAGACCAGCGAGGGTATCGCTGATAAGGTTTACTTCCTGCCTATCACTCCACATTTCATCACCGAGATCATCAAGAAGGAACGTCCTGACGGCATCATGCTGGCTTGGGGTGGACAGACGGGTCTGAACGTAGGTACTGCCCTCTATCAGAGCGGTGTACTGAAGGAGTACGGTGTTGAGGTGCTGGGTACCAGCGTCGAGGCTATCATGAACACCGAGGACCGTGACCTCTTTGTCAAGGAGCTGAACAAGGTGGACCTCAAGGTACCCGTGTCACAGGCTTGCGAGAACATGGAGGATGCAGTAGCAGCAGCTCGTAAGATCGGTTATCCCATCATGATCCGTTCAGCTTACGCACTGGGTGGTCTGGGTTCAGGCGTTTGTCCTACCGAGGAGAAGTTCAAGGAGATTGCCGAGAGTGCCTTTACCTTTGCACCTCAGGTACTCGTTGAGGAGTCATTGAAGGGCTGGAAGGAGATTGAGTTCGAGTGCATCCGTGATGCCAACGACCACTGCTTCACCGTTGCCTCAATGGAGAACTTCGACCCCCTGGGTATTCATACTGGTGAGTCAATCGTTGTGGCTCCCACCATGTCTCTGACCAAGGAGCAGGTAGAGTACCTCCAGGATATCAGCCGTCGTTGTGTACGTCACCTCAACATCGTGGGTGAGTGTAACATTCAGTTTGCTTTCAACGCTCAGACCAACGACTACCGTATCATCGAGATCAATGCTCGTCTGAGTCGTTCATCTGCCTTGGCTTCAAAGGCAACTGGTTATCCCTTGGCCTTCGTAGCAGCAAAGATCGCATTAGGCTACACCCTCGACCAGATTGGCGAGATGGGCACTCCCAATAGTGCTTATGTGGCTCCCTCTCTGGACTACATGATCTGTAAGATTCCCCGTTGGGACCTCACCAAGTTCGCTGGTGTGAGCCGTCTGATCGGTTCTTCAATGAAGTCAGTAGGTGAGATCATGAGTATTGGTCGAAGCTTTGAGGAGATGCTGCAGAAGGGTCTGCGTATGATTGGTCAGGGCATGCATGGTTTCGTGGGTAACGATCACACCAAGTTCGATAACCTCGACGAGGAGTTGGCTAACCCCACTGACCTTCGTATCTTCGCTATTGCACAGGCTCTGGAGGAAGGTTACAGCATCGAGCGTATTGAGGAGCTGACTAAGATTGACCCTTGGTTCCTCAGTCGTATGAAGCACATTGTAGACCTGAAGCACGAGTTGCAGGCTTACAACAGTCTTGAGGAGATCTCAGACGAGAAGATGCGCGAAGTGAAGGGTGCTGGTTTCTCTGACTTCCAGATTGCTCGTTTCGTGCTGAAACCCGAAGGTAACATGGAGAAGGCTAACCTCGAGGTTCGTAAGGAGCGCAAACAGCGTGGCATTCTGCCTACCGTACGTCGTATTGAGACTGTAGGTGGTGAGCATCCTGAGTTGACCAACTACCTTTACTTTACCTATCTGGGTGAGGTTGAGCCTACTAATGCTGATACCCTGACCACCGAGGAGTGGAAGGCTCGTTGTCTGAAACCTCAGGCTCACAGCATTGACTGGTACAAGAATGAGAAGTCGGTCATCGTACTGGGTTCTGGTGCTTACCGCATTGGTTCTTCTGTTGAGTTTGACTGGTGTTCAGTAAACGCTATCAATACCGCTCGTAAGTTGGGCTACAAGTCCATTATGATCAACTACAACCCCGAGACCGTATCAACTGACTACGATATGTGTGACCGTCTGTACTTTGACGAACTCTCCATGGAGCGTGTACTCGATGTCATCGACCTGGAGCAGCCTCGTGGTGTGATTGTGTCTGTAGGTGGTCAGATTCCAAACAACCTGGCTATGAAGTTGCATCGTCAGGGTGTGCCTGTACTGGGTACCTCACCTGTTGATATCGACCGTGCCGAGAACCGCGACAAGTTCTCTGCTATGCTTGACAAACTGGGTATTGATCAGCCCGCTTGGCGTGCCTTGACCTCAATGGATGATATCAAGGAGTTCGTTGAGAAGGTAGGTTATCCCGTACTGGTTCGTCCTTCATACGTGCTCTCTGGTGCTGCCATGAATGTCTGCTACGATGATGAGCAGTTGGAGCGCTTCCTGGGTATGGCTACTGAGGTGAGCAAGGAGTTCCCCGTAGTGGTTAGCCAGTTCATGCAGGACACCAAGGAGATTGAGTTTGACGCTGTTGCCGACAAGGGTGAGGTGGTTGAGTACGCTATCTCTGAGCATGTTGAGTATGCTGGTGTTCACTCGGGTGATGCTACTATGGTCTTCCCTGCACAAAACATCTACTTCTCTACCGTTCGTCAGATCAAGAAGATTGCTCGCCGTATTGCAGCAGAGTTGAACATCTCTGGTCCTTTCAATATCCAGTTCCTGGCAAAGAACCGTGAGGTGAAGGTGATCGAGTGTAACCTCCGTGCCTCTCGTTCATTCCCATTCGTGTCTAAGATATTGAAGCGCAACTTCATTGAGACGGCAACGAAGATCATGTTGGATGCTCCCTATAGCCGTCCCGAGAAGAGTGAGTTTGATATTGACCGTATTGGTGTGAAGGCCAGTCAGTTCTCATTCAATCGTTTGAGTAATGCCGACCCTGTATTGGGCGTAGACATGAGCTCTACCGGTGAGGTGGGTTGTATGGGTGACGATCTGAACGAGGCTATCCTTAACTCACTGATTGCTACGGGTTATAAGTTGCCCAAGCAGAACATCCTGCTCTCAAGTGGTGGTGCTAAGGCAAAGGTTCAGTTGCTCGAGCCCGCTCAGCAGTTGGTGAAGAACGGCTACACGATCTATGCAACTGGTGGTACTGCTAAGTTCCTTAATGACAACGGCGTGGATTGCGAGGTAGTGGCATGGCCCGATGAGGAAGGTCAGGCAAATAATGTCATTGACATGATTGCAGAACATAAGTTCGACCTGATTATCAACATCCCCAAGAACCAGACCAAGCGCGAGTTGACCAATGGTTATCGCATTCGTCGTGATGCCATTGACCACAACATTCCCTTGATGACCAATGCACGTCTGGCTAAGGCCTTCATCGAGGCTGTATGTGCCATGAAGCTCGAGGATATCAAGATCAAGTCTTGGCAGGAGTATAATGCATAAGTCTAGGATAACCTAGAAACTCCTAGGAATCCCTAGAACAACCTAGGAAAGACCTATCCATAATATAAAGGCCCGAGGCAGAGATGCTTCGGGTCTTTTATATTGAAGTGTTCGCTGATAAGAGGTGTACTCTTGCTAACTAACTAACCTAACTAACTAACAAATTACGTATATTATATACTTCTTTCTTCAGGCACAGGTATTAGTTTGGGATATGGGTGGTACGGATGCGCCACTCCTGCGGGTAGAGATTGTTGGCACGATTGCCGATACTCTTGACAAATCCAAGTGGTACCCCCTGATAAGTGACCAATACATACCCCTTCGGCGCATCAATGCGTAGAGCCTCACGACGTAAGTATGCAATGGTCTTGTCATAAGTCAGTTCGTATTCGGGGTAACTGCCACGTTCATAAGCCAGACTCATAGCGTAGGCATGGGCAGGCACCCAGTCCTTCACACCCTTCTCCTTCTCTACGACACCACATACCAGACAATGTAGACTACGTTGCATCTTTTGCATTAGGGTAGCGTGTGCCTCAGGATAGAGTACCACGCTGTCCTTTGTCTCCTTGCGAATGAATGTTCCCACCCCTGTTGGTGAATAATGGGGTCTGACCCCGTTATTCATTTCTTTGGCGTTTTTCTTCAGTGCCGCAATATAGAAACCTTCGCCACGGTCACGACCGGGGAGGAAATGACGGTCTGCCAGAATCTCTGCACCTAACTCTTTCGCTATCCACGCTACATTCTCCTCGTCCTCAAAACGGTTGAAGGTACAAGTGCTATAGATAAGCAGTCCACCAGAACGTAGGGTAGGCCAGATGTCGGAGAGGATATCGCGTTGACGATGCCAACAGGTCTCGACATTCTCAAGGCTCCAATCGCGTATGGCACCTTCGTCCTTGCGAAACATGCCTTCACCACTACAAGGCACATCGGTCACGAGCAGGTCAAACTGTTCAACGAAAGGAGAGAAATCTGCGGGATAATTGCGTGTCACGACACAAGCGGGATGTCCCCACTTCGTGATATTCTCTGCCAGTACCTGTGCACGCTTAGGCATAGGTTCATTGCTCACCAAGAGACTGCCTTCAGGTAATAGGGAGCGCAACAATGTACTCTTGCCACCAGGAGCGGCACAAAGATCAAGGGCTATGAGAGGGTGGTCCTTGGGCATGAACTGGCGTAACATCTCTGCCAGATACATACTGCCTGCCTCCTGCACATAATAGACACCTGCATGGAAGAGTGGGTCGAAAGTGAAGGTGGGACGCTCATTCAGGTAGTAAGCATCAGGACACCATGGAACAAGTTCCGCTTTCTCAAGAGAGAAGCTAGTGGGTAGGCTTTCCTTGAATTTCGATGGATTTAAGCGAATAGACACAGAAGGTTCTTCCGAGAGACCTTCAAAGAGTTTCTCGGCAGTTTCATCACCGTATTGCTGGCGTATCAGTTGGCAGAAATCAACAGGAAGTTCCATTTATACACTCACTACACCTTTGATAGCGGGATAGGGATCATAGTCAACCAAAGTGAAGTCCTCGTATTTGAAGTCGAAGATGCTCTTTACCTCAGGATTGAGAATCATCTTAGGCAGGGGACGAGGCTCGCGGGTGAGTTGCAGCTGAACCTGTTCCATGTGGTTCGTATAGATGTGAGTGTCACCCGTAGTATGGATGAATTCTCCGGGTTCCAGACCGCAAACCTGAGCCATCATCATGCACAGGAGGGCATAGGATGCAATGTTGAAAGGCACGCCCAGGAAGGTGTCGGCACTACGCTGATAGAGCTGTAGGGAGAGTTTGCCATTTGCCACATAGAACTGAAAGAAAGCATGGCAGGGAGGCAGGTTCATATTGTCAATGTCTGCCACATTCCAGGCACTTACGATGATACGACGACAGTTGGGGTCCTTCTTGATGGTATCAACAGCTTGCTGTATCTGGTCAATGAAACCTCCATCGTAAGTAGGCCACGAGCGCCATTGATAACCATAGATATGACCCAAGTCTCCTGTTTCTGGGTCAGCCCATTCATTCCAGATACGCACGCCGCGTTCCTGCAACCACTTGGCATTCGTGTTGCCTTGTAGGAACCATAGCAATTCGTAGATGATACTCTTGAGGTGTACCTTCTTTGTAGTGAGCAAGGGGAAACCTTCTTGTAGATTGAATCGCATCTGATGACCAAAGATACTGAGGGTACCAGTTCCAGTACGGTCACCCTTCAAGGTGCCTTCGTCTAATATGCGGCGCAGTAGGTCTTGATATTGTTTCATGTTTGAATGGAGTTTTATGGGGTAAAGGGCTATTGTTTGTGAATAACGGGGTCAGACCCCATTATTCATTTTTCTTATTCTTCTTTTGTTGCTTCCAGTTGGGTGTTCATAGAGTCGGGGAGGTCCATGCCATAAGTGGTTCGTAGTACACGGAACTCGGTACGACGATTATAGGCATTGCATATCTCCTGCTTGTCTTTGTCTTCAATCTTCAGGATGAATGCCTCGGTAAGCGTGTCACCCTCGTGTAGGAAAGCGTTCTGCTCGGCCATCTTGCGTGTCACCAACTTGGGGCGAGACTCACCATAGCCTACGGGGGTGAGGCGATCTTGTGGGATACCATGAGCGATGAGGTATTTCACCACGCTCTCTGCTCGGCGTTGACTGAGGCTTAGGTTGTACTCATCACGTCCACGATAGTCACAATGACTGGAGAGTTCGATGGTGATATTTGGGTTCTCGTTGAGGAGGTCCACCAGTGAGTCGAGGGCTGTGGTACTCGTCTCCAGTACCTCTGCACTATCAAAGGCATAGAATACATTGCGCACCAGAACAGGGGCCGAGAGGCTTGGCAAGGGGAATTGCAGTATCACCTCTTCGCTAACCAAAGTCGTATCGATATGGACTTCCTCTTTGTGGTTGAGGTAGCCCTTGCAGGTACCCAATAGGATGTAGTCTACACCTGGTTTGACTACCTGGGTAAACGAACCGTCACCCTTGACGCTCAATTTCAGGTTTGTACCGTCGTTACCCACCATATATACTAAACCCTCAGGCAGTTCATAGCCATCCTTCTCGTACACCCAACCTTTGATGGTCTGTACGATTTCAGGACATTCGAAACTGTAGATGTGATCCCAGCCACGGCTATCACCACGGTTGGAACTGAAGAAACCACGGTTGTAGACACCTTCAAAGGTCATACCGAAATCATCGCCACTACTGTTCATGGGATACTTCAGGTTCTCAATCCTACGCCACACGTGAGCCGAATCCTGATCGGGTTTGGCACAGAAAAGGTCAAGTCCACCCATACCAGGATGACCATTGCTGGAGAAATACAAATCGCCGTTGGGACGGAAGGTTGGGAACATCTCATCACCCGCACTGTTGATGGGAGCACCAAGGTTCTCAACACCACCAAGACCGTGATCACCAATGGCAATACGCCAGATGTCCAGTCCACCCATACCACCTTCCATATTGCTCACGAAGTATAGCCACTTCCCATCAGGTGAAACGGCGGGATGGGCGTAGAGCGAGAGTGTATCACGTGTAATCTCGAGTCGCTGTGGCTTGCTCCAGGAAGCATCGCTACGCTGACTAGTGAATATCTCGGCATAACGTGGATAATCAGGGTCGTACGAACAGCGGGTGAAGTACATTGTCTTGCCGTCAGGGGAAAGGCAACTTGCTCCCTCGTCGTATTCGGAATTGATGTCACCTTCCAGAGTTTCGGGCTGTGTCCAGTTGCCGTTTTCGTCTTTCTTCGAGTGCCAGAAATCGCCACTCTTGGTGCCTGTGATACCACTCTCCTCATCGCCTGTGACCTGGTTTCTGTTGGTGGTGAAGACAATCTCGTCCCAATCATCACCGTATAGGGTGGGAGAGAAGTCGGCACGTCTGCCATTGAATAGTGCCATCTTCTTGACCGTGTACATTGTGGGATTATCTTTCCACTCTGTTGCCATCTGCGCACCCCGTAAACCATTTTTTGCCAGTTCATGATCGGGAACGGAGTCCAGGAATAGTTGGTAGTTCTTGATGGCAGACTTGTACTCTCCTTGCTTGTGTTGCATCTGTGCCAGATAGAAGACGGCAGAACTGTCAGGGTAGTGATAGCGAACGGCATTCTGGTAGGCTCCGACAGCCTTAGCAGTATAGTTGATATGACGATAGCATTCTGCCAATTTCCAGGCACGTTCGCCACGTTTCTCTTTTTCCTTTGTCGGGGTGCGCGAGAAAGCCTTCTTGTATTCGGCGCTGGCATCAAAGTACTCACCTATGGCAAAGAAGGCATCACCCTTTTTTACATTCTGGTCTGCCCCACACCCTGAAAGGAGCATGTTGAGGCAAAAAAGGCCAAATACTATATATAGAATACTTTTTTTCATACCTTAATAAAACGCGCGAACCTCAATTTTATTGTCTTGACTGTTATGAACGTCCTTTTTTCTTGGTTTTGAGATTAACCTTTCTTCTTTTTACCCTTCTCCTTAGTCTCTTCTGGTTCTGTTGGCACACGACGGTTGGAGTTGTCGCTCAAAACTTGAATGACAATGTCCGAGACCATCTGCTTGAGTTCGTCGATGAATGTGCGAGCATCATATTGGCGACTCTCAATCTGGCGTAGTTTTTTCTCCCAGATGCCCGTCAGTTCGGCGCTTTTCAATAATTCCTCACGAATGAGACCAATCAGTTCGACGCCTGTTGGTGTGGCACAGATCGATTTGCGTTCACGACGTATGTAATGACGACGGAACAGTGTCTCGATAATGGCAGCACGCGTGGAGGGACGACCAATGCCATTCTCCTTCATGGCATCACGCAGTTCTTCATCATCCACAAAGCGTCCTGCCGTCTCCATAGCACGTAGCAGGGTTGCCTCGGTGTAGGGCTTGGGTGGAGTCGTCCATTTGTCGTTGAGAGAGGGGATATGTGGACCAGACTCGCCTTTGACGAACACAGGAAGCACACCATCCTTCTCCTGAGTGGCATTATCATCCTCATTCTCAGGGGTGGACTGAGCGTTCTGTGTGGTCTCTTTCTTCTTGAATACCACCTTCCAGCCTTCGTCTGTGATGACACGTCCATTCACACGGAACAGTACCTTTCCGGGTGTGGCGGACTGTGTGTCTGTGGTTTCAGTTTTACCGTCCTTCTTCTCCACCTCGCCAATCACTGTGGTAATCTCAAACAGGCAATCGGGATAGAAGGCAGCGATGAAGGCACGAGCCACGAGGTCGAATACCTGCCACTCCATGTCGGTGAGGTTCTGTGGGGCTACACCAGTGGGGATGATGGCATGGTGGTCCGTTACCTTGGTGTTGTCGAAGATTTTCTTGCTCTTTTTCAAAGCCTTGCCACCTAAGGGACGTACCAAGTCGGCATAGAGGGGCACTCCAGCCTGCTTGGTGACATACAGTCCGTTCATGATCTGCGGACATTTGGGATAGACATCATCAGGAAGGAACGTGGTGTCCACACGGGGGTAGGTGGTGAACTTCTTCTCGTAAAGACTCTGGATGAGGTTGAGCGTTGTGTCTGCACTAAAACCATACTTTCTGTTGCAATCTACCTGCAAACTGGTCAGGTCATAGAGGCGTGGAGGTGTCTCGGTGCCTTTCTTCTTCGTAACGGATAGAACGGTAAAGGGGTTGTCCTTAATGGTCTCAAGTGTATCCTTTCCCTCTTGCTCTGTGGCATATTCCAACAGCTTGTAAATTGGACCTTTAGACTTGATTGTCTTGCCTTGCTTGGCAGCTTCGGCTATCTCGCTTGCCTCCTCAGCCTCAGCATCCTCATCACGCATGATAGCAGAGAATTTGACATCACGATAGAGGGTGGAGAGCAACCACGACTGACGAGGTACGAAGTTCTCGATTTCCTGTTGTCGACGTACAATCAGTGCCAGGGTTGGGGTCTGTACACGACCAATGGAGAGTACTTGCCCTTGTCCTTGTCTGTATTTCAAGGTATAGAGGCGTGTGGCGTTCATGCCCAGGGTCCAGTCACCAATAGCACGTGAGAGTCCAGCCTCGTAAAGACTCTGATACTCAATCTGATCCTTGAGGTTCTGAAAACCTTCACGAATGGCTTCCTCGGTCAGAGAGGATATCCACAGACGCTTCACGGGACACTTCGCACCAGCTTTTTGCATTACCCAGCGTTGGATAAGTTCTCCTTCCTGTCCGGCATCACCGCAGTTGATGATACCATCAGCAGCCTGCATCAAGCGTTGGATGGTGGCAAACTGTTTCTCTATACCCTTGTCATTCTTCAGCTTGATGCCAAAGCGTGGTGGAATCATGGGCAGTTGAGCCAGACTCCATTGTTTCCATTGGGGATAATATTCGTGAGGCTCCTTCAACTCACACAAGTGGCCAAAGGTCCATGTTACTTGGTATCCGTTACCTTCCATGTATCCGTCATGTTGACTGTTTGCCCCCAAAACGTGGGCAATATCCTTGGCTACGGAAGGTTTCTCGGCAATACAAACAATCATACTTACTTTTTGATTTTCAGTTTCTTCTTCAAAGGAATGACTTGGTCAACAAAGCCATCGCGCAGTATCCACAAACATGAGCCTTCTTGGCGTAGGGTGAGTTGCCATTGCTGAAGCTTTGTGGGCCAGTTGTCGCTGGTCGTACCCGTACTGTTGTTTGCCCAATTGTCACTGGAAAGCAACTGATTGGTACTGTCATAACGCTTTCCATTGAGCAGAACGTAAGGCTTTAGCGTACTGGCATCCAGATGGATAGAGCAATACTTGGACAACTTGATGAGTTCGCCCTCGTAATGCTCGGTGTCCATTTTAATGGTTACGCTGTACGTCCAACCCTTCTTACTCCCCCTGGGCTGTAGTTGATAATCTCCCATCACCCTTGTTGGGTATCCCATGGGGTAACCCTTGCGTACTAACCAGTACTGGTACTCGCCATTCATCCAGCAGAGGCGAAGAGGAGAACCTTGACTGTTGGGAAGCACATAGGGGCGAACATTATTCTTGTAACTGTTCTTCGTTATCTGCTCTTTGTTGATAATCTGCCCGTTGTTATTGAGGGTGTACTTCCATATCTCATACACACGACCGTTCATGCCGTCTGTAGGGATGGAGAGGTAGATGATATTAGGATTCTGAGGGTCAAGTGCTTCGCCACCACTGTAGCAGTGCTCGGTATTGCTCATGTGGAACTTGCCTCCACCATCAGCCAGGTCCGTGAGTCGCCATCCCTCGCCTGTCCATTTGGCATAGTAATATTCGTGCTGGTTCTTGCCACCATTGATTTTTACCATGGCTATGCAGGGGTGATCTTCCTTGTCCAAGGCAATCTGCCATACCCAGTCGCGAAGGTCCTTGGGGGCATCCACAATACTCAAGGGGTAAGTCTGCTTGTACTCCTCGCTCTTACTCACACGGAAAGGTCCGTTCTTGATGGTGGAGAGTTGGTTGCCCTTAATATCCGAGAGCGTTGGTTCGCCTCCCTTGTTGATGTTGATAACGTTGAAATAGAGCCAATTGGGTTGCTCGTTGTCAGGGTGTCCCGTAGTGTAGGTCATGTACAACTTGTCCTTTCCGTTGCTGTAATATTTGGCGTATGGACGGGCACCGGTACTCTGTACCATCTGATAGGGTCCCCAGTCAAAGCGTACATTGTCCTGCTCGTCAGGCAGGGTGAGGCGTGCAATGGTGGGATGCCACGAGATGCCTCGCCAGCAGAGATACCAATGCGTGGGGTCATCGCCCATCAGGAAGGGTGAAGGATAGGTGGTGTTGTTCTGCGTCTTCAAGCAATGCTCCTCACCAAGTCGGGTGATATCACCTGGTGCTTGAGAGATACGGTAGTAGAAGGCAGGCTCGTCAGTATGTCGACTATAGATGATCAGTACGCGCTCGTCGGGCAAGACAAGAAACGTTGGATTGTTGTGGTCATCGGGCTGAAAATAACTGCGCACCAGCACATCATGTTTTTCACCCGTCAGGAAGTTGTATTGCGTGGCTTTGATGTTGCCATGTACATCTATGTAGCCGATGTAAGACATATTGATGGTGCCTGCTGCATTTTCATAATGAGTGGCACGAGGATCGGCAAACCAGCACCAGGCACTTTCCTCTGCTATTGGGTAACCACTGAAAGAGGGCTGTGCTATGATGTTTGTTGTCAGCGTGAGTAGCATCATCATCAGCAGCAAAACGGTTCTTCTATTCAACATTTTTATTCTCATTTTACGGTAAAAGTACGTAATTTGTTAGTTAGTTAGGTTATTTAGGTACAAAGATAATACTTTTTTTTGATATAGAAAAGGTAAAAAAGAAGCAGTTTATTTGTCGTTTTTGTAAACGCTTGATAAACAGTAAGATAAATGCCGTTTGTGAATTTTTTGTGAATTCCATTTTGCATTTGTGAATTTTTTGTGAATTCGTTTTTTAGGTGTTATGATGAAAAATTGATAACTTTGCGTCGACAAAATTCAAAATCTATGAAACGCATAGTCATTTTTATATTGATGTTAGCGTCATTTACCTCTCTTTTTGCCAAGAACGAGGGACGCAAGTTGGCTGATTGGTTGCAACAATGTATTGCTCAGGAAGAGATTCATCCTGACAGTATTTTCGTTCTGTTACCCCAGTTGGAGCGTATGAAACAGGAGGCTAAAACGCCCGAGGAGCGTGCCATGTATGCCACGGCTTTGGGACGTATGTACAGTCTTCGTACCTCTCGTTCGCAGTCGCGCAATCAGCTTACCTTAGCTCCCCAGGACAGCATGCAGGAGTGGAGTCAGCGCGACTATATCGTGGCTTCACGCCGCAATTTCTCCGACGCTTTGCAAGACCTTGACCTCTTATATCACATGCCCACGAATGACTGGGTGCCATTGGTCACAAAGGGTAAGGATGACGCCATCTTTGGCAACAATATGCTTTCCGTGGTTTGGAATGCCATGCATCAAAGTCTGGATTCCTATCGACACGTGTTTGAGAGTAAATCGTCTGAGTCCAAAGAACTTACGTCAAGCTACCCCTTGCCAACCTTTGCCGATATGATTGCCTTCTATAAGTCTCAGAATATGCGCGAGGCTTGTTTCTGCCTGGAGATGGATTCTGTCAATCAATTGAGTTTCAAGGACCAGAAAAAGGCATCCTGGGAGCGTATTTCGCGTGAGTATGATGATCTGGATGTCAGCGCGCAAGCCATGCAACGCTGGTTGAATATGTGGGATGACAGAGAAGGATGGGATGAATGTTATGCCGCAGAGGTACGCAAGTCACGCTACGACAAACTGAAACCCTTGTATGAAAACTTAAAGAAATACAAGGACAGAGGTTCGATTTACAACGACATGCTACGCCAGATGGAGCCTGAGTTCCGAGTCACAGCCTTGCAAATTCTCCATCCTGACCAGGAGGGGGAAATTGAGATTACGCGTCGCAATGTAAATTCCTGTACGTTTAGTATATATCGCTTGAATGATGAGTTGAGTGAGGAGGAGGTTCAGCAGTTCGAACAACTTTCGTCTAAAGAACTGAAAGGCAAGTTGAAAGGGATGCGTCTGGTCAAGAAACTACAGTTGAAGACTGACGCAAACGAGTCACCCTTCATGCTCTACAAAGACACCCTCAAGTATAGGGTGGAAGAGTTTGGTCGTTTCCTGATTGTGGCTGATTATCAGACCCCTATAAAGCTGAAGGAGAAGACTGAACCCGTGAAGATGCTTCTCCGTACTTCCCGTCTCAAGCCCGTTTGTACGCCATTAGGTATGGATACGCGTGTGACTATCGTGGATGCCCTTTCAGGAAAACCTATGCCGGGTGTTGAGGTGAAGGTGGAGTGGATGCCCACCAATCGTCAGAACCCAGACACATTGCGCAGTACACTTGTTACAGATGAACGTGGTATCGTGCTGATTGCCAGCAAGCAGAGTCGTCGTTCTGTGGTTTCCTTCCATCAGGGAGAGGACAACTTTTACCCCAATATGTCATTGTATGCCTATGGTAATCGTCCAATGGACGAGAATGACAAAACACAGGAATGGCATTGTGCGATCAATACTGACCGAGGCATCTATCGTCCGGGTCAGACCATCCAGGCTTCCATCGTGTTGTATGGTCAGCGAGGCTGGGATGCAGAGACCTTGGTGGGAAAGCATATCAAACTGGAACTGCTTGATCCCAATAGCAAAACGCTCGTTGATACCACCCTTGTTACGGATGAGTTTGGCTGTGTATCGGTCTCTTTGCCTTTGCCTAAGTCGGTTAAGTTGGGTGACTATAGCCTTGAGGTTGAAAGTGCAAACACAGGCATAGTCATTCGTGGTGGATACAAGGAATTGCGTGTGGAGGAATACAAGCGTCCCACCTTTGAGGTGAAGATGGACGAGCCAAAGTTAGGTGATTCTATCATCTTCTCAGGTCGTGCCTTGACCTATGCTGGTGTGCCTGTCCGAAAAGCTCGTGTAACGGGAAGTTATCGATGGAGTAACGGGTGGACAAGGAGTAGCATGCTGTATGATCGACAAGAACCTGTTGATTGTGATACGCTTTGGACGGATGACGAGGGACGCTTCACCATCAGCGTGCCTAAGACTTTAACCAAGGAGGAGCTACTCTTTGGACGTTGGGTGACCTTGTATGTCAATGTGCTCAACGACAATGGCGAGACACAAGAGGGCTCTTCCTCTGCTTCGCTCTGCTCTACCCCCTTGCGTATGTCTGTTGACGTGCGTGATTTGCAGGACAAGGACCGTCTAAACCCTTGGTTGATTGAACTTTACGATGCTTTAGGTAAGGATGTAAAGGGTGATGTGCGTGTCACCTTGAAGCGAGGCACAGAGTCCGTGTTTACTACCACCTTGGAGAGCCATAAACAGCAGGTTCCCGAAGGACTGAAGTCCGTTCCATCTGGTGCTTATACCCTCTATGCAGAGGCAATCGTGAAGGGTGATACGGCTCGTTCGGAGCAACGAATGGTGCTCTTCTCTATGGCTGACAACAGTCTGCCCGTTGATACCACGTTCTGGTTCTATATGCCTACGAGAAAGTTCACGAAGGAGCGTCCCATTGAGGTTCAGCTGGGCACTTCGCTGAAGGATGTTTCCCTCTACTATGTAGTCTCAACCCACAAGCAAGTCTATCAGGATCAGTTGGTTAACCTCTCCAACGAAGTGACTAAGATCACCATTCCCTACGAGGAGAGTATGGACAAGGATGCTTGTCTGGCAGTCTTTTTCGTGAAGGATGGCGTGCTGCATAGTGAGCGCAGAAGTCTGGAACTGGAACAACCTGACAATCAGTTGAAGATGCACTGGACTACCTTCCGTGACAAACTGCAACCTGGTCAGCATGAGAAGTGGTCGCTCCGGATTGCCCGTCCTGACGGCACTCCTGCTCAAGCCAACCTCTTGGCTACGCTCTATGATGCCTCGCTGGATGCTTTCGTGCAGAACCGTCTGAACCTCAGGCTCTCACGTTCCTATTACTATTATGGTCGTTCACCCTGGACAAACAATGAATATCCCTCTCAGTGCTATGGTAGTTTTGATCTGAAGTACAAGAAGTTATACACTTGGGAGATGAGCCGTCTGAATGACGATTATTTCCGTCCCGATGGGGGACGTAAAGGTCTGGACATCTATTTCACGGATGGCTCTACTAATATGCGTTTACGTGGAGCAGTTGGTAGAGTACTTAAAAAAGCCAATACCAATAGTCTTGCTATACCCGAGCATGAGATTTCGTATTCGACACAGGCACAGGCTCCTGCAATGCGTGAATTTGAGGGACTGACCATAACTTCTACGGATGATGCGCTGCAGGGCCGTATTGCTGGACTCGATATCGTAGCAAATGCTGAGAAGGATGAAAACGTGGATTGGTCTGCCTTGCGTACAAACTTCAACGAGACGGCCTTCTTCTATCCCCAGCTTCGTACGAATGAGCAGGGCGAGGTGACCCTTGATTTCACCCTGCCCGAGAGTCTTACTCGTTGGCATTTCCTAGGCTTGGCTCATACCAAGGACTTGATGATTGGCAATCTGGACGAGAGCATCGTGGCACAGAAATCCTTGATGGCTCAGTTGTATCTGCCTCGTTTCCTACGTGTTGGTGATAAGGCTGTACTGACAGCAACCATACAGAATATTGACCCCGAGGTGACAGAGCATGGCACGGCTATCTTCGAGATCATGGACGAAGAGACCGAGAAGGTGCTGCTTCGCAAGAAGGTGGAGTTCAGTCTCAAGGCCATGCAAGATACCGTCTTCTTCTTTGATTATGAGGCAGTTGATAAGTATCGCTCATTGGTTTGTCGTTGGAAGGCTGATGGTCAGACCTGCAGTGATGGTGAGCAACGTCTCTTGCCCGTTCTCTCTGATCGCGAAGTGCTGACCAAGAGCAAGGCTATCACGCTGATGAAGCAAGGCACAACGAACTATGACCTCAGCCAACTCTTCCCCAAGGATGCCACACAGCGAAAGCTTACCGTGGAGTATACCACTCATCCCATCTGGTGCGCTTTGCAGGCTCTGCCATCGTTGTATCAGCCTAAGTATGAGGATGTTGTCACCCTCACCACCTCTTTCTATGCCCTCAGTCTTACCCAGCACCTCTGTGGTACGGTCAAGGATCTGGACAAGGTGCTCAAGGTGGATGCTGATTCGCTGAAGGAGTCGTGCGCGTACGTATTTAATAAGGTGAAGCAGTTGCAGAATGTCGATGGTTCCTTCTCATGGTGCCCTGGTTTCTTGGGCAGTACATACCTGACACGTGAGGTGATGTATCGCATGGCTCGCCTGTACAATCTGACACATTCGGATGATGCCGAACTGCAGGAGATGATAGACCTGGGCATCAAGTACCTGCGTAGTCGTTTGGACAAGGATTCGTACATCAACACCTCCGTCCTCGACCATCTGTATGTCGTTACCTTGATGGGTAAGTCGTTGGATAGCAATGAGAAACGCCTCTTGAAGGAACTCTCCAAGGTGGCTGATGACTGGAAGATTGAGGATCGTGCTCAGGCTGCTATCGTACTCAAGTTGCAGGACAAGAACCGTGCTACGAACCGTCTGATGGATGGCGTGGAGAAGTACCTGGTGGGTACACCCGAGACAGGTCGCTGCATCGACTATCCCAGTGGCAGTTTCACCTGCATTGACTGCAAGATACGCATCCACACCCAGATTATGGAGGCTGTACAGCAGACTCGTCCAGAGGCTACCGAATTGTGGCAAGGTCTGCGTCAATGGCTTTTGATGGAGAAGCGTACCACGGATTGGGACACACCTGCCAACACCGTTGATGCCGTTTATGCTCTGCTCACGGCTGGTATGGAAGACGTGCAGGATGAGGCTCAAGATGTATTGGATGTAAAGGGTGAGGGCCATACCCAGCGTCTCACCTCGCCTGATAACCGTAAGGGGTATCTGAAGAGCGAGATCAGCGTGCCTTCTGCCCAGAAACTGACCATCACGAAGCGTAGTAAGGGTGAGAGTTGGGGTGCCGTCTATGCCGAGTTTGAACAGCAGATAGACAGTGTTTCAGCCACTTGGCAGGACATCAACATCCGTCGTGAGATCAGTCTGTCCAAGACCAACCAGGGTGGAGAGATGCGTATGGGTGACCGTGTTCACGTGCGCTACGTCATCACCGCCAAGCGTGATTATGAGTACGTGATGCTGCGTGCTCCACGTCCTGCAGCTTGCGAACCCACTCTCAAGTATTCGGGCTATTCGTATAGTAACGGCTTGGCCTTCTATCGCTCCGTAAGAGACAGCAGTACAGACTATTACATCGAACGTATGCCTAAGGGAACCTATGTACTTGAGGAGGATATCCTCGTGGAGCGCCCCGGTCAGTATAGTGCCGGAATCACCACCATCGAGTGCCTCTATGCCCCGGAGTTCCGTGCTTACACGAGCAATCTTAGGATCAGTCCTGCAAAATAAAAATGCCAGTTTTCAGTTATAGATAAAAAGCATCGCAAGTGTGGTGACGCTGTTCTTTACGTTGAGACATCGTACTATATACGTACAAACACCGTACAATCACCGTACAATCACCGTACAAACACCGTACGTTTACGTAGGCTGTACGTAGGCTGTACGTAGGCTATACGTAGGCTGTACGTAGAAAACAGGTAAAAAAGAACGTGCGAAACCTGCATTGTAGATGGAAAGAAGTCAAACTAAGTTGAACACTATTGGGTAAATATTGATCACTAATCTTTTTGATTGTTATGAGATACCTTCGCATCCTTTTAGCCATTGTGGCCTCCTTGAGTCTCTTGGCATGCACGAAATCCTCATCGGGTGAACGTAAATCGCCCACAGCCAGTTCCATTGGTCAGCCTTGTGAGGTGTTGCTGGTACTGGATAAGGAGGTGATGGCCAGTGAATTGAAGGATACGTTGAAGGAAATCCTGGAGTGTGATATCCCTGGTTTGAACCAGTCTGAACGATTTTTTCGTGTCTCGCGTGTACCCCTGTCTATCTACAAGGGCGAGATGCTGAAGATGCATAGCAAGTTGCTGGTGAAGATTGTCCATGGTCAGGCAGATGCTCAGTTGCAATTGGCCTACGATGTAGATGCCAAACCACAAATCCAGGCTTTGCTGAGTGCTCCGGACATTGCCTCGCTGCAGACGTATATTCGCCTGAATGCCGAGAAGGTTCGCCAGGTACTCCTTGATCACCAGTTCAGTATGATACAATCCACCTTCAAACGCCATCATAGCAAGAAGGTGCGTACGGCCCTGCAGAAATATGGTCTTGACGGACTCCTGCCCGAGGAGATAGCCTATGTGAAGCAGGGTAAGGATTGTTTCTGGGCTAGTTCGCGTACCAACGAGAAGCAGTTGAACTTCGTGTATTACCGCGTTCCTGCATCGTTCAACCCTCAGTGCCCAACCCTCGAGGACCTGGTTCATCTTCGCGACTCTGTGTTGGCTGAAAACATCCCAGGCAGTCGTCCCGATCAGTGGGTTGAGACGGTTTGGGAGCAAGAAAAACCCGTTGTATGGCTCAGCAAGCGTGCTCAGGATGGCAAGATGATTACCGAACTACGTGGTCTTTGGCAGATGCGCAATGGTGCAATGGGTGGGCCTTTCGTCAGCTATGCTTGGCAGGAGGACGATGGTCAACTATCTGTAATTGAAGGATTTGTATTCTCTCCTTCTACAGATAAGCGCGACCTTATCCGCCGTCTGGAGGCAGGTATGCGTACGGTAGGGCACAAATGATATGTATAGTGTAATTTGTTAGTTAGTTAGGTTAGGTCCTCAGAGCGCGTGCCTCTTGTGCATCCACCCTGTGTCTAACAACTAACCTAACTAACTAACAAATTGCTATTTTTTTTCTGTGTATGTGTGGGGAAGTAGATAGAGATGATGCATGGGGGTGACGAACAGGGGAGTATATAGATAGAGAAAATAAATTATAATTTGTTAGTTAGTTAGGTTAGTTTATCCCCTCTCTTTCAGCAAATCCGTAGGTGTGCCTTGCTCATCTAACCTAACTAACTAACAATTCGTGTGTTTTTAAGGTGTGAGATTTTGGGAATTGCCTTTCTTTTTGTAATTTTGCAGATGTATTGTAATATTCTGGCACGGAAATGAAGAATTGGATATATAGAATAATGGTTTGTCTGGGGCTGTATATGGCGGCTACGCTGACCTTCGCACAGACGAACTTTGTAGCTGAAACCTCACGGGTAAGGGTGGGGGAGATACTCTTTCAGAAACCCAAAATCGTGAATTTTGCATTCAAGAACAAGGGTAAGAAGGCATTTGAGATACAGAAGGTTATCCCTTCTTGTGGCTGTACGACTGTGGAATGGACCAAGGGTAGCATCGAACCTGGCAAGACGGGCCTGATCACGGCCGTGTATGATGCCAAGATGCTGGGCACCTTCTACAAGGAACTGGCCGTATACACCTCTGATAGCCAGGAACCTACTTACCTCTCCATGGAAGGTCGCGTGGTGACAGAGTTGCTGGATTTCGCTGATGATTTCCCCATTGACCTGGGTAGCCTGAGGCTGAATGCCAACTATATTGAGTATGATAATGTGAACCGAGGAGACCAGCCTATAGCGGAGTTTCAGGTGGCTAACCTGGAGCGTGACCCCTATCGCCCTGAGCTGATGCACTTGCCCGACTACCTTACGATGCAGTGTGTGCCCGAGGTGATTGCTGGTGGAAGGTCGGGTAAGGTACGCCTGATACTGGACAGTGAGAAACTGCGTACATTGGGCTTGAACCAGACACGTATCTTCCTGAGTCGCTATCCAGGTGACAAGGTGAGCGAGGCGAACGAGATACTGGTCTCTGCCGTCTTGTTGCCCGACTTCTCGAAACTCACGGAGGAACAGTTGGCCAAGGCACCGCAGATCAAGTTCTCGACAGAGGAGCTGGATTTCACCACGTTGACTGAGAAGGAGAGGAAGAAGATGAAGATGGAACTGACCGTCAGTAACGAGGGACAGGATGCTCTGGAAATACGTTCAATCCAGGTGTTCAACCAAGCCCTTTCCGTCAGTCTGGACCATCGTGTGATTGAGTCTGGCAAGAGCACCAAGTTGAAGGTGTCGGTGAACGAGAAGTTCCTGAAGAAGGCCAAGAACCGTCCCAGGGTATTGCTCATCACCAATGATCCCCAACGCTCAAAATGTGTCATCAATGTAAAAGTCGAACAATAATGGAACATCCCGAAAATTCATCAGAATATGCTGGTCTGGTCGTGAATAGCGGCGTGGAGCAGCCCTCAATTGTCAATCCCTATATGAAGCGTGGACGCTTTGCACGTCGGCGCCTCACTGCCAATGACTACATCGAGGGAATCCTGCAGGGCAATGCCTCTATCCTGGGTCAGGCCGTGACCCTGGTGGAGAGTACCAATCCCGAACATCAGGCTGTGGCTCAAGAGGTTATCGAGAAGTGTCTGCCCTATAGCGGCAAGTCTGTACGCATAGGTATCAGTGGTGTACCAGGAGCAGGTAAGAGCACCAGCATCGATGAGTTTGGCATACATGTGTTGAAGGAATATGGTGGCAAACTGGCCGTGTTGGCCATTGACCCCAGTTCGGAAAGGACAAAAGGCAGTATCCTGGGTGACAAGACTCGCATGGAGAAACTCTCTATACATCCCGATTCGTTCATTCGTCCCAGTCCCTCTGCTGGTTCGTTGGGTGGTGTAGCCCGTAAGACTCGTGAGACCATTATCCTCTGTGAAGCAGCAGGTTACGACAAGATATTCGTAGAGACGGTAGGTGTGGGTCAAAGTGAAACGGCTTGCCACTCGATGGTGGACTTCTTCCTGCTCATTCAGTTGGCAGGAACAGGTGATGAACTGCAGGGTATCAAGCGTGGTATCATGGAGATGGCTGATGGCATTGTGATCAACAAGTGTGACGGTAACAATGTAGACAAGTGTCAGTTGGCAGCCACACAGTTCCGCAATGCCCTTCATCTTTTCCCCATGCCAGACAGTGGTTGGTTGCCCCAGGTGCTGACTTACAGCGGCTTCTACGGATATGGCATCAAGGAAGTGTGGGACATGATATACAAGTACATTGACTTCGTAAAGGAGAATGGGTACTTCGAGCACCGCCGAAACGAGCAGGCCAAGTACTGGATGTACGAAAGCATCAATGAACAGCTGAGAAACAGTTTCTTCCAGAACCCAACGATCAGCGATATGCTGGTGGCTCAGGAAAAGACTGTACTGGAGGGACAGAAGACGTCATTTGTGGCAGCCAAGCAACTGCTCGATGCGTACTTTGCACTCCTCCATTAACCATTTGGGCGTACTGGTGGCACCACAAATGCCTACCGAGTCATAACCATCCAGCCAGCGGGTATCTATCTCGCTGGCTGCGTCTATCATATAGGAGTGGGGATTGGCTTGCTGGCACTGCTCGAAGAGGGCCTTGCCATTACTGCTTTTCTTGCCACATACAAACAGCACCACGTCGTGGCGCGAAGCGAAATCGCGGATATGGGGCATACGATTGGCTACCTGACGACAAATGGTATCGTAGTACTGGAAGGTGGCAGAGGGGTGGATGTTTTGCTTGATGAGTTCCACCACGAGGCGAAATCCGTCCAGTGACTTGGTGGTCTGGGAATAGAGGTAGATGTCGCGATTGAAATCAAGCTTCTCTACCTCCTCGGGTTTCTCAATGACGATAGCGGTGCCATTGGTCTGTCCTACTAGGCCAAGTACCTCAGCATGACCATTCTTCCCGAAGATGACAATCTGCTTGTTGTGATCCAGGTCAGTGTCGAACTCACGCTTGATACGCTCTTGCAGATGCAGTACTACGGGGCATGTAGCGTCTACAATCTCTATATTGTTCTCCTGTGCCACCTGATAGGTATGTGGAGGTTCGCCATGAGCACGCAGCAGGACGGTCTCGTCATGCAGGTTGTCAAATTCCTCGTGCTCGATGGTCTTAAGGCCAAGTTGCTGTAAACGGTTGCACTCCTGTCCGTTGTGTACGATATCTCCCAGGCAGTAGAGTGTCTTGCCGCCAGTCAACTCCTCCTCAGCCTTGCTGATAGCACGCGTTACGCCGAAGCAGAAACCCGATCCTTGGTCTATCTCTATGATCATACCCTTATCCGATGATCTTCTTCACTTGTTCCAGCAACCACTCCTTCTGCTCGGGGATGGTGATGTTACTGTTGTCCAGCACGATGGCGTCATCAGCTTGGCGCAGAGGACTTACGGCACGGGTGCTGTCAATACGGTCACGCTCCTGTACGTTAAGCAGAATCTCTTGGAAATCACATGTTTCGCCTTTGGCGGTGAGTTCGTCATAACGACGCTGTGCACGTACCTCGGCAGAGGCTGTTACAAAGATCTTCAGTTCGGCATTGGGGAAGACGGTAGTGCCAATGTCACGACCATCCATCACGATGCCACCACCCTTGCCCATTTCCTGCTGTTGGGCAACCATTGCCTCACGAACGAAGTCCAGGGCTGCGATAGGGCTGACCTTGTTGGAAACCTCCATCGTGCGTATGCGATCTTCCACGCGCTCACCGTTAAGATAGGTGTCAGGGCGACCAGTCTCTGGGTTGAACTTGAAACTGATGGTGATCTCGCCCATCTTCTGACGAAGGGTCTCGGTATCAATGCCTTCTTCGGTGAACAAGCCCTTTTGGATGCTGAAGAGGGTTACGGCACGGTACATGGCGCCTGTATCGATATAGACATAGCCCAACTCGCGAGCCAGGTCCTTGGCCATGGTACTCTTGCCACATGATGAATGTCCGTCAATGGCTATTGTGATCTTTTTCATAAATGTATAATGCGTATTGAATGTTAGACGATTATAGGCTGTATCCTACGCTGAGAGACAGGCTGGGAGCGCTGACGTGGTACTTGGCATAGGCTACGCCCAACTTGAAGCGATTCAGCATGATACCTGCTCCGCAAGTCAGACCTGCAGCATGTGAAGAACCTGCAGCTTTCATTTCGCTGGCCCTTCTGAAATTATATCCGAGTGCGATGTAGGTACGATCAGTGGGGCGCAGTTCGGCACCCAGGTTGAGGTGGTTCATGAAAATACGGCCAAAACTGGGTTCCTCGCCATCAGTATAGAAATAATCCTTGCTCCAGCGAGTCAGATCGTTGAAGGTCACTGATACCTTAATGGGAGCATGGGCAATGCCTTTGGTAACACCAACGGCGAGGTCAAAAGGCAACTTCTCGTGTTCATCACCGAAAGCCTTCACTTGTCCACCAAGGTTGGCGAAAACGGCAGAAAAAGAGAGGTCTTTCTCCAAATCGTAATAGTTGACGCCAAGGTCTACAGCCAAGGCTACTGAATTGTATCCGGCATATTTGGAATAGATGAACTTGCCAGAGACACCACCAGCCCAATGGTCTGACATATTGTAGCTATACATACTGCTGATAGCCATGTCCAGAGCTTGTGTGTCGCCTATGACCTGTCCCGTTTCCAAGGTTTCCTTGATACTGCCGTAACCCACAAACTGCGCGTTGACTCCCCATGTGCCACGCTTACCTGCAATCTTGCTGAAGGCTGCACTGCCCATCTTGCTTCCCTTCATATAGGTCAGGAAGTTCAGGTTCATGCTGTTGTCAGATACACTACTCAGCAGGGCTGGATTCTGGAAAGTGAGGGAAAGGTCGTCCTCGATAACGGAGATATTACGGCCACCTAATGCTACGGCATGAGAGGCTGAAGAAAGTGACAGGAAGTTGAAGACGCTTCTGCTCTCCTGAGCAAGTGCAGCAATAGAACTGGCCAAGAGTAAATGTATAAGAATGTAAAAGCGTCTCATCTGTCTGTCTGGTTTCAATTGAATGCCCAAAGTTACATTATTTTTAGTATATAAAGCATAACTTTTGCTCTCTATTTGGCAAAAATGTGCCTGAAAGAGAAAAAAAAGGGGCAAAATGCAAGGTCGAATAAAAAAAATGTGCTAAATTTGTCCCGAATACAAGAAAAACGAAAAAACATAATATACTATGAACACTATTTCAACGAACCTCTTCAACGGCAAGTCTACGGGTTTCCTCGCAGGTTTGTGCTTCGCTGGTGCTGCGTGTTTCTTCATTCTGGAAAGAACCTGGAGAGACCCCAAGATCGAGGAAGAAGAGATTATCTATGAGTCTGTTCCTCAGGACGAGGACATGATTCCTGTGACAATACAGGAAGAGCAGCAGCCTGCCGCTCCTGTAGTAAATAACAATGTTACCCCCGAGGTGCTCCAGATTGTGGAGGACGAGGTTGAGATCAAGGAAGAGAAGATCGAGACTTCTGAGGAGGTTAACCAGGTAATCATCGGTACTGAGGGTACTGGTGCTCCCAGTGTGGTTGGTCCCGCTGTTTCTGCTGGTCCTGTAGTTGATGAGGTTGATGATAACCGAATCCTCGAGGTACCTGAGGTTATGGCATCTTACCCCGGTGGTGATGAGGCATTGTACAAGTGGTTGTATGACCACATCAAGTATCCTTCACGTGCTCAGGATCAGGGTATCCAGGGTCGTGTAATGGTGAAGTTCGTCGTTGAGAAGGACGGTTCGATCGGTAATGTACAGATTACCCGCTCACCCGATGAGGATCTGTCAAAGGAGGCTACTCGTGTCATCAAGATGATGCCAAAGTGGAAGCCCGCACGTCAGGGTACTCGTACCGTACGTTCATACTTCAACTTGCCCGTAATGTTCCGCTTGCAGTAATACTTGGCAATCAGGAAATACATTATAAGATAATAGGATAGGCTGCTCTCGGGGTAGCCTATCTTTGTTCTAAAAACCCTTCTACATAACCCTCTATTGCCTCATTACCTCATAACCCTCTATTACCTCATAACCTCATAACCCTTCATTTATATATTATTATGTATAGACTCGAAGAATTGCAGCAGATGGTGGCTCGTGCCATCGAAGCACTACCCCAAGATCGTGAACCCAGAGGATTGTATGCCCCCATTGACTATGTTCTCTCGCTGGGTGGCAAGCGTATTCGTCCTGTCTTGGTTCTTTTGGCCTACAATCTTTATCGCGAAGATGTGGAAAAGGCATTAATGCCCGCCATTGGACTGGAGACTTACCATAATTTCACCCTTCTGCATGACGACTTGATGGACAGAGCAGATGTGCGTCGTGGTAATCAGACCGTACACAAGAAGTGGAATGACAATACTGCTATTCTCAGTGGTGACAACATGCTGGTGCTGGCAATGCAACGAGTGGCCACTTGTGATACTGCACATATTCCCGCAATCGTTCAACTTTTCACCCAGACGGCCATCGAGATTGATGAAGGGCAGCAGTATGATATTGATTTCGAGACTCGCAATGATGTGACAGAGGAGGAGTATATCGAGATGATTCGCTTGAAGACTTCAGTCCTCTTGGCTTGCGCGCTGAAGATGGGAGCTATTCTGGCTGATGCCCCAAGTGAAGATGTGGAGGCGCTGTATCATTTCGGCGAGAAACTAGGTCTTGCGTTCCAGTTGCAGGACGATTATCTGGATGTGTATGGCGACTTCAAGACCTTCGGCAAGAAGATTGGTGGCGACATCATGTGCAACAAGAAGACATATATGCTGATCAACGCTCTGCGTTTGGCTAATCCGGAACAACGTAACGAGTTGCAGCGATGGATTGATGCAGAAAGCCCTGTGGCTGAGGATAAGATAGCTGCCGTGACAGCATTGTACAATGAGATTGGCGTGCCTGCTCTCGCACAAAACCTCATGGATGCCTATTATAAGGAGGCTATGCAGTATCTGTCTGCTGTAAAGCTACCGGAGAAACGAAAGGTTGTGCTTGCCGAAATTGCTCAAAGACTCATGAATCGTAAGTCATAAGTTTCAACCAAAAGTTTCCTTTGTTAATCAACTGTATGATCGTATGATAGACACTCATAGTCATATATACGGCCCCGAATTTGCTGAAGATCGTGATGAAGTGGTATTGCGTGCCCGTGAGGCTGGGGTGGAAAAGATACTGCTGCCCAATGTCAACGAGGAGACTATCCCCCTGATGATGGCACTTTGCCAGGCACACCCTGGTTACTGTTACCCCATGATGGGGCTACATCCCACTGATCTCGAGGATGACTATCTCCAAGTCCTCGAACGTATGCATCGGTTGCTATTGGTGCCTAATCACCCTTATGTTGCTGTAGGTGAGGTCGGACTGGACTTCTACTGGGATGATTCGCGCAAAACGCAGCAGCTTGACGCTTTTGAGATGCAGATAGAATGGGCAAGAGACCTTGGTCTACCGTTGATGATACACTCCCGCTCTGCACAGAAAGAACTGGTGGATATCATGAATGCACACCGAAAGGATGGTTTGACAGGTGTGTTTCACTGTTTTGGTGGCAATGCAGAAGAAGCGCGCGAGTTGCTCTCTTTCGACGGATTTGTGCTCGGGATAGGAGGCGTGTTGACTTACAAAAAAGCCATACTGCCAGATGCACTTCGGGATGTCCCTCTTGAACGAATTGTCTTGGAGACGGATAGTCCATACCTTGCTCCTGTACCCAACAGAGGGAAGCGTAATGAGAGTTCGTACGTAAGACTTGTGGCGCAAAAGTTATCTGAAATCTATCAAGTTTCTCTGGCAGAGGTGGAAGATGTCACAACGTGCAATGCACGGCGCATTTTTCCCGCTATAAACGCAGTTTAGAGGCAAAATAGAAAGAAAATTAGGCAAAAGATGAAACTTTTTCGCCCTATATAGTGGTTTTCAACAAAAAAATAGATATATTTGTATCGGAATTGGTGTGCAAGTCATAATTTTTTTGTAACTTGCACCCGATTTAGAGCACAGAAGGCCGAGCGAGACTTCGAAATTGCTGATGAAAGTGAAGGAGAGATGCTCGAGTGGCTTAAGAGGCACGCCTGGAAAGCGTGTATACGCCAAAAGCGTATCGGGGGTTCGAATCCCCCTCTCTCCGCAGAGGTAAGTGCTGACCTCAGTGATTCCCGAGAGGGATGACATGAAAAACGAGAAAATAAGAAAAAACAATAATTAATAATCTTTAAAATTACACACAAAAATGAAAAAGTTATTTGCAATTGTTGCGATGGCTCTTGTCTGCTCATTCGGTATGACAAGCAATGTAATGGCTCAGGATGAAGCACCTGCTACTGAGGTTGTAGATTCTGCTGCTACTGAGGATCAGGATTCTGTTGCTGCTGAGGCTCCCGCTCCCGCTGAGGAGGAGGCTGCTGCTCCCGCTGAAGGCGCTACAGAGGAAGAAAGCGCTGGTATCCACAAGGTACTGAAGGAGAAGTTCATCGAGGGTGGTGCTGGTTTCATGGCATTGGTTGCTATCGCACTCGTTCTCGGTTTGGCTCTCTGTATTGAGCGTATTGTTTACCTTTCACTCGCTGCTGGTGATCGTCGCAAGTTCTGCAGCAAGGTTGCTGAGTATGTTGCTGCTAACCAGATTGACGAGGCTATCGCTTACTGCCAGGCTAGCCGTAGCACTATCGCTAAGGTTTGCAAGAAGGCACTCGTTGCTCTTAACAGCGATGATATGAATGATATCGCTACTATCGAGCGTACTATCAACATGGAGGCTGAGGTACAGGGCACTTACCTTGAGGAGAACTGCTCTTGGATCACCTTGTTCATCGCTATGGCTCCCTCTCTGGGATTCTTGGGTACTGTAATCGGTATGGTTCAGGCATTCGATGACATCCAGGCTGCTGGTGATATCAGCCCAACCGTTGTTGCCGGCGGTATGAAGGTCGCTTTGATTACCACCATCTTCGGTATCGTTGTTGCTCTTATTCTGCAGTTGTTCTACAACTACATCCTTTCTCGCGTTGAGGCTATCACCTGCTCAATGGAGGAGACTGCTCAGGAGCTTCTCGAGATTTGCGTTAAGTCTCCCAAGTGCAAGAAGTAAGAAATAACATTGCCCCACATTATTAATAATAATAAAATATGAAGACTCAGTTAATATCAAAATTGACCATGTGGACCTTGCTGGGCTTGGCAATCTTGTTGCTTGTGCTCTGCTTCGTGCTCGGCGCGGAGGACACTGGTACTGATATTCTCATGTACGGCATGTACGCATATGGCGCTATCATGGTAATTGGTATGCTTGCAAATGCAGTAATGTCAGTGAGGAATAAGGATTGGGGTTTGATTCGTGTTATTGCAGCCGTAGTTGCAACATTCGTACTTTACTTCATCTTCAGCCTCGTAGCTGGTGGTGAGGGTGACGAGGCACTTGCTGACGGCTATTGCTATACCATCTATGCACTGACCATTTTGGCTATCATTGCTGTTATCGGTTGTGCTACTGGTATCATTTACAAGCTTGGTAACAAGAATTAAGGATCTTCCAAACACATATTTTCTATTCTTATCGGGTGGCAAGTATGAACGGCGTTTTATACTTGCACCAGATAGGATGGAAGAAAGAATCAAAGAACTAATAACTACTTCGAGATATGGCAAGTAAGAAAAAGATGCCAGGACTGAACACCAGTTCTACCGCGGATATCTCATTCATGCTGCTCATCTTCTTCCTGGTGACCACTTCAATGGACTCAGACAAGGGTCTTACCCGTCGTCTGCCGCCCCCACCTGAAAACCAGGAGAATACTGCAGTTCAGATCAACGAGAGGAACATCTTCAAGGTAAGTATCAACTCTGTTGGTAAGATTATGATCAGCGGTGGTCAGAAGTTGGATTCATCCAACCCTGCCGATATGGAACTGTTGTGTGACATGTGTAAGAAGTTCATCATGGGTATGCCTCACCCCGGTGAGGATCAAGGTCCTGAGATGACTCTGCAGAGAGTACCTGGCTTGAGCGATCTTCAGCAGTGCGCCGAGAAGCATGTCATCTCACTCCAGTCTGACCGTGGTACACCATACGCTGCATACTTCGCAGTACAGGATGCACTCGTAAAGGCATACAATGATGTGCGTGACGAGAAGAGTAAGAAGCTCTTCGCAGGTAAACCCTTCTCTGCTTTGAGTGAGGATCAACAGGGTGCAATTCGTACCATCTATCCTCAGAAGATTTCTGAGGCAGAACCTATCGATTATTCAAAACTTTCACAGTAATTATAGAACTATGGCAAAGAAAAAAGGAAGCCGCGAGATGCCGGAGTTGAGTACCTCATCTCTGCCCGACTTGATCTTCACCATCTTGTTCTTCTTCATGATGGTAACAACCATGCGTGAGGTTACACTTAAGGTGAAGTTGAGCACTCCTCAGGGTACTCAGTTGGAAAAACTTGAGCACAAGTCTGATGTTTCTTATATCTACGTTGGTCCTCCAACAGACGCACTCCGTGGTCAGTTTGGTACCGGTACTCGTATTCAGCTTAACGATCGTTATGCTGATCCTCGTGAGGTAATGGACTTCGTTGCACAGGAGCGTCAGGGAATGCAGGACCAGACTCGTCAGGTCATCTCTATTAAGGCTGATGTTAATACTCAGATGGGTATCATCACCGATATCAAAGAGGTGCTGCGTAAGTCTTATGCACTCAAGTTGAACTATTCTGCAACAAGCAAGGGTAAATAATTTACTCCAATCATAAAATTAGGCGGTGGTATAATGATATATCACCGCTTTTTTCTGTTTAGTATTTTGGGTTCTTGACTTAAGATTTTATCTTTCTGCGGCAGCTTTTGGTTTTATTTTGCAATAATGTTTGGTTGTTTTATTGTTAATTTGTAACTTTGCTTTCATAAATTCAATATATTATGACACAACCTAATATTGACGAGTTGGATCGCAAGATTCTTTCTATTATTGCAGATAATGCCCGCATCCCCTTCCTTGAGGTAGCACGTGTGTGTGACGTGTCAGGTGCAGCAATACATCAGCGTATACAGAAACTCACCCAGTTGGGTATTATTAAAGGTTCGGAGTTTACGCTTGATCCCGAAATGATCGGCTACAGCACATGTGCATTTGTTGGTATCTTCCTGAAGGATCCCACAGACTGTTCTCGTGTAGTGGAGTGTCTAAAAAAGATTCCAGAAGTCGTTGAGTGCCATTTCACAACTGGTGACTATGATATGTTTCTGAAGATTTATGCACGTGACAATCATCATCTTTTGAGTATTATTCACGGACAGTTGCAGCCAATGGGCATTCAGCGTTCTGAGACTATAATATCATTCAATGAGGCCATAAAGCGTCAAATGCCCATCCCACAATGATTACATTAATTGCTGCTGTTGCGGAGAATTTGGCTATTGGCAATCATAACAAACTCATCTATTGGTTGCCCGATGATATGAAGCGTTTCCGCACGCTCACTACTGGACATACCATCATCATGGGTAGGCTCACTTTTGAATCTTTCCCCAAGGGACCTCTTCCTAATCGCCGTAACGTGGTATTAACTCGACAGCATACAACCATTCCTGGAGCTGAGGTTTTTGCATCCTTGGAGGAGGCTTTGAATTCGTGTGCGCCCAATGAAGACATCTACATTATCGGTGGTGCAAGTGTTTACAAAGAGGCCCTACCTTATGCCAATCGTCTTTGCCTCACAGAGGTAGACAACGTTCCAGAACAGGCTGACGCCTTCTTTCCTGAATTTGATCATTCCGAGTGGGAAGCAACACAGGTACAATGTCATGAGATAGACGAAAAACATCCATTTACTTTCCGTTTTGTTGATTATCTGCGAAAGGCAGATGCTTAATATTTCAAAGACGACGTGGCAAAGAAAAAGGAACAGTACATCAAACAAAATACCATATTCCTTGAAGATATTCGTAAGGAAGAAGGAATCAAGGAACTTAGAGGGGGTGTCTTATACAAGGTTGTCGAGGAAGGAGATGGTACAGGAACCGTCACCCCACGCAGTATAGTTTCTTGCTATTACCGTGGTTCACTAATTACTGGGAAGGTCTTTGATGATGCTTTTTTAAGGGGATATCCTGAAGCATTTCGTGTGAACGAGCTGATTGGCGGTTTTCAAATTGCGCTTGTCAATATGCATATAGGTGATCATTGGATGGTTTATATTCCAGCCGAAATGGGCTACGGCATGCGTGGTGACAATGTGATTCCCGGAGGTTCTACGCTTATTTTTGAGATCAAGTTAATCAGCATCGGATGATAGGCTAGCTTAATAACTAGTCAACGAGATAAAGAGTCGAAGAGATTTCCATGAACCCAATAGCTCATATCCATACGGATTTTACGACCAAGTTTGGTGTGCCACGTCAAAGCGGTCTATCACCCAATAGCCTAGGTTACATTGAATTCCTCCCGGAATATCGTAATGTTGACGCATTCAGGGGATTGGAGGGCTATTCCCATATTTGGCTTCTGTGGGACTTTTCTGAGGCGCATCGTCCTGAGGGAGAATGGTCTCCAACTGTTCGTCCCCCACGCTTGGGGGGTAATGTTCGTATGGGAGTGTGGGCTACTCGTTCTCCTTTTCGACCTAATCCCATAGGATTGAGTTCGGTTAAGTTAGAGCGTATCGAGTGGCAGTCACCCCATGGTCCTCTTCTCTGGGTAAGTGGTGCTGATTTGATGAACGGCACTCCTATATTTGATATCAAGCCCTATCTGCCTTTTACCGATTCCCATCCCGAGGCAACGGGTGGTTTCGCGGAACAGATGAATAATCAGATAGATCCATTGGAGGTACAGATGCCGGGGGAGTTGAAAGTTAAATTGACTCCAGTACAGATAGATGCTTTACGTGAAGTTCTTGCCCAAGATCCTCGTCCACACTATCAGAATGATGCCTCACGCATTTACACGATGGAATATGCAGGGTTTGAGGTACGATTTTTGGTGGTAGATAAGCTGCTTAAAGTCCTTGAAATCTCTTAATTTTTTTCATGATCAAGTTGAGGTTTTGTGGTTAGGTTATGTTGCAGTGGGTCACAGTCATCAGTTTAGCAGTAGGAATAGCCACGGCAAGTCTTTTCCATTTATCATGGTCTTGGATGCTTGTAGCTTTGTCGTTAGGATTCGTGATGCTTCTTTTGCAGTTCTGGCGTAAAGGAAGTCCTTGGTTTACTTTAGGTTTTAATGTCATTTTGGTAGGAGCCATGTGGTGTACTATGCGACAACAGATGACAGAGCAACGCATTGCAGATGATTCTCCTACATTGGTGGTACGGTTCTCCAAGCGTTCATCGGACTACGTCAGGAAGTGTTTGCTTGACAGTGGCTTGAGCGAAGAAAATGTGGCAGTATTGAATGCAATGTTGTTGGGAGACAGAGAACCCTTGACGCAAGAGCAAAAGATGCGATTTCGTGGTGCTGGAGTGCAGCATTTGCTGGCTCTGTCAGGTCTTCATCTAGGCATTTTTATTGCTATCCTTTCATTCTTGTTCTTGAGGAGGGCCCGTTTTTCTCGTTGGCGTTGGCCGATTCTCATAGCTTCATTGATCTTGTTGTGGAGTTACTGCTTGATGGCGGGTATGCCACAGTCTTTGCTGCGTGCCATGCTGATGACAACTTTGTTTTATTTAAATCTGTTTGCCACATCCAGAAGTCATGGCAGTATAACACTGGCCAATACACTGTTATTAATGTTGCTTCTTGACCCTATGTCTCTTTTTGATATTGGCACCCAACTCAGTTTCGCCGCTGTTGGTGCGCTGATTTGGCTTTGCCCTGTGATATCGGAGATTGTCCCTTATTATAGTTTTCCAACCTCTCGTATGGGTAGTTTCTTGCGTCGCTTATGGCAACTGTCAGCAGTGTCGCTCTCTGCCTGGTTTGGAACAATGCCCCTGTGTTTGTTATATTTCCATCAATTCCAACCATGGCAACCTCTTGTCAGCATTATCCTGGTGCCTATGACCACCATTTTGCTCTATCTGGGACTGGCCCTGTTGTTCTTTTGCCTTGTGAACATAGAGTTGGTGTCTCATTCCCTGTCATTTGCCTTGAACTGGTTCATGGGGTTGGAGAATGCAATGCTTGATTTTGCAGGAATGTTGCCTGGAAGCACAATGAGAGTACCAGAAATTCACATTGGTCATGTACTTCTGCTCTACATCCTGATATTTGTGATGGGAGTGGGAATGCAGGCAACTCGAAAGGTACAATACTATTGCCTTTTGGAGATAGTGGGAATATTGGTGTTGCTTTGCCTGGTTTAGATTACTAGAGCTGTAGTCCGTTGCACGGCTGACAGAAAGAGATGCTTTCGCCTGTAGAGGGATGTGTGAAACTCAGTTCTTCTGCATGTAGCATAAGTCTTTTTCCTGCATGTCCATAGAGTCTGTCTCCTACGATGGGGGTGCCCAATCCTGAAGGATGAGCTAAATGAACGCGTAATTGGTGTGTTCTGCCTGTATGTGGCCAAAGGTGCAGGAGTGATTGGCTGCCATTGCTTGCTACCACCTTATATTCGGTGATGGCTCGTTTGCCGTATTCATAATTCACCATTTGGCGTGGCCGATCTGTGATGTCGGGACAAATGGGTAGGTCAATACGTCCTTTTTGGCCGACAGGTAATACTCCGTCAACTAAGGCCGAGTATCTTTTCTGCACCTTGTGATGTAGGAATTGGTCCTGCAGATTATGGTAGGTGTTGTTGTTGAGTGCTAGCACCATCAATCCTGATGTGTCCATGTCAAGGCGATGTGCGATCAGCGGTCCTTCTGCATGAGGATATTGCTCTTTGATCTCTTCTTGTACAGAGGGCAAAGGGTCTTTGCCTGGAACAGCCAGCATACCTGAAGGTTTGTTGATGACAACGATATCTTCATCCTCGTATACAATGGTCATCTTTTCACTGATGGTCTGTAGTAAAGGGTTAGGCTCAACATTCAGTCCTTGTAGCATGTGTCTCAGCAGCGGTTTGCATTTGGCGCTACAGGCTGGGTAGAAATTGCCTTCCTTTCTGATCTCTTCCTTGGGAGAGGCTCCCATCCAGAATTCTGCCATACAGAGTGGTTTGAGGTGCATATTGTAGGCTGCCTGAAGTAGTTTCGGGGCGCAACAATCTCCAGTGCCGGATGGGGGGATGATGCCTTCAAATAGTGAAAGCATTTCTGCTTCTACGCCTTTCGCGTTCAGTAAATGGTATTGTGAGAAAAGCCATCTTTGGAGAGCTATGGAGCGAGTCTTGCGTTCGGCACGCAAGTCGGAAGAGTCGTTTTCCTGGATACGGGCATTGATTTGACTGATAGCAGCTTCTTCCTCTTTGAAATAACTGCCAGGAGCCATGAGGTCAAAGACGGGTGGGACAAAATATGTATGTTGTGTCTTGCGATCTAAAGTCCCTGAGAAGGCTGCCAGAAATCCGCGTTGGATACCCTTTCCTGTTTGGCTGTTATCAGATGAGTCGCATTCGCAAACCAGTACGCCAAACATCTTTCCTCGGCCTATTTCCTCTGCCCATTCCTGATGTGAAGACAAATAATGCTTGACCTCTTCGGCAGCGAGGATGCATAGAGGATGAGGGGTGTAGCAGTGAGGATAGGTGAACTGCTCTGGAGATGGAAGATTGCTGACGATAGGGTGTAACACTACTTGTTCTTTTTGTGGGTCATAATGTCCAGCACCAGACGGTCTGTCTCGTTCATGCCTTCAGAACCCATTCTGGTGAGGTTGTGTATACAACGGTCCACATCATCTTCGATCAGACCTTCAGCCGAAGTTACATGTCTGTTTTGGATGGCAAGCATGGCAGACAGGATAGCGGTAGATACGCCGCTTGAAACCTTCAATGCACAACTGGGTTTTGCACCATCACAAACCATGCCGGCAAGGTTGGCAATCATATTCTTTACACTGAAAGCAACCTGCTCATAACTGCCTCCCATTAAGTATGTGATGCCACAACTACTTCCTGTCGAGGCAACGACACATCCACAGAGAGCACTTAGTCTACCCAGACTCAGCTTAATGTAGATGGCGGCTAAGTGGCTCATTGTTAGTGCTCTTGTCAGTTCTTCGTTTGTGTTGTGGTTTTCCTCAGCAAAGACCACAACAGGCATCGTAGCTGCAATACCTTGATTGCCACTACCGGAGTTGCTCATGACAGGTATCATGGCACCTGCCATACGTGCATCACATGCGCTACTGGTAGCTGAGAGAATATGTGAGAAGATGCTGTCACCCATGATGCCCCTTCCGAGAGGTCGGCTCAGGGTTTTGCCGAGCGAATGCCCGTAGTTGCCTTTGAGGGCTTCTTGCGAAGCCTGTTCGTTGAGTCTGCGAGCTTCGTTGATAAAATCAATCTCTTCAAGAGGGGTTGTTGTGGCAAACTCATACACTTTTCTGAGGGTCAACCCCATTTCATCCTCTTGAACTTCGTCCTTGCTTTCCGTTTGCTGATTCAATAGTACAGTGGGTTCGTCATCGCCGTTCTGGGTACTGAGGTAAACGAAATTAGTGTGTGTGCCAGCGATGATCGCTGTGGCTTTCTGCTCACCAGTCTGGCAGGTTAACTCGATGTAGAGTTTCTCGGAAATGCCATCCTTTAGACTGACCTGAATGCGTTTCTCGTCAATGTATCGTTTTCCTTCTTCAACAGCCTCCTTTGAACTGTCACGTAGTACCTCCAGCCCATATTCGCTCTTGCCCACCAATGCACCAAGTGCAATGGCGATAGGTAGACCTATCATGCCTGTTCCGGGAATGCCTACTCCCATCGCATTCTTCAAAATGTTGGCACTGAGAAGTGCTTGGATGTGCTCTGGTTTTTTTCCTAAGAGCTCAGTGGCTTTGGCTACGCAAAGTGCCACTGCCATGGGTTCTGTACAGCCAATGGCGGGAACAACCTCACGTTTGATAAGCTTGATGATTCTTTGGCGTTCTTCCTTCTCTATCATTTGGGTAGTCTTTTATATTTCTGGTACAAAGTTAGGGATATTTTTCCATGCTTCAAACGAAAGTGCAGAATATTTACATGTGGGGTGTCGAATCAGCCTGCAATCGTAATGCAATCTCCTGGCTGATAATGTATCCTGTAGACCAGGCTGCCTGGAGATTGAAGCCGCCGGTGACAGCATCAACATCAAGCACTTCGCCTGCCAGGAACAGTCCAGGGTGCTTCTTGGCTTCCAGTGTATTGATGTTAATGTTGCTGAGTGCCACTCCTCCACAGGTCACAAACTCTTCCTTAAAGGGACACTTGCCAGTAACCATATAGGGATCTGCCGTCAGGGTAGTGACCAGACGATTGAATTCTTTGGAATTAATGGTACCCCAGCGCTGTGTCTCGGAGATGTTGCTTTTCGTTATCAGATAGTGCCAATGTCTGGAACTGAGATGGCGAGGGTACTCATTGGTAACTTGTCGGGCAGGATAATCACGCATGAAAGTTGACAGCTCCTGTTTGATTTCTATTTCGCTTGATGTGCCGAACCAGTTGATCAAGAGGTTTCCTCTGTAGTTTTGTTCGGCAAGGTGTCTTGCTGCGTATGAGGTCAACTTTAGTATGGCAGGACCACTCATTCCCCAATGGGTGAGAAGTAGCGCCCCGTGACTCTTGAATTTCGTACCGGCTATCATGACACTGGCGTTTTCAACTACAGTCCCCATCAGTGTCTGATGCCAATTGCCGGCAATGTTTAGCGTGAAGAGCGAGGGTAGGGGTGCGATGACTTGCAAGTCGAGTGATGAAAACATTTCAAATCCTTTTTTTGTGGGATGTCCACCACTGCAAACCACCACATAGTCTGCTTGTATTTCGCCCTGTGCCTCGTTTTGGAATCTCAACCTATATCTTCCATCTTTGCTGTGCTCTATTTGGGTTACCTTGTGGCTTGTCTGCAATGCTATGCCAAGCCTGTGGATGTTCCCAAGTAAGGTGTTTACTATCTGCATGGCGTCCTGCGATGCAGGGAAGATGCATTCGTCTTCTTGGGCAACCAGTTTCACTCCTTCCCCTTCAAACCAGTTGCAGAGATCTTTCTCGCTAAACCTCATCAAAGCGCGTTTCATGAGTTTGTCTCCTCTAGGATAGACTTGTTTCAGGTCGCTCACCTGTTTGAAAGTGTTCGTCAGATTACACCTTCCACCTCCGGTGATGGCAACTTTGGCTAAGGCTTTACGTCCTGCTTCGTATATGGAGATATTGAGGTCAGGACACTGTCGTTTCAGGTTGATGGCGCAAAAACATCCAGCAGCCCCTGCACCAATAATGGCTATATGCATACTGTCAGAGTTATTTTTGCCAAAGTTACGAAAAAAAACAGGAAGTGGCAAAAATATCTCCCACTTCGTTGGTCTTCTCCTCAAATACCTATATCTTTGTAGTGGATTTGTGGTAGGAATATATTGCCTGCATGAAATTATTGTGATCTTTTGACAATGAAGATGAAAACGATTATTAAACCGTTTGTGGCCTGCTTGGTGTTCGTGTCGAGTATGCTGGCTATTTCTATTCTAGTACAGTTGGTTTTCCGTGTTTTGGGCATTGCCAATGCGACTTTGATGCTGTCGTTGTCCTCTGTCTTGTCTGGTGCGTTCACGGTTGCGGTCCTCTCCGGGATGTCAATGATTCGCTGGAAGGATACATTTGACTTCTCTCGGTTATCTATGGGGCGGTCTCTCGGCATTCTTTTTTTCTTCTTATTTTTAATTGTCGGCCTGAACCTTTTGTCTGAACAGTTCGACCTTGAGGATAATAATGCGGAAATGACAATGAACTTGGTACACACGCCATGGGGTGTTCTAGTGCTTGCTGTCGTGGCGCCGGTTGTGGAGGAACTTGTTTTCCGGGAGGCTATCATTGGTTGGATGCTTCGTCGTGGTGGAGGTGCTATGGTGTCTATCCTGTTTTCTTCCGTTGCTTTTGGATTAATCCATGCCAATCCGGCTCAAATCCCTTTTGCGTTCATCATGGGTTTGCTTCTAGGTTATCTTTATTGGAAAACAGGCAACATCGTTCTGAGCTCAGTCTTGCATATCTTGAATAATGGGTTGGCAGTCTTTCTGTTGTTGGCTTATGGTGAAGATACTAGGTGGACAGATTTCTTCTATGACGCCACTTCGGCTATTGTGGTATCTTCTTTGATGCTTGTTTTGGGTGTTTGTGGCATTTGTCGCCTTACTATGTCCCAAAAGGATTCTTGATGACCGCCCATTTATATATAATAAGGTAATAAGGCGATTCGGGTTTTGAAGGAACGTTGACACGTTTTGTACGTACAGATACCGTACAGCCTACGTACAGCCTACGTAGATGTACGGTGTTCATACGTTGTTTATACGGTGTTTGTACGTAGGAAGTAGGCAATAAAAGACCATGTGAAACAGGTATAGGGTGATATCTTTTTATCCCCACTTTTAATTTTTTTCTAAAAAAGTTGCAAGAAAATTTGGAGGGTTCAAAATTTCGCCGTACCTTTGTACTCGCAAACGAAAAACATAACCTACTCCGAATGTGAGCGGGTTAATTTTTTCACTCTTTGCGAAAGAAATAATCGTTCTTTGATAGATTTACAT
>DCIS01000177.1:46845-47444 GCA_002317475.1 Prevotellaceae bacterium UBA1720 | reverse complement strand
TAGGCTGTACGGTGTCTGTACGTAGGAAGCAGGCAACAAATGAACCTACGAAACAGGAATTATGCCTATAGTTTCCCCCTTTGATAGGTAGCATGTGATTCCGAGATTGCATCGCGGATCCTTCGCGGATCCTTCGCGGAATACTCGCGGAAATGCACGGGTTACATTAGGACACCTCTAGATCAATGGGCAAGCAGATGCTCAGCACGTTCAAGGTCCGACTTATAAGTAATCTTGAAATTATCGGCATCACCCTCCACAACATGGATGCTAACCTCAGGCAGATACTTATGGATGATGCTGCAATCATCTGTGGGGAGAAAATCAGGATCTTGCAAAGCAAGGTCGAAGGCTCGACGTATGGTGCTACGACGGAAACCCTGTGGAGTCTGCACATTGCGAAGCATGGCACGAGGGGGAATGGCAGCAATACAACCATTCTCGTCCAGCTGGATGATAGTGTCCGTAGTAGGAACGGCCACATCTACAGCCTCATACTGCTGCAGAGCCGAAACGCAATCATGGATGATACGCTGACTCACCAAGGGGCGGACACAGTCATGAAACAGTAGGTTGCAGTCATCCTCCGTGTATGCCTC
>DCIS01000177.1:39227-46671 GCA_002317475.1 Prevotellaceae bacterium UBA1720 | reverse complement strand
TGCTCCATCACAGTCTTACCTGCCACTTTCAGGAACTGTTTAGGCAACTCACCACCCAGCCTCTTACCACTTCCACCTGCTAAAATGATTGCTACATTTTTCATCTTTTATGCTGATTATTTGCCACAAAGATACAAAAAAATGAGAGGATAGGCACAAACTTGAAGCAAGAAGGTGATTATTAGGCATGTGTTTGCTTATTTTCAAACAAAAAACATTAACTTTGTGGAGTTAATGCTACGACTGATACAATGAAGCCCCAAACCACGCATCGCGCTCCCGTGGCCATGTTCGTCTATAACAGACTGGACAACACACAGGTGACCATGAAGCACTTGCTGGCCAACACACAGGCCAGGGAGACGGATTTGTACGTCTTCTCGGATGGAGGAAAGGACGAGGTGTCGTGGACACTGGTAGGGGATGTCCGTCACTACCTGCACGAGACCAAGCGAATGGTGGAAAGCACCCACGCGCTGCACAGCATGACCATCATCGAGCGCCCCGTCAACTACTATCTGGAACGCAACATCATGGAGGGCATCCAATATGTCCTGGAACGGCATGACACCATCATCGTGCTTGAGGACGACATCATGACCTCATCCTACTTCCTGGAGTTCATGAATCAGGCCTTCGAGCAGTATCGTGATGTCCAAAAGGTGATGCACATTACAGGGTTCTCCAACCTTGACCTAAGAGACTCACAGACACAGCAGTTCTACTTCTCCCCCCACATGAGTGGCTGGGGTTGGGGCACTTGGCGTGATCGTTGGCAGCAGCATTTCCGACATTTCGAGTCTCGCGAACAGGCTTTGCAAGGTCTCACACAGGCTGACATTGCCGCCATCGAATATGATGGGGTCTTTCCCTGCATGAAGAACCTCCAAAAGAACCCCATTCCCTGGGATATCTGCTGGGAACTGGCCATCTACAGAGCCAAAGGACTTTGCCTCATGCCCTACCACACCTTGGTCAAGAATGTAGGACTAACCATCGGGACACACTATCAATCAAGCACTTGGTTGCAGTATTACGAATACGATCGTTGGCCGTTATTCGAGCCTCTCACTATCACTCGGATTGACTCACCACAAGAGGATGCTGAGATTGAGCGAAAGATGAAGGAAGCCATCACACATTGGGGTATCAGATACACCATATTGGGAAAGATTGTGCGTGCCCCTCTGCTCCTTTGGAGAAAACTGAAGAAGTAATCCTCAACATATCACGCAAAGTAGAACGAAGAAACTGAGATCAACAGAGACAAAATGCGAGTACTAATCGTAAACACAAGCGAACAGACAGGTGGTGCAGCAATGGCTGCAAACCGACTGACGGAGGCCCTCAACGACCGTGGAGTGAAGGCTAAGATGCTGGTGCGCGACAAGGCCACAGACCGTATCACGGTGGTCAGGATTCCTCGTTCACCCCTTGAGAAGTGGCGATTTGCCTGGGAGCGTGCCGTAATCTGGATGCACAACCGACTGAACCGCAAGAATCTCTGGGCCGTTGACATTGCCAACACGGGTATGGATATCACGCAGTTACCCGAATTCAAGGAGGCCGATATCATTCACCTTCACTGGGTAAACCAGGGGTTCCTCTCACTCAACGATATTCAACGTATCCTGGCCAGCAATAAACGTATCGTCTGGACCATGCACGACATGTGGCCCATGACCTCTATCTGTCATCATAGTGCTGACTGCATGCACTTTCAGACACATTGCCACGACTGCTTTCTGCTTCATGCCCCTTCAGCCAAGGACCTCTCATACCGCATTTTCGAACGCAAACATGAGATGATGCTACATGGACGTGTCACCTTTGTGGGGTGCAGCGAGTGGATCACCAATCTGGCCCGCCAAAGTGCCCTTCTGAAAGGACAGCGCATCCTGAGTATCCCCAATGCCATCCATACCCATATCTTCCACCCCACCTCTCAGGCAGAGGCTCGAAAAACATTCGGTCTGCCTACCGGAAAGAAGCTTATACTCTTTGGTTCTCTGAAGGTTACGGACAAAAACAAGGGCATTGACTACCTCATAGAGGCCCTCAATCTGCTAGCCAAGGACACTGCCTCTCAGGACATCAACCTCGTTGTGGTAGGCACCAAGACCGACGAAGTGGCAAACCTCTTCCCATTACCCGTTCATACCCTCCCCTACATCTCTGACGAACATCGCATGGCCACTCTTTACAACGCTGTTGATGCCTTCGTTACACCTTCACTACATGAGAATCTGCCCAACGTCATCGCCGAGGCTATGAGTTGTGGAACACCTTGCGTAGGTTTCCACGTGGGTGGTATTCCCGAGATGATCACACATCAGCAGGACGGTTACGTTGCCCACTACAAGGACGCCAACGACTTTGCCCTGGGAATCCGATACGTTCTCTCTGACGAACATCACTCACGTCTCTCAGAAGCCGCCACCAAGGCTGCTCACCGTTATCGTGAAGACACCGTTGCCCTACAGTACATCAAGGTGTATGAGTCGGGGACGTTGAACATTGAACGTTAAACCCATTATAATCAACTCAAACTAAGTAAGTGATCAAAATTATTTTTATAATAGATGTGCTCTATTTTGATTCGGATTTCTTCTTGTATTTGAAGGAGTGATGCGGGCATCATGACTGAAAATCAAGGAGAAAGATGTTCAAAAGAGAGTGCAGATATTACAGAAAGTCACTTGCTAAACATTGTATAAATAAATTTGATCACTTACTTACATTTTTAATTCTCAATTTTGAAGACTCTCCCCCTCATTACCATAGCCACCGTGACATACAATGCCGAGCAGGTATTGGATCGCACGCTGCAAAGCGTTGAACAACAGCAATATCCTCGTATTGAGCACCTTATCGTAGATGGTTGTTCATCGGACAGCACGCTCTCTCATGTGCGTCGCTATGTAGAACGCAACACTATGCCTCAGCACAACATCCGCATTGTCTGCGAGAAGGATCATGGCCTTTATGATGCCATGAACAAGGCTATCAACCTGGCAGAAGGCGCTTACATCGTGTTCCTGAACGCTGGAGACAAACTGCATAGTGCTAACACGATAGAACAACTGGTGGAAAGTCTGGACTGGGAACATCGTGGACTGAACCCCGCCATCATTTATGGCGAGACAGACCTGGTAGACAACGAGGGACGTTTCCTTCGCCATCGACGTCTGCAGACACCCGAGCACCTCACCTCACAAAGCTTTCTGATGGGCATGCTCATCTGCCATCAATCTTTTTATGTACGTACGGACATAGCTCGACTTTTCCCTTATAATCTCGACTATTGTTTCTCTGCCGACTACGATTGGTGTATTCGTCTCATCAAGCATGCAGAGCGTCGTCGTCATCGTATCGTCAACACACACCTCATTCTCACCGATTACCTCAGCGAGGGACTCACCACCAAGAATCATCGCAGGTCACTCCTTGAGCGTTTCCGGATTATGTCCCATCATTACGGCACATTATCTGCCGTCCTTGCTCACCTATGGTTTGTGGTGAGAGGCATCGTCAAAAGGTAGAAGGAGAAACAATCATGATAAAAAGAAAAGTGCCAATCTCGTGTGAGATTAGCACCTTCAGAACGGTCGGGCAGACAAGATTCGAACTTGCGACAACACGCCCCCCAGACGTGGACTCTACCGGGCTGAGCTACTGCCCGTTCCTTGCTCAAAACATCAGAACATTGCCGTCCCTTTGTTTTTGCGAGTGCAAAGGTAGATGTTTTTTTTGGAACGACCAAATATTTTTCGTACTTTTGCAAAAAATAAATAAAAAAAGGCAAGAACGACATGCAATATAGAGTCTACAAAGAAGAATTTTCCGCCAAAAAGGTTTGTTTGCCTGCCAGCAAGAGCATCAGCAACCGAGCCCTCATCATCAACGCTTTGAGTGGCAAGGGGGTGACCCCAGAGAATCTCTCTGACTGCGATGACACCTTCGTAATGGTAAGAGGACTGGAAATGGAGAACGGAAAACAGAAAGCTGAAGGCGGAAAGGAGGAACTTGTCATAGATATCATGGCTGCAGGAACGGCCATGCGATTCCTGACGGCATTCTTGAGCGTAACTGAAGGTGAACGCGTCATAACAGGTACGGAACGTATGCGCCATCGTCCCATCAGCGTACTTGTGGATGCATTACGGTCCTTGGGAGCAGATATCAGATATGTGGACGAGGAGGGCTTTCCACCCCTTCGTATCACAGGCAGACCCCTTGAGGGTGGCGAAATCAGTTTGCCTGGCAACGTGAGCAGTCAGTATGTCAGCGCCTTGCTGATGATAGGACCAAAACTACAGAAAGGTCTGCACTTGACCCTCACGGGTGAGATTGTAAGTCGTCCCTATATTGACATGACGCTGGGCATCATGCGCGAATTTGGTGCAGAGGCCTCATGGAGTAGCGAGTGCGAGATATCTGTGCTTCCAACACCTTACAAGCCCATACCTTATTATATAGAAAATGATTGGAGTGCCTCAAGCTACTGGTATGAGATGGTGGCACTAACGGAGGGAAGCGAGGTGGTGTTACCGGGACTCTTTGAGCAGAGTTGGCAAGGCGATCAGGCCGTAAAGGATATCTTCGAACAATTGGGCGTAGCCACAACCTTCCTACCCGATAATGGAGGAGTAAGACTCTCGCGTACAGGTAGTTGTACGAATCATCTAAATATCGACATGCTTCGACAGCCAGATTTGGCCCAGACCGTCGTAGTGACATGTTGCATGCTGGACGTTCCCTTCCGAATCACAGGTCTGCAGAGCCTGAAAATCAAGGAAACAGACCGCATTCTGGCCCTACGAACCGAACTAAAGAAACTGGGATACGTTATTGGCGAGGCAGAAGACAGCATCCTGTTCTGGGACGGAGAGCGTTGCGAGCCCGAGGTTGAACCCGCCATTGATACCTACGAAGATCACCGTATGGCCATGTGCTTTGCCCCTTGCGCACAGAAATATGGGCATATCCTCATTAATAATCCTCAGGTGGTAAGCAAGTCTTATCCTACGTTTTGGAAAGAATTCCAAGTAGTTGAAGGTGGGTTCTATAAATTCCCACCGCTAGAATGTTAATAATTATGGGCTATCGTTTTGTCATCTTTTGGTTTCTTTTCGGTTCAATCTGTCAGCGCACTCAGTTGCGATGCCCGCATCGCGCCTTCGCTTGCTAACACCTTGTCCTCGAAAATAATTCCAAAATCCAACAAAGCCAATTTATAGAACCCACCTGAAATAAAATAGGTATGTTAATCTACATTGTCATCATATCACTTCTGGCATTAGGACTTATTGCCGCACTTGCAGGGTGGATACGTAACAAAAAGTTGCAGAAACAACTGGAGGCAGGGGAGATTACAGAGTTGCCGTCTGTTAACCCTTATGACATGGAGTGTTGTGGCCAGCATGAGACGTGCGAGAAGGACAGTCTGCTGGCTGCTATCAGCAAGGAAGTGGAATACTACAATGACGAGGAACTAGACCGCTTCAGAGGTAAGGAAAGCAACGAATACACAGAGGAGGAATGCGAGGAATTCCGCGACATCCTGTACACCATGCGCAACGACGAAGTGGCAGGATGGGTACGCAGTCTTCAATTACGCTATGTAAACCTTCCCGATGAGGTGAAGGACGAAGTTTTCCTGATTGTAGGAGAAAATCGTGCTGCCAAAGACAATAAAACAAGCAGTATTCAGTTATAAGATTGTTACATTGCGTGCGTAGGCGTGAAGAAAAAGGTAGACATCACATATAAGTCATGTTTGACGAAGAACCTTGGTCGTGGCATCAAGACAGCTTTTGAGCGTACCATCCTCAGGGGAGGATTGGTGTTCTTGCTATGCCTTGCCATGTGCCTGATAACCGCCTGCTCGACGAAGAACAACACCTCAGGTACACGTGCCTGGCATAGTTTTATGGCCAAGTACAACACGCTGAGTAACGGTCAGATAGCCTTTCAGGAAGGACTGGATGCACAATTGCGTGGACACCAGGATGACTACTCCAATTTATTGCCCATATACATCAGTACAAAGAAGGCCACAGCAGGTTTGGGCAACTCCAACTATGAGACAGCCATCGAGAAGGCAGAGAAGGCCATTAAGTTGCACACCATCAAGAAGAAACCCGCAATGAGTGGTGGCAAACTGTCGGCCAAAGAGAGGGAGTTTCGCAATCGCAAAGAGTTTAACCCTGCCTTGAAGAAAGCCTGGCTTATGATGGGTAAGGCGCAGTTCAATCAGGGTGAGTTCATTGAGGCTGCCAGCACCTTCAACTATATCATACAGATGTACAGCACCCAACCAGAGGTGTCCAGTGTAGCCAAGGCTTGGCTGGCACGATGCTATGTGGCACTGGAATGGCCTTACGATGCCGAGGACCTGCTGAACAAGATGCGTCGCGACACTATGACCGTGCAGTCACAACGTGAGAAGGACAATACCATGGCAGGGTTCCTGATTCTGGCAGAACGATACGAAGAAGCCATCCCATACCTGAAAGAGACCATTAAGCATACACGAGGCAAGTTGCAACGTGCCCGTCTGAACTACCTCTTGGGACAGCTCTACAACGAATTGGGAGATAGCAAGATGGCATACAAATACCTGGGTAAGGTAACTCGGAGCAACCCTCCCTACGAGATGGAGTTCAATGCCCGTATCATGCAGACCGAGGTGATGTCCGAGGGACAGAGCAAGAAGATGATCAAGAAGTTGAATCGCATGGCACGTAGTGAACGCAATAAAGACTACCTAGACCGCGTTTACTATGCCATTGGCAACATCTACATGAGCACAGATGACACCACTCGTTGCATCGCTGCATGGGAAAAAGGTATCGACAAGAGTACAAAGAGTGGTCCGGCCAAGGCCATGCTGCTACTGCGCCTGGGACGGTTGTACTGGGATCGTGAGAACTACATTGACGCTCAACGATGCTACCAGCAATGTATTGGCATTTTGGACAAGGAACATGAGGAATACAAAGAGACAGAACGCAGAAGCAAGATTCTGGACGAGGTGGCTCCTCCCCTATCAGATGTGAAGTTGCAAGACTCTCTGCAAGTACTGGCAAAACTTCCTGAAGCTGAACTATTTAAGGCCATAGACCGTGTCATCGAGGAACTGAAAAAGAAGGAGAAAGAGGAGGCCAAGAAGGCTGCGGCAATGGGTCAGACACCAGGTGCACCAGGTGTAGCTGGTGCAAACCAGCAGAATGCCAATGCAGCCAATCGTCAACCTCAGACCAACATGGGCATGAACCAGCAAAAGGGTGCATGGTATTTCTACAATCCCTTGACGGTACAGAACGGCAAGCAGGAATTCCAGCGCAGATGGGGACAGCGAGCCAACGAGGACAACTGGCGTCGTAGCAACAAGCGTGTGGAGAAAAATGACGATTTCGAGGAATATGACTATGGGGATGAG
>DCIS01000177.1:34564-39155 GCA_002317475.1 Prevotellaceae bacterium UBA1720 | reverse complement strand
GAGTGATGAGGAGAAGGCTCTGCAGGACTCTTTGGCCAACGATCCACATCAGCGTGAGTACTACCTGAAGCAGATTCCTTTCACCGAAGAACAGTTGCAAAGCAGCAACATGATCCTCAGCGAAGGTCTCTACAAGGCTGGTGTACTGGAGGTGGAGAAGGTGGAAAACTTCCCATTGGCATTGAAGACATTGCTGCGACTCTTGAATGACTTCCCCGAATACGAGAAGAAAGAGGACGTGTATTACCACCTTTTCCTGCTCACCGGCAGAATGGGGGACAGCGAGGAGGCCGAGCGTTACAAAACCTTGATTACCGAGGAATATCCCGAAGGAAAGATTGCCGCCCTGCTGAACAATCCTAACTATGTGATGATTGCCACTCAAGGAACGCATGTCGAGGATTCGCTCTATTCAGATGCCTACAAGGCTTACATGGAAGATCGCTACGAGGTGGTAGAGGAGAACTACAAGTTCTGTACCGACAACTTCCCTGAAGGAAAGAACCGTGCCAAGCTACTTTTCGTCCATGCCATGACACAGTTGTATACCGAACACCGTCAGGAGTTTATGGAGGAACTGAAGGAACTGGTGCAGAAATATCCCCAGGATGAGATTACAGAGATGGCCAAGAGCATCGTAAAGGGGCTGGAAGAAGGCAGGTTGCTCTCGGGTGACAAATACGACGCTACTGGCATTTGGGGCAGACGCACTGCCAGCGTAGAAGGTGACTCGACAGCCATTGCTGACACGCTGAAGGCCGATCGTTTCACGAACTTCAACTTTGTTCTGGCTTATCCTACAGATTCCTTGAACCAGGACCAGCTGCTGTTTGAACTGGCTCGCTTCAATTTCACCAACTTTATGGTGCGTAACTTTGACATTGAGCTGATGGACCTCTCGGGTATCTCGATGATGGTGGTACATGGATTCCTGAGTTATGATGAGGTACATGCCTATGCACAAAACCTCTACAACCACCACCACATGGCCACTATCCTGCAAGGCATACGTACGGTACTCATCAGCGATGACAACCTGAAAATGCTGGGACGACAATATAGCTTCGATGACTATGCAGAGTTCTTCGACAAGACCTTTGCACCACTGGTTATCCCGAAGAATCTGAACATCGACGAAACAGACATCCCCTTCGTCGATCCTGATGACTATGTGCCCGAAGAAGAGACAGAGGAAGAGATATTGGACGATAGTAGCAACAGCTATGACTGGTTGTTTTAACTCCCCGTAGATTTCCTTTATTTTCCCATTGTTTCACTATACCCCCCCTTTACCATCATGGACTACAAACTGCTTTGGATTGATGATGAGATTGAACTGCTGAAAGCTCACACCCTTTTTTTGGAGAAGAAGGGATATGAAGTGGTGACTGTCAGCAATGGTTATGATGCTCTGGAATTGTGTGGCGAGCAGAACTTTGACCTGATCTTGCTGGACGAGAACATGCCTGGCATGAGTGGCTTGGAGACACTAAGCCATATCAAAGAGGTTTGTCCTGCCGTTCCCGTAGTGATGGTGACCAAGAGTGAGGAGGAGAATATCATGGAGCAGGCTATTGGTTCACAGATTGCTGACTATCTGATCAAGCCCGTAAATCCTCTACAGATTCTTTCGACGTTGAAAAAGAATATACATCAGAAGGAAATTGTAACAGAAGTGGCACAATCTGCATACCAGCAGAATTTTGGCAAACTGGGCATGCAGATCAACGATTCTCTGACCACACAGGATTGGATGGAAGTATACAAGAAGTTGGTATACTGGGAATTACAACTGAGTGAGACGGATTCCTCCATGAAGGAGATGTTGACCATGCAGAAGCAGGAGGCCAACAATATGTATGCTCGTTTTGTCAAGAAGAACTACCTGAAATGGATAGAACACCCAGAGGAACGTCCCACAATGAGTCTGGATATCTTCAAGAAGCATATCTTCCCCGCACTGAACGAAGGAGAGAAGGTCTTCCTGATTGTAATTGACAACTTCCGCTATGATCAGTGGTGCGTACTGAGAGATGAGATTGCCGACTCATTCAATATCGAAGAGAACCTTTATACCAGCATCTTGCCTACAGCCACACAGTATGCCCGTAATGCCATTTTCAGTGGCCTGATGCCCCAGCAAATTGCCAAGATGTTCCCAGAACTATGGGTGGATGAAGATTCTGAGGAGGGCAAGAACCTCAACGAGGCTCCACTCATCCAGACACAACTAGAACGTTATCGACGTAAGAACACCTTCTCCTACCATAAAGTGAATGATTCGCAGGCAGCTGAGAAGTTTCTACGCGAACTGCCAAATCTCAAGCACTTCGATCTCAACGTGTTGGTACTCAACTTTATAGACATGCTCAGCCATGCCCGCACAGAGAGTCGTATGGTACGTGAGTTGGCCAACAACGAGGCAGCCTATCGTAGCATCACGCAGAGTTGGTTCCGCCACTCTGCCGTGAAGGACCTATTCCGCATATTGGCACAAAGCGACTATCGCATCATCCTAACTACTGACCATGGTAGCATCCGTGCCACCAATGCCATCAAGGTGGTGGGTGACAAGAACACCAATACCAACCTGAGATACAAGTTGGGAAAGAACCTGAGTTACAATCCCAAGGAAGTGATGGAGATCAAGGAACCTGCCAAGGCTCAATTGCCCTCACCCAACCTCTCTACCACCTATGTCTTCGCCACAGGAGCAGACTTCTTTGCCTATCCCAATAATTACAATTATTACGTCTCCTACTTCAAGGACACCTTCCAGCATGGTGGCATCTCAATGGAGGAGATGCTCATCCCCCTCATCACCTTGCAAGGCAAGAAAAGGTAAGACCTTTGTTTGGTACTAATTTCACCTAATTATTGTTCATTATTTCCACATTTTCCTTTTTTGTACTATTGGCAAGAAATAATGAACAATAGTATTCATGTGATTATTCGTACCTTTGCACGCAATTTCGGAACAGATTTACTGTGCTGTTCCGATTTGTCGTTAATTATTATTAATAATGTATAGGCACGCATTGTTATTTCGCCAAAAAGCGGTAATTTTGCATAATGTCTGTTTTTTACAAGAGAGAGAACTGGATATACTGTAACTTTGCACCCCAATTAAACCAATGCCTTGATACAAAAAGGTTCTTGGGGGAATTAAGATATAAAGATTGTAGATATATGATGAATTTCATTTTGAAAAGAAGTAAGTTCGTAGCTGTAGGCATGTTGATGACGGCCTTCTGCGGTACAACCACCTATGCACAGCAGGCAAAGATGGAACTTACACTGGACAAGGCCATTGAGATTGCTCTGGCAGAGAATCCCACGATGAAAGTGGCCGACAAAGACATTGAGTTGAAGCAAGTGGCTCAGACAGAGGCTTGGCAGGCTTTGCTTCCTTCTTTGGAAGGTAGCTTAGGACTTAGTCACAGTATCAAGGTGGCAGAGATGCGCACTAGCATGGGTACTTTCAAGATGGGTATGGATGGCTCAACTACCGCTCAGGGTGGCGTGACGCTGACTCTCCCTCTCTTTGCTCCTGCCGTTTATCAGAATATGAAACTGACTAAGGAGGACATCCTCGTGGCTCAAGAGAAGGCCCGCAGTTCTAAACTCGACCTTGTGAACCAAGTGACCAAGGCATACTACAGTGCCCTGCTTTCCAAGGAGAGCCTGGAGGTAATCAAGAAGTCATACAATCTGTCAAAAGAGAACTTCGAACTGATTGACAACAGTTACAAAGTAGGTCGTGTCAGCGAGTACGACAAGATTTCTGCTGAGGTGCAGATGCGCAACATGAGTTCCTCTGTCACCAGTGCAGAGACTGGCGTAAAACTCTCCTTGCTGCAACTGAAGGTGCTGATGGGTGTCACAGCTGACGTAGAGTTGGTGCTAAACGATGCACTTAAAGCTTACGAAAAACAGTTGGTAATTCCTGGACAGGTTAGCGAAGAAGAAGTGGAGAATAACACCAACCTGAAACAGCTCGACCTAAATATGGCATTGCTTCAGCGCTCACGAAAGCTCTTGAAGACCAACTTCATGCCTACTGCTGCCATGCAGCTCACAGGTCAGTACCAATCAATGTCTAATCCCGACTGGAACTTCTTCAAGTACACCTATTCACCCAGTGTATCCTTGGCATTTGCTGTCAGCGTGCCCATCTACAAGGCAAGCAACTGGACCAAGCTTAAGTCAAACAGCATCCAGATTTCTCAGTTGAATGACACTCGCGACTATACCAAGCGCCAACTCTCAATGGCAGCAAAAAGCTACCGTGAAAACATGGTATCAACAGTTGCCACACTGGAGTCAAACCGTCAGGCAGTAATGCAGGCAGACAAGGCCGTAGCCATCTCCGCTAAGCGCTACGAGATTGGCAAAGGCACCGTACTAGAGCTCAACCAGAGCGAAACAGCACTCACACAGGCAGAGTTGACCTATGCTCAGAGTATCTACGAATATCTGACTAACCGTGCAGATCTGGATTACACCCTGGGTAAAGAGAAATGATAAAAGAATTCAAGTCTCGCATGTACTATTATCACCTATTTCATACGTACAAACACCGTACAGCCTA
>DCIS01000177.1:0-34529 GCA_002317475.1 Prevotellaceae bacterium UBA1720 | reverse complement strand
TGTTTGTACGGTGTTTATACGGTGTTTATACGGTGTTTATACGTATTGTAATTTACCACCACACTTGCGATACTTGAATAAAATGATTGGTTACTTCAAGTCTTTTCAATTTTCAATTTGATCAAATACATAACACTATGAATACAAAATTATTAGTAATGGCACTGGGTATGGCCTTAATGGCATCCTGCAGTGACAAGAAAACAGAGGATGCTAAACAGGCAGGTCCTGGCAAACCTCAGGTAAAGGTGACTGTAGTACAGAGCGAGAGCGTTCCACAGACAGAGACCTATACCGCAACAGTAGAGAGTGACGTCAAGAACAACATCACCCCTAACATCGCATACCGTATCGAAAAGATTCTGGTAGAGGTAGGTGACCGTGTCAGCCAGGGTCAGTGCGTTGTACAGCTGGACGAGAGTTCTCTGACCCAGTTGAAACTGCAAATCGAGAATCAGAAGATTGTAGCAAACAACAACAAAACAGACTTCAACCGTATTGAGGAACTCTACAATATCGGTGGTGTGAGCAAGGCTGAATATGACAATGCAAGAGTAAGCCTGGAGAGTCAGCAGATGCAACTCAATGTACTGCAGACCCAGTTGAATCAGATGTCAAAGAACACTCGTCTGTATTCACCTATCAGTGGTATCGTAACCGCTCGTAACTACGACAATGGTGATATGTACGGAGGTCAGCCTATCCTCACCATTGAGCAGACCAACCCTGTAAAGCTGCTTGTCAACATCAGCGAGAGCCACTATAAGGACGTTAAGAAGGGTCAGGAAGTAGACATCACTCTGGATGCTTATCCCGGTGAGGAATTTTCAGGCAAGGTGACCATCATCAACCCCAATGTGGATGCTACCACCCACACCTTCCCTGTTGAGATTACCATCAGCAACAAGGAGCAGAAAGTACGTCCCGGTATGTTTGCACGTGCAACTATCAACTATGGCAACATTGACCACGTGGTAATTCCCGACGAGGCACTGGTTAAGCAGATCGGTGCTGGTGATCGCTATGTATATGTTCTGGACCAGGCTAAGAGTACCGTTTCTTACAACAAGGTTGAACTGGGCAAGCACATGAATGACAAATACGAGATCATCTCTGGTGTAAATCCTGGAGACCAGGTTGTTATTGCCGGCCAGTCTCGTCTGAACAATGGTAAGGAGGTTGAGGTAGTAAAGTAATGAGTTTGCAGGGCAACACCCAAGCCCTTAATTATCAACTTTCTACTTTCGATTTTCATTTTTCAATTTTCAATTCGTAATAAGATATGACATTATACGAAGGAGCGGTCAAAAGACCGATTATGACAAGCCTCTGCTTTGCGGCTATCATAGTGTTCGGTATCTTCTCCCTGATAAAACTGCCTATTGACCTTTATCCGGATATTGATACCAATACCATCATGGTCATGACCTACTACAATGGTGCATCGGCCAATGATATTGAAAACAATGTGACCCGTCCACTTGAGAATACCCTCAACTCGGTTGAGCACCTCAAGCACATCACCAGCCAGTCTCGCGAGAATGTCAGTGTTATCACCCTGCAGTTTGAGTATGGCTATGATATTGACGCTTTGACCAACAATGTACGTGACAAGCTGGACATGGTCAGCAATTCATTGCCAGATGGTGCCAACACACCTGTCCTGTTCAAGTTCTCGACAGATATGATTCCCATCTTGCTACTCTCTGTCGAGGCAAACGAGTCCAGACAGGCATTGTACAAGATATTGGATGATGGCGTGGCCAATCCCTTGGCACGTATTGACGGTGTAGGTACGGTGTCAATTGCTGGTGCACCCGAACGTGAGATCAACATCTACATGGATCCTCACAAGATGGAGGCTTATGGCGTTTCTCCCCAACAGGTCAGCACAGCCATCTCGACAGAGAATATGAATATGACCAATGGTACCGTCGATGTGGGTAGCCAGTCATTCACCGTACGTGTAGAGGGAGAATTCAAGGATCCCAGCGAGATGCTGAACGTCATTGTATCAAACAAGAATGGTACCAACGTGTACCTGAAAGACGTAGCTCGTATCGTTGATAACTTGCAAGAACGTTCACAACGTGCCTTCACCAACGGAAAGCAAGGTGCCATCATCGTTATCCAGAAGCAGGCAGGAGCCAACTCTGTGGCCATCTCTAATGCTGTAATGAAGCAGTTGCCCGAGTTACAGAAAGGTCTGCCCTCAGATGTCAAGTTAGGTATAATTGTCAACACCTCTGACAATATTGTATTGACAATCAACTCGTTGGAGGAGACCATCATCTATGCTATGATCTTCGTAGCCCTTGTGGTGTTCATCTTCCTGGGTCGTTGGCGTGCTACAGTTATCATTGTAGTCACCATTCCTATGTCACTGATTGCCTCGTTTATCTACCTATACGCATCAGGATCTTCATTCAACATGATTTCACTGGCCTGTCTGTCCATTGCTATCGGTAATGTGGTGGATGATGCCATTGTGGTCTTGGAGAATATCACAACACACATTGAGCGTGGTTCTGCTCCCAAACAGGCAGCCGTACACGCTACCCAAGAGGTTGCAATCTCTGTTATTGCGTCTACGCTGACCATGATTGCCGTGTTCTTCCCCTTGACCATGATTCCTGGTATGACCGGTGTAATGTTCAAGGAGTTGGGTTGGATGATGTGTATCATCATGACAGTGTCAACCATCTCTGCACTTACCTTCACTCCTATGATCTGCTCTCAGATGCTGAAGCTGAAGAAGAAGCAGTCGGGACTGTTCAAGAAGATATATTCGCCCATCTCGAAGATGCTTGTCGGCCTGGACAACTGGTACGAGCGTCGCATCTACTGGGCCGTTCGTCATCGCAAGACCGTCTTGGCAGGCTGTTTGGCCTTTGCCGCATTGACTGTACTGATTGTATCTCAGGTTGGAATCAAGAGCGACTTCTTCCCCACCAATGACTCTGGTCGTGTAGGTGTCTCTATCCAGATGCCTGTAGGTACTCGCGTTGAGAAGTCTGAGGAAATGGCTAAGTTCCTTGTAGATAAGTGGACAACACGTTATGGCAAGGATATGAAAACGTGTAACTTCACCGTGGGTCAGGCTGGTGACAACAACACCTTTGCATCACTCTCCGATAATGGTGCACACATCATTTCCTTCAACATCATGATGGTTCCCAGTGATCAGCGCGAGAAGGGTTTGGCCACCATCTGTGACGAGATGCGTGCTGACCTGAAGGCTATCCCCGAACTGGCCAAATACCGCGTAAACCTAGGTGGTCAGCAAGGTGGACAAGGTATGGGAGGCCAGTCAACAGCCACCTTCGAGGTATATGGTTACGATCTGGATGTTACACGTCAGTTGGCAGAAGAGTTGTCTCGCAAGCTACGTGAGAATGACATCATTACCGAGGTATTCATCTCTCGTTCCGACTTCGTACCTGAGTTGGTAGTCAACTTTGACCGTGAGAAGTTGGCTGGACAAGGACTGAACCTCAGTACTGCAGCAACTGCTGTCCGTAATATGATCAATGGTTCACAGATGACCTACTTCCGAGAGGATGGACAAGAGTATGATGTGAAAGTACGCTTTGAACCCACAGCCCGTATCAGTGTAGAAGACATCGAGAATATGCTCATTACCAATGCACGTGGTCAGAATATCCGCGTGAAGGACGTCGGTGAGGTAATAGAGAGTGCTATTCCTCCCACCATCGAACGTAAAGACCGCCAGCGTTACGTCACCGTAAGCGCCGTATTGGCTGATGGTAGTTCTCTGTCTGATGGTGTGGAACTGGGTCAGAGCATCTACTCAAGCATGGCCATCCCACAAGGTTGTAGCATTCAGGTTGCAGGTTCCTTCGAGGATCAACAGGAATCTAACCGCGATATGGGTACCTTAGGTATCATCATCATCATCCTGGTATTCATCGTGATGGCTGCACAGTTTGAGTCACTGACATATCCTTTCATCATCATGTTCTCCGTACCCTTTGCCTTCTGCGGTATTGCCTTGGCATTGGTAGTATGTAACATTTCGCTGAGTATAATGTCTATGTTGGGAGGTATCATGTTGATTGGTATCGTTGTAAAGAACGGTATTGTGCTCATCGACTACACCATCCTGCTGCGTGAACGTGGCTATTCATTGCTCCGTGCATCGTCCACAGCAGCACGCTCACGTCTGCGTCCTATCTTGATGACCACCCTCACCACCATCCTCGGTATGACCCCTATGGCTCTCAGCCAGAGTGTGGGTAGTGAGATGTGGCGTCCTCTAGGTATTGCCATCATCGGTGGTTTGTTGGTTTCTACCATCCTGACACTGATTTATGTTCCCTCGATGTTCTGCGTCTTTGGTGGTATTGGTATCAAGAATAAGCGCCGCACAATGGCTAAGCAGCGCAAGTTGGATGCTTACTGGAAAGAACACAGTGCTGAGGAGAAACTCATCAGCAAGAAGAAGTGATAACACAAAAAAAGCAACATTATGAAAACCGTATTCATATCCTTTGACCAGGCACATAAAGAAGGAGTTATTGAAGCACTTGACGCTTCTCTCTGCCATGGTTACACCTTGCTTCCCGAAATTGGAGGTCGTGGAACCAAGACTGGTGAACCCCATCTCGGAACACATGCTTGGCCTGCCATGAACTGTGGCATCCTGACAGTCTGCGAGGACGAGAAGGTACAGCCTCTCTTGGACCGCCTTCGCAAACTTGATATTGACAATCCTCTCCTCGGTCTTCGTGCCTTTGTATGGAATATCGAGCAGACTATCTGATAGTTTTTTACATACTATACTGATATTGAAAAATCCAGCATCTCATCTACATGAAGTGCTGGATTTTTCTTATGCTTTTCAATATTTCTCCTCCTTATTTGATTATCTTCAATCTATCTTCTTTCCTTAAAGAAATCCTTCATCAACTGGGTGCACTCCTCTTCCATCACCCCTTGCACCACCTCAGTACGAGGATGGAGTGCCTGAGGGGCAAAGCATTGGTAACCACGTTTCTCGTCTGATGCACCAAAAACCAATCGCCCTAGCTGAGACCATCCAAGAGCACCTGCACACATGATACACGGTTCCACTGTCACATACAGGGTGCACTCATTGAGGTATTTTCCTCCCAGTTCAGAGGCAGCAGCCGTGATAGCTTGCATCTCAGCATGAGCAGTAACATCAATGAGTCGCTCCGTCAAATTGTGGGCTTTAGCAATGATTGTGCCGCGACATACAACAACAGCTCCAACAGGAATCTCCCCCTCATCAAATGCCCTGCGAGCCTCTTCCAAAGCTTTTCGCATGTAGAAATTATCGTCTGCCATATCTTTTTTCTATTTTCATGGGCAAAGTTAACTTTTTTTTCTTAATTTTGCAATGTGGCAATACTAATTTTAAGCAAGTGAGCATCTTCTCCTATCATACAATAGTACTTGATGAGGTTGACTCTACCAACAACTTCCTGCATGGCTATCAATCTGCAGATGAAAAAGCCATTACATTAGTTACGGCAGAGCATCAGTCCTCTGGACGAGGACAACGAGGCAATTCATGGGAATCAGAGCAGGGCAAGAATCTGATATTCAGTCTGCTCGTGTATCCAAAAATGCCAGTCAGTCATGTCTTCACCCTCTCTGAGGCCTGTGCCTTAGCCATACGTGATGCCTTGATGGCTTTCACCACGGATATTGAGGTAAAATGGCCCAATGATATCTATTGGCACGACAAGAAGATAGCCGGCATCCTTATTGAGACATCCCTCACAGGCAAGCAAATCATGGAGGGCATTATCGGTGTGGGGGTGAATATCAACCAACAAGTATTTCTCAGCGATGCTCCCAATCCAATCTCCTTGAGCCTCATCACGGGTAAAACCTATGACCGCGCTTTAGTGATGGACAAGATAAAGGAACAATTTGCGCAAAATCTGGAGATTCTATTACAGGGAGACTTTGATACACTACATCAGAGGTACATGTCCGCGCTTTATCATCGTGAGGGTTACCATCCTTATCGCGATGAGCAAGGTCCTTTCCTCGCCACAATAGTTGGAGTAGCCCCCTCTGGCCATCTCATCCTCAAAGATCAAGAAGGTCATGAGCGACGCTATGCCTTCAAAGAAGTGGAGCAAGTGATAAAAAGTGAATAAAGGGGTCAGACCCCATTATTCATTTTCCCTTTATTCATGATTATTTTTACAAAGAGAAGAACATTAAAACATAATAAAAAATGGCAAAGTTTAAAAGAATACTGCTGAAACTCAGCGGTGAGAGCCTAATGGGCGAACAGGGTTATGGCATTGATGTGAAACGCCTTAACGAATATGCACAGCAAATCAAGGAAGTGCAGGATATGGGCGTACAAATTGGTATCGTCATTGGCGGCGGTAATATCTTCCGTGGATTGACAGGTGCCGGTAAAGGTTTTGACCGAGTGAAAGGTGACCAAATGGGTATGTGTGCAACAGTAATCAACTCACTGGCCCTGAGCAGCGCTCTGGGTGCCATTGGTGCCAAGAACCGCGTACTGACAGCAATACGCATGGAACCTATTGGTGAATTCTACAACAAGTGGAAGGCTATTGAGGCTATGCAGAATGGCGAGGTTGTGATAATGAGCGCAGGTACAGGTTCACCCTACTTCACCACAGACACCGGAAGCAGCCTTCGAGGTATAGAGATTGAGGCAGATGTGATGCTCAAGGGTACCCGTGTGGATGGTATCTATACCGCTGACCCAGAGAAGGATCCCACTGCTACCAAGTTTCATGACATCACCTATGACGAGGTCATCTCTCGCGGTTTGAAGGTGATGGATATCACGGCTACAGCTATGTGTATGCAGAACAATTTGCCTATCTATGTCTTCAACATGGATATTGTCGGCAACCTGAAGAAGGTGATGGACGGCGAGGATATTGGCACCCTCGTACATAATTGATGGTTGAAAGGTTCAAAGGGAAAAGCCAATAACTTTTAAATCATGCACAGAAAACGGTGCCTCACAGTTTTGACTGACGGGCACCGTTTCGCATTTAATAATGTGTTATTCGTGTTGTGAAACACGACGTAAAAGTACTAAAACTTGATTACTCTGGAACCATCTTCTTGCTCCTCAATAGTGACACGCACCGTCTCGTCGGGCAGCAGTTCCTCTATCAGTTCGGGCCACTCAATGAGACATAGATAACCACTGTCCAAGTATTCCTCAAAACCGATATCGTATGCCTCAGCAAGGCGTTTGATACGGTAGAAATCAAAATGATAGACAGGGTCTCCATTCCCAGCCTCGTACTCATTGACGATGGCGAAAGTAGGAGAGTTGATGACATCCTGCACACCCAGTTCCTCGCAGAGTGCCTTAGTAAAAGTAGTCTTACCCACACCCATTTTGCCATACAGAGCAAAGATGGTGTGTCCATCCATTGCATCAATAAACTGACGGGCTATCTTTCGAATGTCCGCCAAGTTGTCAATCCGTAATTCGGTCATCTCTTAGTCCTCCGTTATCTCCATGAAGTCGAAATCTGCATCCAGAATCTCCGCAACCTCATCAGGATCATATGGGCCCATCTTCTCCTTATTAGCCTGAGCCACCACAAACTGTGCCACATCATCAAGGATAATCTCCTCGTCCTCGTCATCCTCATGCTGCTCGAGGTATTCAAAAAGCAGATCAACGATGTATTGCAGATTATCATCATCATACTTCTCGTTCAACTCGGGGCTGATGTGTTCACGGATGTACTTCAATTCTTCAGGATCAAACTCGGCAAGTGCCATCAGTTCACCTAATACGTTCTTTTCCATATTCTTTTATGGTAGGTTCGATAAATACCGTATTTACAGGATAGCCTTTAACTTATCCTCAAGGGTAGCGCGAGGTGCAGCACCTACTTGCTTGTCCACTACCTCGCCATTCTTAATGTAAAGTACTGTAGGGATGTTGCGAATGCCGAATTTTGCAGCCAGATCCTCGCTTTCCTCAATATCTACCTTACCGATGATGGCCTGCTCTGCATAGTCAGCAGCTAGCGCCTCAACGATGGGGCCAATCTTCTTGCAAGGACCACACCATGTAGCCCAGAAATCCAGTACCATAGGCTTGCCCTGAGCAGCCAATTCCTCGTAGTTAGCATCAGTAATTGCTTGTGCCATAATTCTATTCCTTTATGATTGGTTAATAATTAAGTAAGTGATCAAATTTATTTATACAATACTTAGAAAGTGACTTTCTATAATATCCGCACTCTCTTCTGCGCATCTTTCTACCTCATTTTCAGTCATGATGTCCACATCATTTCTTCAAACGAGATTGAAATCTGCATCAGAATAAAGCACATATATTATAAAAATAATTTTGATCACTTACTTATTGTTCAATTTGCGTTGTTCTGCATTTAGCTTTTGTTCTTGTCGCGTTCACCCATTTAGAACACATCATAGGTCAACGCTTCCTGCATCTCAATGAAGTCAACCAGAGGGCGAGACACGCTGACACGTTTGGCCGACTTCATAGTCAGTTGCGTGCGATCCTCATTGTCAATGAGATGGAAGGTAAGGGATGCCGTTCCGGGGTTATTGTCCACCAACTCATTGAGTGTCTGTACGATGGCATCATTCAACCTGTCCACATGCAGTGTGATGCTCAGTCCCTCTATCAGATCATCCTTAACCTTAGGCAGCAGTTTTATCTGTGCTATCTTCAGTTCAAACTGTTCCTGATTGTATCGCTTAGGCTGCACCGTACCAGTGATGTAGAGCGTATTGCCAACCTCCATGAAGTTGCGCCATGCTGTCCAATCCTCTGCAAACAAGGCTATCTCACCCGAACCAGAATAATCCTCAATGGTGACTATACCATAGGGGTTGCCCTTTTTGGTGTATCCCTGACGCACACCTGTAACGATGCCACCCAACTTCACTTCTTGATTGGCAAAGGGAGTCACATCTACCAGATTCTCAGCCTTCAGGTTACAGATTTTCTGCAGGATGACGCTGAATTCATCCAATGGATGGGCAGATAGGTAGATGCCCACGAGGTCGCGCTCTTTGTTCAGACGTTCCAGGCTGCTCCAGGGTTCAGCCTGAGGAATCTGCGGCGTATTAACATCCACAGCATCCATACCAAAGAGTGAATACTGTGCCTCCTGTTGTGCCAACTGATATTGATTGCTGTAACGAGTAAGCACGTCCAGGAAAGCCTCGCCCTTGGGCGTGAAGGCCACAAACTGTTCACGATGTATCTCGTTGCTGAAACAGTCGAAAGCTCCGCTTAGTGCCAGACATTCCAGTCCACTACGTTTTACTGCACTTATGGATATGCGTTGTGCAAAGTCGAAAATACTTTTATAGGGACCATTCTTCTCCCTCTCGCTAACGATATTTTGTGCTGCTGCCTCACCCAGTCCCTTGATGGCCATCAGTCCAAAACGAATCTGCTGCTTGGCATTCACACCGAAGTCCGTATGCGACTCATTCACATCAGGACCCAGCACCTCAATCTGCATGGCGTGACATTCATCCAGCAACTTCGTGATTTCCTTGATGTCCGATTTGCGTCGTGTCAGCAGTGCAGCCATAAACTCAGCTGGATAGTGTGCCTTTAAGTAAGCCGTCTGATAAGCCACCCACGAATAGCATGCCGCATGCGACTTGTTGAAGGCATACGAAGCAAACTTCTCCCAGTCTGCCCAAATCTTCTCCAGGACCTTGGGATCGTGACCGTTGCTCTTACCTCCATCGATGAACTTAGGTTTCATCTTGTCTACGATGTCCTTCTTCTTCTTACCCATGGCCTTACGCAAAGCGTCACTTTCACCACGGGTGAAGTTGGCCAGCAGACGAGAGAGCAACATCACCTGCTCCTGATATACTGTGATGCCGTAGGTATCCTTCAGGTACTTCTCCATGATAGGGATGTCGTACTTGATCTCCTCACGACCGTTCTTACGGGCAATAAACGAAGGAATATAGTCCATTGGACCTGGACGGTACAAGGCATTCATCGCGATAAGATCCTCAAAAACAGTAGGATGCAGTTCCTTCAGGTACTTCTGCATACCAGCAGACTCAAACTGGAACGTACCTACGGTCCTTCCCTCTTGATACAGTTTGTAGGTCAGTTCATCATCGATGGGTAATTTGTCCAAATCAATGTCCACGCCATGAGCCTCCTTTACCACACGACATGCCTCCTTCATCTCCGAGAGAGTCTTCAGTCCGAGGAAGTCCATCTTGATCAGACCCGTACTCTCGATGACGTGTCCGTCATACTGCGTCACCGCCGTTTTCTTGCCAGGGAAATCGGGGTCATCAGCTGTCGACACAGGTACATGCGCAGAAATCGGGTCACGACAGATGATGAAACCACAGGCGTGGATACCCGTTCCACGAATGTTACCCTCCAACATACGGGCATACTTGATGGTGTTGGATTCGCGAGGGTCAGCAGATGCCTCTGCCTGCTGCAGTTCCGGTGTACACTTGATGGCGTTGTTTAGATTCATCTTCAGTCCATCTGGAAGACGGTCTGGTATGGCCTTACAGAGAGCATTCGAACGATCCAGAGGTAGTTTCTCTACGCGAGCCACATCCTTGATGGCATTCTTCGTGGCCATAGTAGAATAGGTGATGATATGCGCGCAATTCTCGTGCCCATACTTATCCATAACCCAGTTTAGCACCTTGCCTCGTCCATCATCGTCAAAGTCGGTATCAATATCTGGAAGAGAGATACGGTCAGGGTTGAGGAAACGTTCAAACAGCAAGTCGTACTTCATTGGATCCAACTTCGTGATACCCAGGCAGTATGCCACTACCGAACCTGCAGCAGAACCACGTCCTGGACCTACCCAGACATCCAGTTCCTTGCGTGCAGAATTGATGAAGTCCTGTACGATGAGGAAATAGCCTGGGAAACCCATCGTCTTCATGATGTGCAATTCAAAGCGAATGCGATCATCCACCTCCTTGCTGATACCATGCTCTTGTGCCCAGACAGACAGTTCTTTGGGTTGCAAGGCCTTTCCGTAAGGTATCTCCTCGTAGCCGTTTCCATATAGTCTTGAGGCACCCTCATAACCCAGTTTACCCAGATAGTCTGCCTCAAACTTGATGCGGTACAGTTTGTCGTAACCACCTAATTTATTGATCTTTGAGAGCCCCTCTTCCTGAGGAAGGGGATTTTCACCATTCTCATCGCTGGTAAACTCTTGGAACAGATCATCCTCTGAGAAGGTCTGCCTCCACTGCTCCTCCGTGCCGAATGCCTCGGGTATGGGGAAGAAGGGCATGATAGGATCGCTCTCGATGTTGTAGGTCTCCACCTTGTCCAGCACTTCCAGCGTATTGCTCAATGCCTCGGGGATATCACCGAACACCTCGTTCATCTCCTCCTGCGTCTTGAACCATTCCTGCTTGCTGTAAAGCATACGGCTTGGATCGTCCAGGTCCTTTCCCGTAGAGAGACACAGCAGATGATCATGAGCCTCGGCATTCTCCTCGTCCACAAAGTGGGCGTCGTTCGTACATACCAATTTGATATCCAGTTCCTTGGCTATCTTTATCAGCTCCGCATTGGCAGTTTGCTGCAGAGGATATGTTTCACGATTGGCACGCAGGTTAGGGTTCTTCACCTCATGGCGTTGCAACTCCAGGTAGTAGTCGTCACCAAAGACGCGTTTGAACCATGCCGCACTCTCACGTGCTCCCTGCAGGTCCTTGTTCAACACCTTTGATGGCACCTCACCAGCGATGCAGGCCGAGCAGCAGATCAGGTCCTCATGAAACAGTTCCAGATCGGCATGGTCTGTTCGGGGACGGCCATAGAATCCATCCACCCAAGCCCTGGAAACCAATTTGATAAGGTTCTGATAGCCATGGAAGTTCTTGGCCAGCAGGATGAGGTGGTGACCACCACGGTCACCCATGTTGCTATCCATATCCTCCTTTCGGCGTCGTGCCACATACACCTCACAACCGAAAATGGGTTTGAATGGTTCCAATCCTTCCTTTTTTCGGCCCTTGTTCACGGAGTTGCAATAGTCGAACAGGTCTTTCACGCCAAACATATTGCCATGGTCGGTGATGGCCATGCCTCGCATGCCATTCTTGATGGCTTTATCCACCAATTTGGGGATGGCAGACTGTCCGTCAAGCAGAGAGTATTGGGTATGGACATGAAGGTGGACGAAATTTTCCATGAGGTTGGGAGATGATTGTTATGTTGACCGAAAAGTGCTACAGAAGATATTAATCCAAATTTTGTGTAAAGATACGTCGCTTTTGGCAAATTTCCAACAAAACCTGTCCTTTTTCCTCATTTTACCCGAAAAAAGACAAGCGATACAGAAAAGGGGAGAAGAAAGTTTTGGTTTTTGACATAAAAGGTGTATCTTTGCAAGAAATTGATGGGCTTCGCCCTTATTTCAGCCAAAACAGTAAAACTGAAAGAACACGGGCAAGCCCTTAGGCTAACCTAAATAAGCACATGGGAAAACGACTGCGCAAATTTCGCAAAAGGATAAAACTGCATCACGAAGGCACTCACACGCTGGTCATCGGCGGCGTGGCAATAGTCCTTTTGAATGCACTGGTATATATGGTGCTGATGCACTTCCATTGGACGCTGATACCCTTCTACATCGTAGCAGGCATCACAGGTGTACTTTACCTCATCATCGTCAACTTCTTCCGTTGTCCACCTCGTCATTTCGAATTGGAGACCTCTGGACTTGTCATAGCCCCTGCTGACGGCAAGATTGTCTGTATAGAAGAGGTTGAAGAGACTGAATTCCTGCACGAAAAGCGTATTATGGTCTCTATCTTCATGAGTGTGACCAATGTGCATGCCAATTGGGTTCCCGTGGATGGCAAGATCAAGTATGTGCGCCATCATGACGGCAATTTCCACCGTGCATGGCTACCCAAGGCCAGCACCGAGAATGAACGTGCCACCACCGTCATCACCACCCCCGAGGGTACGGATATTCTGGTTCGTCAGATTGCTGGTGCAGTGGCTCGCCGTATCGTCACCTACCCTCAGGTCAATGACCAGGTTGATGTAGATGACCACCTGGGCTTTATCAAGTTCGGTTCGCGCGTTGACACCTTCCTTCCCTTCGGCTCCAAAATAATGGTCAAGATGGGACAGAGGACTACAGGCAACGAGACCATCCTGGCAAAACTCTGCTAGGCGAGTGTCATTAATTCGCTCCTTTATATGCTAATAAAGAAATATATACCCAACACCATCACCTGTTGCAACCTCATCTCGGGTGCTATAGCCACATACTTTGCCTTCAACGGTCAGTACAAGATGGCGGTGCTGATGATCATCTTGGGTGCTGTCTTTGATTTCTTTGACGGCATGACAGCCCGACTGCTGCATGTCTCGTCACCCATTGGCAAGGAACTCGACTCCCTTGCCGATGATATCACCTTCGGACTGGCCCCTTCGGCCATCCTTTTCTCCCTGCTTCACGAACTGCAGTATCCCGCATTCCTGGTTCCCGTCCAAGAATATTTACCCTATGTAGCCTTCGTAATGGCAGCCTTCTCGGCACTACGTTTGGCCAAGTTCAACCTTGACGAACGTCAGTCCACCTCTTTCATCGGACTGCCCACCCCTGCCAATGCACTCTTCTGGGGATCGCTGGTTGTCGGACAGTATGAACTGATCCAGTCTTGCACCTACAGCGTGCTGTTCATCTTGTTAGGCATCCTGCTCTTCAGTTACCTCTTGGTAGCCGAATTACCTCTCTTTGCTTTGAAGTTCAAGTCACTGACATGGAAGGACAACTGGCCCAAGTACATTTTCCTCTTGGGTTGCCTCCCTTGTTTTCTCTTAGGTTATAGTTGCTTTGCTGCCATCATCGTCTGGTATGTCTTGTTGGCAGTAATCCTTCCCAAGAAGAATTAATACCTCTTCCCTTTTATTTATAATAGGTATAACGAAAGATTGTAACTAAAGACTGTAGATTGCTATGCACATTCTTGGTTGTTTTTTAGGTCTTTTGCTCGCAGTGTTTTTCATTGCGTTTAGCCTTGGTCTTCGCCTCTGGTTGATTATCCTCAAGTTCTTCGGAATCAAGGACAATATAAATGGTTTTGGTAGCAATAATGGCACCTACCGCTCCACCAATAATGCCTATTCCGGACAGTCGTCCCCTCAGCAGACAAACTCCTCCAGTTCCACTCAGCATTCCTCCTCTTCACACGGCAAGGTTTTTGCCGACAACGAGGGAGAATACGTAGATTTCGAGGACGTGAAGGATTGAGGCTAAAAACTGACCGGCATAGCTGGTTTATCCCTCTATCTATTTTTTGCTCATACTCTGCTTATTCTCTGCCTATAGATTATCCTAACGCAATCTTTGCATCTCCGCGATGGTTCCGCGTAGGATCCGCGATGGTTCCGCGATGATATCTCGGAACCACGTAGGTAGTAATAGGACAAGACTGAGTGATACTACTCACGTCTTTCTCATGCGCATTCCCATGTCTTCTTCTCTCTCACAAAAGAAAGTTTTTTTGCCTATACGTCAAGTTTATTTGTGTGTTTTTGGCTTGAAAAACGAAGACTGAGTAGTTACTTTTCTTTGCGAAAAAGAAACAATTTCTGCAATTCCCAAATTCCCAAATTAGCAAGACGCTGATTATTAACGTTTTGCTGATTTAGGATTCTCCCATTTTAGTCAAATTTGTTTCACATGCGCAATGCTGGCAAAACTTTTTCATCTTTTGCTATTGTGGGACTGATTGCATAAAAATACCTCTACCTTTGCAATGTCGAAAGACAAAAACATCACACGAAATTATATCAGTAAAAATAAAAAAGGAATTACCCAAGATTTATGAGAAACTTCATCACCATCCTCATCGCACTCGTTAGCATCTCAATGATGAGCTGCAGTTCAAACGAGGAGATGTTCGACTATGGCATGAGCCAGAAGGCGAATACCGAGGCAAGTGCTGAGACCAAGGGTACTTCTAATTTTACTGATAGCGCCTATGTACGTATCGGCATGTATGACTGCATCGAGGGTTACGACATGAAGGTTGAGAACATGTGGTTTGAGACCGCTGAGGGTTACTGCCCCGCATTTGGTCAGAACATCACCACCGCTGAGGTTCTTCCTACCAGCAAGCGTCACGCCATCTACGATCAGGAGGGTGGCCGTTACAACAGCGTAGTTCCTACCTTCGAGGGTCAGGACATCACCGTTCACTTCGACGTTGTACTGACTGGTAGCAACGGTGTAGGTGGCCGCATCAACCTGACCAACGTAGCTTACACCATCACCTCTGACCGCACCGCTTGGGACGAGGCTTGTACCTACGACTACGTTATCGCTCTTACCCCCGAGGTTCTGAACCTCAACCCCATCGCTTTCTCAGCAAGCGTTGAGGATTGGCAAGAGAACAGCGCAGACGTTAATATCTAAGATTTACGACAATGCGATAGAATACGACCCATCAATCAGGTATATTCTATCGCAGAATAATAAATAGGGTTGGATCCTAGGATTTCCTGGATTATCTAGGTTTTCCTAGGATTTCTTATATCAGAAGAGTGACTTACGCTTGAAATACCACCAGAAACCAATGATCAACACAAAAGAGATGACAATGGCCAAGGGGAATCCACCCCACCATGTCTCCATACCGTTGGCCAGGTTCATACCGAAATAGCTGGCAACGAGGGTGGGAAGCATGAGGATAATGCTCCATGAGGTCATCATCTTCATGACGTTACTCATGTTGTTGTTGATAACATTGGCATAGGTATCCATGGTGGAATCAAGAATGTTGCTGTAAATCAGACTCGTCTCGCGTGCCTGACTCATCTCGATGTTGACGTCCTCGATAAGGTCGGCATCCAGTTCATCCACAGGTAACTTGAACTTCAGTTTCGAAAGCAGTGTCTCGTTGCCTTTGATAGAGGTAGTGAAGTAGGTCAGTGAGTCCTGCAAGCGTGAGAAGTTGATCAGATCTGTATTGGACACCTTGTGATCCAGGTCGGCCTTGGCCTTCTCAATGAGGGCACTGATCTGCTTCAGACGCTTCAGATACCATACGGCACTGCTCAGGAACAAGCGGAAAGTAAGATCCACGGAGTCCGTGAAACCCAGGTTTCGCTTCTGCTGATAGGACACAAAATCTATCATCATGCTCGTCTCGAAATTGCACACCGTGATGCACACATTGCCCTTTAGGATAATACCCAGAGGGATGGTGGTGAAGGGGGTACGACTCTTTACCTCCTTGGCGTAAGGTACACGAAGGATGATGAGCACCCATCCGTCATCAAGGTCATAACGAGCACGCTCGTCGGTATCGGCAATATCCGGAAGAAAGTAATCGGGGACATGAAGCTCCTGCTCCAAGAAATCAATATCGTCCTGAGATGGACAGGTCACTTGAACCCAGCAGTTGGGTTCCCAAGCATCGATGGTACGCAGACCATGGTTTGTGTTCCAGTATGTTCGCATAGGGTGTTCCTCCTTTAAGAAAAATATGATCGGGGGAGCAACATCCAGCGCACCTCCGGTCTACAAATTCATATTCTCCGCGTGATAATCGTCCATTTTTATTAATAATTACTAAGGTTGGCAAGACACCTTCCTTGATTTCCGGTGCAAAAGTACTACAATAAATTGAAAATTGAAAATTGAAAATTGAAAAAATCCTCAAAATGGTGAAAATAATCCATTTTTAAGCACCTAAGGAGGGGGAAAAATGAAAATATCAGTATAATATTTGGTGGAATAGGAACAATTCACTAACTTTGCACCCGCATTTGCCAGAGCGGTGCCGATGAGTGGTGCTGCAGAGCAAACAAGTTTCATTATATTACATTATTATTATGTACTTAGATTCAGCTAAGAAGGAAGAGATTTTCGGCCAGTACGGCCAGAGTACCAAGGACACAGGTAGCGCTGAGAGCCAGATTGCATTGTTCAGCTATCGTATCAGCCACCTCACCGAGCACATGAAGCAGAACCGCAAGGATCACAGCACCGAGCGTGCTCTGACTGCCCTGGTAGGTAAGCGTCGTTCACTCCTGAAGTACTTGAAGGAGCGTGACATCAACCGCTACCGTGCTATCGTTAAGGCTCTGGGTCTGCGTAAGTAATAAGCGGCCCTTATTCCTTATTAAAGAAGAAACTTCTGCCGCATCTCCTCCCAAGGGAATGCGGCTTTTTCTTTTCAATCCCTCTAAACTCTTTGACCCTCGGACTTTTGACTTTTGACTTCAATAAAAGATATGGATTTTAAGAAACTATCCTTGAAATGTCTGGGCGACGTGGCAGCAGTGGTACTGTTTATCCTCATCGCCTTCATGTATTTCCAGAACCCCGTGCAGAAGAACATGGTGCTGGATGGCGTGGACAATAACGCTGCACTAGGCAGTAGCCGTGAGATGCGACAGTATATGGACGAGCACGACGGTGAGCGTACACGCTGGACGAACACCATCTTCTGTGGTATGCCCACCTATCAGATGGCTCCCTCCTACCCCAGTACCAAGATTCTGGGAGATGTAGAGAAGGTGTATCAGCTGGGCTTGCCTGAGATCATGACCTATATCTTCATGATGCTGCTGGGCTTCTACATCCTGATGCGTGCCTTCAACTTCAAGGTATGGATGGCAGCCTTAGGTGCCGTACTATGGGCATTCAGCAGCTACTATTTCATCATCATCGCAGCTGGTCATATCTGGAAGTTGCTGACTCTCAGCTTCATTCCCCCTACCATAGCCGGCATGGTGCTGTGTTACAGAGGTAAATACCTGTGGGGCGCTGCGCTGACTACCATGTTCACCGCTCTTCAGATCCTGAGCAACCACGTCCAGATGACGTATTATTTCCTCTTCCTCATTGGGTTCATGGCCATAGGTTTCCTCTTGGAAGGTATACGTAAGGAAGGTGCTGGCAAGGCTGTAAAGGGATGGTTGAAGGCTACCGTAGCTTTTGGTGTGGCCAGCCTTTTGGGTGTGGCTATCAATGCCTCGAACCTCTTCCACACCTGGCAGTACAGCAAGGAGACGATGCGTGCCAAGAGCGAACTGACCAGTGCAACCAAGGATGAGGCAAACCAGACGAAGGACGGACTGGAGCGCGATTATATCACCGCATGGAGCTATGGTGGCGACGAACTGATGACGCTGATGATACCCGATGCCAAAGGTGGGTACAGTGCTCCTCTCTCTATGAACGAGGTTGCCATGGAGGAGGCTGATATAGAGTTGGCACAGGGTGGCATCTACAATGCCTTTACCCAGTATCACGGCGAGCAGCCCATGACCAGTGGTCCAGTATATGTGGGTGCCATCGTGGTGTTCCTGTTCTTCTTAGGACTATTTATCGTAAAGGGTCCCATGACGTGGTGCATCCTTTTTGCTACGGTGCTGACCATGTTGCTTTCATTGGGTCGCAACCTGATGCCTCTTACCGATCTCTTCCTGGACTATGTACCCATGTACGACAAGTTCCGCACACCTGCCAGCATCTTGGTAGTGGCAGAATTTACCATGCCATTGATGGCCATGATGGGACTGAAGAAACTCTTCGACAATCCCCGTTTCCTGAGCGAGAAGAGCAAGATGCTGGGCAAGACTGAACTTTCCAATATGGTGTACTTCTACCTGGCTTTGGCCCTCACAGCCGGTGTCTGCCTGTTGTTCTACTGGTCTCCAGACCTTATGGGTAGCTTCACCTGCAGTCGTGACGTCGAGATGCTGGAGATGAACCAGCTACCCGCTGACTCTGAGTTTGGCAGCCGTATCCTGGCCAGCATCGCAGCCATGCGTAAGGCTATGTTCCAGGCTGATGCTATCCGCAGTTTCTGGTTTATCATCGTGGGTGCAGCCGTGGTTTATGGCTTTACCAAGGTGATGAGCAAGATGGGCGAGGAGGACAAGAAGACCAAGACGATACTCTCTGCTGCAGGTACCATCCTGTTGTTGCTGCTCTGTCTGGCCGACACGTGGAACGTAAACCGCCGTTATCTCAGCGACAACAACTTCAAATACAAGGAGGAGGTAGCCGAACTGCAACCCTCGCAGGCAGACCTGCTGATCAAGGAATTGGACAAGGAGCCCTACAACCGTGTATTGAACACCACGGTGAGCACCTTCAACGACAATACCACCTCATATTTCCACTACAGCATCGGTGGTTATCATGCAGCTAAGCTGCGTCGTTACCAGGAGTTGATTGAAGCTCGTATCGTACCCGAGATGGGACAGTTGGGCAAGGCTATCAGCGGTGTGGACTCGCTCCATCAGGAGGTCTTCGTAGCCGAGAATACCGATAGCATCTTCCCCGTCTTGAACATGCTGAACATGAAATGGGTGATTCTGCGCGACAACCATGTTCTGCGCAACAATCCCAATGGCAATGCATGGTTCGTGAATGAGGTGAAGTACGTGAACAATGCCGACGAGGAGCTTGCAGCCTTAGGCACCCTCAACACGCGTCATCAGGCTGTTGCAGACAAGAAGTTCCAGGCTGCTCTGGGCGAAGCCAAGGCTGACAGCAGTGCAACTGCACGTCTGACCCAGTATGGCGCCAACGAGATGACCTACGAGTTTGACTCAAAGCAGGGTGGCGTACTGGTACTCTCTGACATCTACTATCCCGGTTGGACCGCCACGGTTGACGGCAAGGAGGTAGAGATAGGTCGTGTAAACTACGTGCTGCGTGCCATCCACGTTGAGGGTGGCAAGCACACCTTGCAGATGACCTTCAAGCCTCAGTCGGTGAAGACTACCGAGTCTGTTGCCAATATAGCCCTCATCATCATGTTCCTCCTCTTTTCCCTGGCCATTGCCTGGCCTCTCGTGGCAAAGAAGGTGTGCAAGAAGAAGGCTGCCTAAACCACCGTCCCCTATTCGAACTTCACGGATTTCACAGTACCGTCAGCCAACTTGACGTTGACGGTGCTGCCATCCTTGGAGAGGGTGAGACTCTTGAGAGGAGTGAGTTCCTTGGCAGTAAAGCCCGTGCCATCCTTGGAGATCCTCTTCCAGAGCTGCAAAGTGGCAAGGATACGTGAACCTGCCACGCGTTCGTTGAGGATGGGCAGAAGGCAAGTCTTGCTGACAGGGTGCAGATCACGTGGATAAATCACCTTAGTCTTTGATGTCCAGCCATATACAGGAATCATAGCCAACTCATATTCGCCATTGCCGTACACGGTGATGGCGTTTTTCTTGTCCACCTGGACGCTACGCTCTGTGAAGCCCTGCTGATTAGTTGAGCCATTGATCTGTGCCAGGGTGTAGTGTCCCAGACAGATGTCGGTACTGTCAGGCATCGTGACCTTGTCCACACGCAGGATGCCATCGGGGAGGGTGATGTCTGCCAACTGATACTGCACGTTCTTGTCTGTTTCCAGCACAGCCTTACGGCGATACACCTCGTTGTCAAAATTCTGGAAGTCATAGAGGCGCAGCACTTCCCACTCACCCTTCTTGTTCTTTGTGCCGTAGTTCATGGAGATTTCACCCTTCTTGCCATCAGCCATCCAGGGAAACTCGGTATGATAGGCCAGTTTGTTGTAGTTCTCCGACGAACGGAACTTCTGCCAATCAGAGGCTACACTTTCGTGACACCACGAGCGCATTTCCGAACCGCCACAGTTGGGATAATTCGTTATCAGCAAACCCGTTGCAGGCTGGAACTTGTTGTACACCTTACCCGGCAGGATATCCTTCGCCCAGGGACCCTCATTCTCTACTGCACTCCAGTATGCAGAGGTCTCGGGCAGGAGCAGACCCAGGAAGGCCTTTCCAATCCAGAACACGCTGCCACGACAACTGTAGATCTGCACACAAGGGTCAAAGGGACCATAGAATCCCATGGTGGGAATACCATTCTCCAGGAAGTCAGGATTACTCATGAACTGCAGGAGCGAAGCTGAGGCAATATGGCGCAACCATCCGTAGTTGACATTGGGGAAATGACCATACTCCAACAGGGGCAGGGGCGTTACGGCAGCAAAACGGTAGCAGATACTGCGACCCCACATATTCATGCGTCCATCGCGCGCGAACATATAAGGATAGTTGTCCACCAACTCCTGCTCGTTCTTCAGGAAGCGCTCCGAGATCTTCTGGTAGACATCAGCCTCCAGCCCCGATTCGGCAGAGGGCTTGAAATGCTTACCGAAGAACTCCACCCACAACGGACCATAGCTCTGATAGGCCCACATGCTGTAGTAGTCATAGGCCGGAGCATCATTGTACCACCCCTCGCCACGATAGCGCGAGAGCAGTTTGTTCATCCAGCCCACCAGTTTCTTCTCGTCCACCTTGTAGCCTTGATCCTTGAAGAAACTCTGGGCAAAGGCATTGAAGAACATCCAGTTCGAGTCGATAGAGGGACCCTCGCCATAGCTCAGTATCAACGCTGCCAGTGCGTCCTTGTCCTGCTTCAAAAGGGGATTCCACAACACCTCCGGAGCAGCCTTCATGGAGATACAGAGAGAAGCCAGTTCGAGCAGCGTCTGCGATGCCCCACCCGTGCGGTGAGCCACATAGTGCTTGCTCTCGGGGTTGGTCAGCGCCACCAGTTGATAGCGGTAATAGTCTGCCACCTTGATGCCGTTGAACGTCAGGTCGGGATTATCCTTGAGCAAGGGTGCAGCCACAAACATCGTGCGGGCCAGTCCCTCCAGTTTAGCCGTCTTGGCATGGTTCATATCACCGGGATAGGTCTTGTCCAACTGTTTGGGGAAGTACATAGGGTCGTCCAGCGAACGGATATACCCAAAGGCTCCACCCAGCAGATACTCGCCAGCCTCAATCCAGTGTTGGCGTGTCATACCGCTGAAGGGGCTCAGTTGATAGTTGGGTTTCTGAACGGTGAAGACATTATGCGGATGAGCGGCATCGACGATGGTAGCAGATGCAGCACTGGGATTCTGGCTGGCAAAGGCATCCTGACCAGCAAGGGTTAGCGCAGCCACAGAGAGTGTCAAAAGGATTTTCCTCATGGTAGTTGAGTCTATAATGGTTTGTATGACGCAAATTTAGTTATTTTCATCCAAAACAACAAATTTTCGCCCATTTGCATTGACCTAAATCAAGAAAGAAGCACTTTCTCCCTCAAATTATTGCATATCTATTGCAGGTTTCGGAAAAAGCCGTACCTTTGCATCGTGTTTTTCATGGTATTAGATTTAAGGTTAACAGAAGTTGGGTTGTCGAGATGACAACCTTCTTTTTTTATATCAACAAGAAACCTAGAAACCAGAAACCCAGAAACAAGAAACCCTCATGACCGTCCTCCTTCACTGCTGTTGCGCCCCCTGCTCCTCTGCCATCCTGGAATGGATGTTGCAGAACGATGTGCGCCCCACCCTCTTCTACTGCAATCCCAACATCTTCCCCGAGGAGGAGTACCTCATTCGCAAGAACGAGTTGACGCGCTATGCCAAGAAACTGGGTCTTGAGGTCATAGACGACGATTACAACCACCAGGAATGGCTGGGCAAGGTATGTGGTCTGGAGGACGAACCCGAGCGTGGACATCGCTGCCTGCTGTGCTTCAAGATGCGCTTGCTACGCACGGCACAGATAGCCAAGGAGCGTGGCATAGAGCAATTCACCACCACCCTGGCCAGCAGTCGTTGGAAGAGTCTGGAGCAGATTGAGGAGGCAGGCACATGGGCTGCCAGTCAGGTAGAGGGCACCACATTCTGGGCACGCAACTGGCGCAAGGGTGGATTGCAGCAACGCCGCAACGAACTCCTGCACGAGAATGCCTTCTACAACCAGCAGTACTGTGGCTGCGAATTCAGCATGAGGCGCCTCACAGAATCAAATTAGCCTTGTTTCGTAAATGGATGGCGATTATCTAACATTCGTGTTTAAAACTATAAGCAATATTAGAAACCATACCTTACACCGGCACCGATGACGTTCTTGAACGCATCGTCGGTAGTCTCCACGCGTCCACCCTGGCCCAGGTAGGTGATATCCGTGGTACGGCCCGACAATGCCCAGTTGCCATACGCATGAACATTCAGGTTACCCCATGACTTGCCCAACTGCATCGACACGGCAGCACAGCCGCCACGGTGAAGGGCTGCTGCATTCACAGGACTGCAGTATTTCACTCGCATAGAACCCATGATGTTAGATTTCGTCTTGAACGTAGGCATCAGCACCAGGTTGCAGTAGCGGTAATGATCGTTGCCCGTGTTCAGTCGTACCTGATTGTTGTAATAGTCGCTGGTCAAGGTCACCGAGACCATCTTGTACGTATACCTGGCCATAAACTCACCGATGAACTGATGGTTGTGCCCCACGTTCCTGAAGGTGGTGTACGAGGTGTTGTCAGCAGACGTTCCCTGTTCGCTTCCCACAACGTTCGAGATATGATTGTACGAACCGCCGAGGGTCACATGCAGCGTATGTCCCCCCCATTTCTTGTTGAAGAAGTACTCCAGGGTGTACTCCTCAGAGTGCAGATTCTTCAGTCCGAGGTTTCCCAAGGTGTACTGCGTGTTCGTCACATCCTCCATCAGGTGGGGATAGAGATTGGTCTCTGCTGGTCGGCTCGACTGACGGTCAGCAATAAGTCGCACCGTGTGGTTCCTCGTAACGTCATACGCAGCAATCATCTTCACCGTGCAGTCAGTATTATCCTTCTCCATACGCTCACTGCCTTTTCGCCGGAAGTCATAATGGTAGTAAGGCAGATTCGCAGATAGTTTCAGACGAAACTGTCCCAACCTGTTCTCTGATTCCACGAAGGGCGTGCAACCTCGGCTACGCACTTGATCACAGTAGGAGTGTGTCAGAGCCAGCATCGTATGCTGATGATCGGCATCCGTATCCGCCAATGAGAGGTTGCCCTTTGCACCCACCACCAGTTGCGACCTATACTTGCTGTCAGCAGGCAGAAGCTGTATCGTTCCCGACACCTGGGCAAACACCTCGTTAGCCTGCTTATCCTTATGCGTAAAGCCATTGGGGTAGGTATCGTCACTCTTGCCCGGATTATGCTGGTACTGGGCAATGCATTCCAGTTTTGCTGCAGGGGCAAACTGATGCACATACTTCATGAACACATTCAGATTGTGCGCCCTTCCCTTCTCCTCAGCAGTCACGGCCGTATGGTTAGCCGTTTCCGTCAGTTCATCCTTGACACTGGTTTGCACATGTGCCACATTCATCATCAGCTGGTCACGCTCCGTGGGGTTGTAGTTCAGGAACAGGATTTCCAGGTTGCTCCAGAACCTCTCGGCATCGCTGGTCGTAGATTCCGACAGCAGGTTCTCGCTGGCATCGTAGGTACGCGTATCCGTGTCGTACGTGGCACGATACAGGTCGCCTAGCAGCAGTGTGCGCGCCATCACCTTCCCCTTCTGATAGCCAAGGGACAGTTTCGGCCAGAGGTCCAAGGGCATCGAGGCATCCAGCGAGGCGCTTCCCCAGTAAGGTTTCTCCGGGGTGGCACGTTTGCGCAATATAATGTTTATCGAACCACTCTTGCTGTTATTCTGATACGTAGCAATGGGCGACTCCGATACCTCGATCTTCTCGATGTCACACAGTCGTATCTGCGTCAGCACCGCATCCACGGCACTACCCACGGGCATATCCTCCACCTTTACCTGATAGTCATTGAGGGTGTACACTCCGGGGCGTTCCAGCAGTTCGGGCAGCATGGACACGATATGCTTGGCCACCGTACTCTCGGGCATGGTCAGGGAGTCAGCCATGATCACCTTCGTGTCAAAGTTATACGTGATAGCCTGTGCCATAGCCTGCACTGAGGTCAGACAGAGACCCATAGCCAGCATCCATGTCTTGGGGAAATTACATCTCATATTTTGGGGTTTATCTTGTTTCGACTGTGCAAAGATAACAAACAAATTCGAAAAACTACGATTGTACATAAAAAAAGTTAAAGTTTCGCAGTTTACACCCTATCTTACACGTACAGCCTACGTACAGTCTACGTATAGCGTACGTAGATGTACGGTGTTTATACGGTGTTTGTACGGTGTTTGTACGGTGTTTGTATGTGACGACTACCATGTTAAAGTGGGTTGACATATATTTTTTGCGCACACCTTATTAAATTATTGGAAAAGTTTGAGTAACTTTGCAAAGGAATCCATAAAACCAAGACAGAAGATATGAAACAAGCACTAACCCTAATCCTGATGACGACCTCGGCACTCTGTTGCAATGCACAGGGCAAGGTGGAAGACTACAAACGTGCCTTCTCGATAGGCAGCAAGTATAATATGCAGATGGTGACCGGCACGGCAGACAATGCACGCTGGACAGCCTCGAATGTGTTCACCTTCAGCCTGCGAACGGCTGACGGGGTGAAGGAGCGTGAGGGACGTATCGGCGAGGACGGCACGGTGAGCATAGGCGAACCACAGCGCGAGGAACGACATGAGGGACAGGGACCTGCAGGCTTTGGCGGACAGCGCCGAGAGGGTGGTCAGCGCATGCAGATGCGTGGCGGACAGGGACAGAACCGTCAGACTACACCCACCACGAAGGAGGGTCCGCAGTTGCTGCAGAACCACTGGATGAACGTAGGCGACGAGAAGGGTGGATGGCCCGCCATGAGTCCTGACAGCCAGCATGTGGCCTATATACGCGACTATAACGTATGGGTGAGCGATGTGAATGGACAGAACGCCCATCCCATCAGTTTTGACGGTACGATAGACCGCTACTACAGTGCCTACGTGCAGTGGAGCCCCGACAGTCGCTATGTAGCAACATGCAAGATACACGTGCCCGAGAAGCGCTATGTATACTACGTAGAGAGTTCGCCCTCGACACAGCTGCAGCCCATCCTGCACCAGCAGGAATACGCGAAGCCCGGTGACGAGGTGAAATGGCGCTACCCCAGCGTGTTCGAGGTGGCTACGAAGAGGGTCATCATACCGACCAACGAACTGTTCCCCAACGCCTACAGTCTGGAGGACCTGAGCTGGAACGAGGACAGCAAGGCCATCACCTTCGAATACAATGAGCGCGGACACAAGCACTACCGTCTGCTGGAGTTCAACGTGGAGACGGAGAAGGTGCGCACACTAATCGAGGAGGAGGCCAAGACCTTCGTGAACTACAACCGTCTGTGGCACCAGCGTCTGGCTGACGGACATCAGATGCTGTGGCAGAGCGAACGCGACAACTGGGCTCACCTCTACCTTTACGACCTGGACAAGGCGAAGGTGATTCGACAGGTTACGAAAGGCGAATGGGTGGTACGCCAGGTACTGAAAGTGGACGAGGAGCAGGGTGTCATCTACTTCACCGCCAGCGGTATGAACAAGGATGAGGACCCCTACCACATCCATTACTACAAGATAGGACTGGATGGCAAGAACCTGGTAAGCCTGACTCCCGGCAACGGTAATCACTCAGCACGCTTCAATAGCGACTACACCTGGCTGATAGATACTTACAGCCGTCAGGACATGGCTCCTGTATGTGTGGTTCGTTCCGTAGTGAACCCCGAACAGGGCACGGAGATCGGACGTGGCGACGTAAGCCAGCTGGTGGAGAAGGGTTGGCAGATGCCCGAGGTGTTCAGTGCTCCGGGACGTGACGGCAAGACAATGATGTGGGGTATCATACAGCGCCCCACGAACTTCGACCCTAGCAAGAAGTATCCCGTCATCGAGTATATCTATGCCGGTCCCGGTGATGCCTACGTGCCCAAGAACTTCCAGGTGACGAACTACTACACCAACGCACTCTCGGAGCTGGGCTTCATCGTGGTGCAGCTGGACGGTATGGGTACCTCGTACCGCGGCAAGGCCTTCGAGGAGATCTGCTACAAGAACCTCAAGGATGCCGGTTTCCCCGACCGTAAGGCATGGATACGCGCCGCTGCCCAGAAGTACCCCTATATGGATGCCGAGAACGTAGGTATCTATGGTTGTTCGGCAGGTGGACAGGAGAGCACCACGGCCGTACTGCTGCACGGTGATTTCTACAAGGCTGCCTACAGTGCCTGTGGTTGTCACGACAACCGTATGGATAAGATATGGTGGAACGAACAGTGGATGGGCTACCCCGTGGACAGCAGTTACGTGGAGTGCTCGAATGTATATAACGCACCCAAACTGGAACGTCCCCTGATGCTGGTAGTAGGTGAAATGGACGACAATGTGGATCCTGCCAGCACCATGCAGGTGGCTAACGCGCTGATCAAGGCCGGCAAGGACTTCGAACTGGTGGTCATCCCCGGAGCACACCACACCGTAGGTGAGACATTCGGTGAGCACAAGCGCTACGACTTCTTCGTGAAGAACCTGCTGGGTGTCAATCCACCGAAATGGAATGAAGTGAAATAAAGACCCCAAAAAAGCCCCCCTACATTTAAAACAAGTCAAAAGTTAGGGGGAGAAAGACAGTAAAGATATGAGTTACGATATTTCGGCCGTTCGGGCTGACTTCCCTATCCTCTCTCGCGAGGTATACAAACGCCCTCTGGTCTACCTGGACAACAGTGCTACGACACAGAAGCCCCGACAGGTGGTGGATGCGATGACCGAGGAATACTACAACGTCAACGCTAACGTGCACCGTGGCGTGCATTTCCTCAGCCAGCAGGCTACCGAACTGCACGAGCAGAGTCGTGAGACGGTGCGCCGGTTTCTCAACGCCAGGAGCAGCAGCGAGATCATCTTCACGCGTGGCACCACCGAGAGTATCAACCTCGTGGCATCCTGCTTCGCCAAGGGGTGCATGCAAGCGGGTGACGAGGTGATAGTAAGCGAACTGGAACATCACTCGAACATCGTATCGTGGCAGTTGCAAGAGGCACGCCAAGGCATCAAACTGCGTGTCATCCCCATCACCGATGATGGCGAACTGCGTCTGGATGAGTACGAGAAACTCTTCAACGAACACACGCGCATCGTCAGCATTGCCCATGTGAGCAACGTGATGGGTACGGTCAATCCCGTGGAGGAGGTGATACGCATTGCCCACGAGCATGGAGTTCCCGTGCTGGTGGATGGGGCTCAGAGCACACCTCATTTCGAGGTGGACGTGCAGAGACTGGACTGCGATTTCTTCGCCTTCAGCGGACATAAGATCTACGGTCCTACGGGTGTAGGCGTACTGTATGGCAAGGAGGAGTGGTTGGAAAAATTGCCTCCCTATATGGGTGGAGGCGAGATGATCAAGAACGTCAGTTTCGAACGGACCACCTTCAACGAACTGCCCTTTAAGTTTGAGGCAGGAACACCTGACTATGTGGCCACAACGGGACTGGCTCGCGCTCTGGATTATGTCACAACGCTGGGCATGGACAATATCTTCCAGCACGAGCAGGCCCTAACCCGCTATGCCCTGGAGCAGATGCAGGAGATTGAGGGTATGCGCTTTATCGGTAACCCCAAGCACCGTGATGCCGTGATCAGTTTCCTGGTAGGTGACATACACCACCTGGATATGGGTACGTTGCTGGACCGTCTGGGCATTGCCGTACGTACGGGTCACCACTGTGCCGAACCCCTCATGCACCGCATGGGTGTGCAGGGTACGGTGCGTGCCAGCTTCGGTCTGTACAACACCATGGAGGAGGTGGACATCCTCGTGGCAGGCATCAAGCGCGTAGCGCAGATGTTTTAAGCCTAACCCCTCCCTTCCCAAAGGGAAGGGGGATAGGTTTATACGAATAGACTGGGTGAAGAAGGAACAGAAAAGAGAAAAGTGAAAAGTACACAAGATACAAATGTAACGGCTCCTTCCCCTCGGGGAAGGGTGGGAAAGGGGTCTTTGGAATCCCAATACTATAAAGATAAGGTAGAGGCAGGCTGCGACGAGGCTGGACGTGGTTGTCTGGCTGGTCCTGTGTTTGCAGCGGCAGTGATCCTGCCACCCAACTACCAAAACGACCTGCTCAACGACTCCAAGCAGCTGACGGAGAAGAAGCGCTACCTGCTACGCGAACAGATAGAGCGTGACGCTGTGGCATGGGCAGTAGGCATCGTGTCAAACGAGGAGATAGACCAGATCAACATCCTGAGAGCCAGCATCCTAGCCATGCACCGTGCACTGGACCAACTGAACCCCGTACCCGAGGCGGTGATCGTGGACGGCAACCGTTTCTGCGAATGGACTCCCAAGGACCGCCCCACTGTGGCAAAAGATATTCGTGGCAGTCTGTCCGTAAGGGCAGGAGGCAGAACAATCCCCTATACCACCATCGTGAAGGGGGACGGCAAGTATCTGGCTATTGCTGCTGCCAGCATCCTGGCCAAGACGTACCGTGACGACTTCATGATGAAAATACACGGCGAATACGACCAGTATGCGTGGAACAAGAACAAGGGTTACCCATCCAAGGCTCACCGAGAGGCCATAAAACAGTTCGGAGCGACACCATATCACCGAATTTCCTTCAAATTACTGGAAGGCGAATTAACGGATTTTAAGGATAACAGTGTAGATCCGGAGAATAGTCAACAGTTGTTAATACAATTTTAATCTATTTAACATTTGATAAAATCATAGCGACAGATTTTAGCGCACTCGTTTTGTAACTTTGCAATGTGTTAGAAAGAACACATAAACAAAAAAAACAAAACAACACTCAAAATCTATAGTATTATGAAGAATCAAGCAGTTTTCCAGACCAACATCGTTTCTGAGTCTCTGAACGCAATTGCCGAGAAGGTACAGTCTCTCTCTTTCGCTCAGCTCATGCTTGTAGTGCGTCAGTGGATCCTCTCTACCCGCCCCTTCGTGGCACTGAGCCAACTCTTCAGCCTTGTACTGGACGAGAAGGTGTCAGCCCTTAAGGCTTTCAATCTGCTCCATGCCATGGTGGCATTCCTGGCTATGGTGTTGCTGGGTGGCAACTCTATCCTCCTGCAACTGGCACTGGTGGCATGGTGTGGCATCACTGCCTGGCAATGCAAGCGTGACGGTTGGGGTAACGAAGGGAAGAAATAAAACAAGCCGTAACGTCACATTTTGTGCCCAAACTATCGTAAATCTCAAAGTTTATTTGTAATTTTGTGCCCGGATAGCGTCCTTTTATATATAATAAGGTGTAACCTTAGGTTATGAGCAAGGACAGAAAAAGGGATTTTTCCCTTAGAAAAAGGCAAACAAACAAATAAAAAATAGCAAAAACTATGGCAAAGAAAGCACTTTTGATGATCCTCGATGGTTGGGGCATCGGTAACAAGACTAAGGGTGACGTAATCTACAGCACTCCCACTCCCTACATGGACTATCTCCAGAGCACCTATCCCTGCAGCGAGTTGCAGGCAAGCGGTGAAAACGTAGGTTTGCCTGACGGACAGATGGGTAACTCAGAGGTAGGTCACCTGAATATCGGTGCTGGCCGTATCGTTTACCAGGACTTGGTAAAGATCAACCGTGCCTGCGCTGATGGCAGCATCCTCTCGAACCCCGAGATCGTCTCAGCATACGAGTATGCAAAGCAGAACGGCAAGAACGTTCACCTGATGGGTCTGACCAGCAACGGTGGTGTACACTCCTCACTGGAGCACCTCTTCACCCTCGTTGAGATCGGTAAGACTTACGGCGTGAACAACACCTTCGTACACTGTTTCATGGATGGTCGTGACACTGACCCCAAGAGTGGCAAGGGCTTCATTGAGCAGCTCACAGCCAAGTGCGCAGAGGTAGGCAACGCTGCTATTGCAAGCATCGTAGGTCGTTTCTACGCTATGGACCGTGACAAGCGCTGGGAGCGCGTGAAGGTGGCATACGACCTGCTGATCTCTGCTGAAGGCAAGCAGGCTGAGAACATGGTTGAGGCCATGCAGGAGAGCTACGATGACGGTGTGACTGACGAGTTCATCAAGCCCATCAACAACAGCACCGTAGACGGTACCATCAAGGAGGGCGACGTAGTGATCTTCTTCAACTACCGTAACGACCGTGCCAAGGAGCTGACCGTAGTGCTGACACAGCAGGATATGCCCGAGCACGAGATGAAGACCATCCCCGGCCTGCAGTACTACTGCATGACTCCCTACGATGCAAGCTTCACCGGCGTACACATCCTCTTCCCCAAGGAGAACGTACAGAACACCCTGGGCGAATACATCGCAAGCAAGGGTCTGAAGCAGTTGCACATCGCTGAGACTGAGAAGTATGCACACGTAACCTTCTTCTTCAACGGTGGTCGCGAGACTCCCTACGAGGGCGAGGATCGTATCCTCGTTCCCAGTCCCAAGGTTGCTACCTACGACCTCAAGCCCGAGATGTCTGCCTACGAGGTAAAGGACAAGCTGGTTGAGGCTATCAACACCCAGCAGTATGACTGGATCGTAGTGAACTACGCAAACGGTGACATGGTAGGCCACACCGGTATCTACGAGGCTATCGAGAAGGCTGTAACTGCTATCGACGAGTGCGTGAAGGACACCGTAGAGGCTGCCAAGGCTAACGACTACGAGGTGATCATCATCGCCGACCACGGTAACGCAGACAACGCTGTGAATCCCGATGGTAGTGTGAATACCGCTCACTCGCTGAACCCCGTTCCCTTCATCTACGTTACCGCTAACGCAGAGGCAAAGGTAGAGAACGGCGTACTGGCAGACGTGGCTCCCAGCATCTTGCACATCATGGGTCTGGAGCAGCCTAAGGATATGACCGGTAAGTGCCTTATCAACGACTAAAAGCCCCAACATTCGTGGCAAAAGTAAAGATAGAGGAGAGTTGGGAAGTCCAGCTCTCCTCTGAATTTGAAAAACCATACTTCGAGCAACTCATCCAGTTCGTCAAGGCTGAATATGCTGCCGGGACATGCTACCCACCGGGGAGCCTCATCTTCAATGCCTTCAACCAGACTCCGTTTGACAAGGTGAAGGTGGTCATCCTCGGACAGGATCCCTATCATGGTCCCGGACAGGCTCATGGTCTCTGCTTCTCGGTGAATGACGGGGTGCAGTTCCCTCCCTCACTGGTGAATATCTTCAAGGAGATAGAGGCCGAGACAGGCACACCTATCCCCCTCAGCGGCAACCTTACACGTTGGGCCGAGCAGGGTGTCTTTCTGCTCAACACTTGCCTCAGCGTACGTCAGCACGAGGCTTTCAGCCATAGCGGGCACGGCTGGGAAACGTTTACCGATGCTGTGATCTCTGCCCTCAGTCGCAACCGTGAGAGACTCGTCTTCCTGCTCTGGGGTGCACCTGCAGGCAAGAAGGCATCGCTCATCGACGACTCACGTCACCTGATACTGCGTTCTGCACACCCCTCTCCCCTGAGTGCCTATCGTGGTTTCTTCGGCAATCATCATTTCACCCTCACCAACGACTATCTCGTCCAGCATGGAAAAGAACCCATACAATGGTAATGAACTCCCTCCCATGATCATGGTGGGCGATGTCATCGTCCATTCCGATCTGCTGACTGAATATTTCTGCTGTGATATTGACAGTTGTCATGGTAGATGCTGCGAGGAGGGTGATGCTGGAGCACCTGTGACCCTGGACGAGGTGGCAGACATCGAGGATCAACTAGACCGTATCTGGCCCAATCTCAGTGCCTCTGCCCAAGCCGTCATAGATAAACAGGGTGTGGCATACGCTGACCCTGAAGGTGAACTGGTGACAAGCATCGTAGGCGGCAGAGATTGTGCTTTCAGAGGTCCAAAGGGATGTCTTTTGAGGGAACGCCCCATCAGTTGCCACCTCTACCCCATCCGTTTGAAGGATTTTGGCACAGTCATAGGTCTGCAGTACCATCGCTGGAATATCTGCGAAGCTGCAGTAAGGAAAGGCAAGGAGTTACAACTTCCCGTCTACAAATTCCTTCGCGAGCCCCTCATACGCCGCTTTGGCGAGGATTGGTACAAGGAGCTGGAGGAAGTAGCCGATGAGTTGCTAAAAACATCTAGAAGGGCCTAGGAAAGCCTAGGAAAGCCTAGAAAAACCTAGAAAGTCTTAGGGATACCTAGAAAAACCTAGGAATACCTAGGAAGTTCTAGAAAAACCTAGGAACACCTAGAAAAACCTAATAAAGCCTAGGAATACCTAGGCTTTATTGTTTATTGTTCAAGGGAACCGTCGAGAGTATAACGATGACCTGCGTTCTTGATGACCATTCGTCCATTCTCAAGATACTTCCTTGTGGTGGAAGCATGGCTGGTCTTGATATCCTTGATATCCGTGCATAGGTACTCCATGATACAGGGGAAATCCTTCCATTCGTAGGCAGAGGCATAGTTAGCCTTGGTACCATTGGGCACCATAAGGTCTGCCGTTTCCCTGGTTCGGTAATCGAAGACTCCGTTCACATTTGAGAGGTCGATGGGGGTTTCCCACTCCACGTATACCTTCGACAACTCTGTGCACCATCCAAAAGCACCTTCACCCAAAGAGGTGACGGTTTTGGGGATACGCAGGGTCCTTATTGCATCACACCATCCAAAGGCACCATCTTCAATGGTTTTCAGTCCACTGGGGAGTTGAATACCATAGTAAATTGAGTTGCCAGCAAAAGCAGTGTTCAAGTGATAGCACCATGCAAAAGCATAGTAGCAGATGTGTTCCAATGTACTGGGTAGAATGACCTTTTCGAGGTCGGTACAAGCATAGAAAGCATTTGAGCCAATCCACTTGGTTCCCTCGCGGATAGTGGCAGATTTGCCAAAGATATCAGTGGCTTTGACCAGATAGGTATCGGCATAGCGAAGACCATCCTCGACAGGCAGACTGTTGCAACCAGAGAAGACCTCCTTCCCGATGTATGTTACACTCTGAGGGATGTTGATGGAGGCCAGATTGCTACATGCGGCAAAGGCAGACTCTCCAATGGTGGTCACCCTGTCTGGAATAGTGATGGCGGTAAAGGACTCACAACCCAAAAACGCATACCGGCCAATAGTTGTCACCTTGCTGGGGATGGTGATATTTTGGAGTGAGACACAACTTGCGAACGCAAAATCGCCAATGGATGTGACACCCTCGGGGATAGTCACTGAGGTGAGGCTTGAGCAATCATGAAATGTCTTCTCGCCAATGCTTGTCAACGATTGTGGCAAGATAGCTGAAGTAATACTGGGTAAACGGATGCCCATGGTGGTAGTGCGACCCTCCTCGTAGATGAGTTTCTTGATGTTCTCACAACTAAGGAAGGCATTTTCCTCAACATGCTTCAACGTGGCAGGTATGGTAAGGGATGTCAACCCCGAACAACGCTCGAAGGCCAGCGAACCGATATGGGTAACAGACTTAGGGAAATCGATTTGGGTTAGATTCTCGCATGCGACGAATGCATGTTCTCCGATGTATGTCACACTCTCGGGAATGGTGATCGAGGTCATGAAAGATAGCGAAAAAGCACCATCCCCAATCCATTTGGTTCCTTCCTTGATTTTGAAAGAGGTCTCGTACGCATCTGTTACACCCACCAGATAACGACCCACATAGCGCACCTTCCCCTCTGCAGGCAGACTCTCACAATTACTGAAAGCATAGCGCCCCACATGTGTCACTGCCTCAGGAAGGTTCGCCTTCTTCAGTTGGGTACA
>DCIS01000179.1 GCA_002317475.1 Prevotellaceae bacterium UBA1720 | reverse complement strand
GACCACAAGAGGCAAACCATTGGCACGGACTGGAACGAGGTCTACATGCGCTATAATAATAAGGTGGAGAAGAAGATGAGCAGAGCACAGCTTTTTGAGGTGCTTTGTGCCATGCTCTCGGAACTAAGGGACGGACATGTGAACCTATACAGCAGCATAGACCAAGGTCGCAACTGGTCGTGGAAGGAAGACTACCCCAAGAACCTGGATGAAGAGGTACGCGAGCAATATCTGGGCACCGGTACCGACTATCGTATCACCAGCGGACTGAAATACCGCATCCTGCCCTCGAATATCGGCTATATCGTTTGCGAGAGTTTCTCCTACACGTTCAGCGAGACGGCACTCAACGAGATACTCTACTACTTGCGTTCCTGCAACGGTCTCATCCTTGATGTACGTGGCAACAGTGGTGGCAATCTAACCTCTGCCGAGACCCTTTCGGCTCGCTTCACCAACGAGCGCCTACTGGTGGGCTACTTCTGTCACAAGACAGGGCCCGGACACAATGATTTCTCCGACCCTGTAGCCGAATACCTCGAGCCCAGTACCAGCATACGTTGGCAGAAGCCTTGCGTTGTGCTGACCAACCGTTCGTGCTACAGTTCGACGAATGCCTTCGTGCGCAACATGAAGCAATGCCCCCAGGTAACCATCCTTGGCGACCAGACCGGTGGTGGTAGCGGTATGCCCTTCACCTCAATGCTGCCCATCGGTTGGACGGTGCGTTTCAGTGCCTGCCCCATGTTTGACGCCGACAAGCAGCACATCGAGTTTGGCATACAGCCCGACGTCTCCTGCTCGCTTACCGACGAGGACGTAGCACGAGGCAAGGATACAATGATCGAGAAGGCCATCGAACTGATCAATAGTGGTAATTTGTAGCAAACAAATACTCATCATAAATAAACACTTATCATGTTAAAGAAATTCATTTTCGGCATGGCACTCACAGCCATGACCATCAGTGCACAAGCACAAAGCACCGACGAGGGTTGGACAGCCACCTGGGCTACAGCCGTTGAGTTTACCGGACCTGGCGACATGCCCAAGGCCAGTCTGTCTAACCGTTCACTCCGTGAGATTATCCACCTGAGTATCGGTGGTGAGACCCTTCGTATGCAACTCTCGAACATCCACAGCAAGGAGCCCGTCGAGATCAAGTCCGTCTACATCGCTACCCCACTCGACTCCAGCGACATTGACGTAAAGAGTGCCAAGTACCTGACTTTTGGTGGTAAGAAGAACGTCACCATCGAGCCCGGCAAAGCTATCTACTGTGACGTGTTGAAGTATCACATCGAGCCCCTCCAGCGTCTGGCCGTAACCATCAACTATGGCGAGGTGACACCCAAGAATGCCTCATCACACCGTGGTTCGCGCACCACCTCGTACATCATCCCCGGCGAGTCAAAGCCCAAGACTCATTTCACTGGCTCAGAGAAGTGCGACCACTGGTACAACATCTCTTGCATCGACGTACAGACCACCGAGCCTACTCCCTGCGTAGCAGTTCTTGGTAACAGCATCACCGACGGACGTGGCTCCACCACCAACAAACAGAACCGTTGGACTGACTTCATGGCCGAGGCTTACCAGGGTAAGGCCGCTGTGCTGAACCTGGGTATCGGTGGCAACGCCGTGGTACGTGGTGGACTGAGCGAACCTGCCCTCAAGCGCTTCGACCGCGACATCCTGGAGCAGACCGGTGTAACGAGCGTTGTCATCTTCGAGGGCGTAAACGATATCGGCGGCTTCAAGCCCAATCACATGGAGGTGGTACGTAGTTTGCAGGATGCCTACAAGGAACTCATCAGCAAGGCCAAGAAGGCTGGCAAGAAGGTCTATCTGGGCACCATCACTCCCTTCTTCGGTAATTCCTACTACACCCATTTCAGCGAGGCAGCACGCCTCACCATCAACGACTGGATACGTGCCAACAAGGACGTGGACGGCATCATCGACTTCGACAAACTGGTACAAGATCCCACAAATCCCAAAGCCCTAAAGAAAGAATACTCTGACGATGGTCTGCACGGCACCCCTGCTGCCTACGAGGCAATGGGTAAGTATGCTGCCAGCATCGTGAAATAATCGGTAAAGTAAGATAGACGTCTAACAGAGGGTGCATCAGACCAAGTGTTTGATGCACCCTCTGGTCATATACTGCCTTTTCTCCACCATTTACTCGTAACACCTCCGTAATAGTATTGTTATTAGCTCTTCGTATCTTCAATGTATCCTCATCGGTTGCTCATCGAAACGATGAGCAACCGATGAGGAACCGATGAGCAATCGATGAGGATACTATGGTATCATAACGATATTACTACGGAGATGTAACCTTTACCTTTATAACATTTCAAATGCTTACGCACGAGGAAGGGGAAATGGAAGGAGGGTGCATCAAAACACATGGTTCTGATACATCCTCATTTGTATGCCTTATCGCATACGTTTTTTCAGTTGCTCCCGGTATTCTAAGGGACTGCAGTCTTCAATCATGCGAAAAGCTTTGGAGAACGCAGCAAGATCAGCGAAGCCACAGAGGGCTGCAATATAAGTAAGTTTCTCATCGGGATTGGTAATGATAAGACGTTTCGCCTCCTCAATACGCAAGGTGTTTATCCAGCGACGGAAGTTCATCCCCTTATTTTGATTTATGAAGGCTGACAACTGACGTGGATTGGCCGGAAGTTCTCTGGCTATATCCGCTAGTGTTATTCCTTCACGGCAGTAATACTTTTCTTCAGAGCTAAGCCAAAGTTCAAGTTTTTCAATTATCTGTTCGTTTGCTACAAGTTGGGGGTCCCCATTATCTGCCACGGAAAGTGTATCGATGAGTTCAAGACTGTCCTTGGCAACCACTATCCCATAGGCATTCTTTGCCATCACCCACAGTAGGAAGCTGATACTCAGAGATATAACCACAAGATAACATGTCTCATTGCCAACTATATTGAGAATAAAATAAGTAAGCAAGAAGAGGATGGCGAGATTTAGTATTGATGATGCAAGAAAACATCGCATCTTGTCGATGGAGGCATCCTCGATATTGGCGTAGTAGAACTCTGCCTTGCGCGAATACCTTATTAAAAGAAAGATACATTGGGCGATCATGATCACAGCCATTATTTCCATTGTAATGTCGAATAGTTGGATATTAACCACGTAGTACAACTTTTCCAACACATTTCCACATTCTGGCGTGAACGGATGATAACCATCAAGCCTAATTTCAAGGATTCTGTCCCAACCAACAGCAAAGCTAAGAGCGGTTCCGGCAATGGCAACCATAACGGCAGGCACAAAAAGCCATACATACCACCAGTGCCACTTTTCATCACGTGACACCGAACGCACATACAGGAACAGCAGTGGACAAATACTGAGCCCCAGCAAGGTCTCGAGATTGTCAAATACTAGGAAATAATAGTTGGCAGTTCCCTCTACGAGCGAGTGCATGAGAATGTAGTACGTCAATGCAGAACACACCGCACACGCGAAAAACAACCGATCGTGCAGTACACGGTATCTCTCGTTCAGCACAAACACCACCACCCATACGATTACGACAGTCAGAGGAAGAAGTAACAGATAATTCAATTCCATATCTTTGTAGTCTGTTTTTTATTACAAAGTTACGCCAATTCCCGTAATCATCAAGCCATTCTGCCTAAGAGAACGCAAAACAAGCTTGTTTTGACAAACGTTTACCCGTTTTGACAAATGGTTGTCAAGAATTCCACAAACAGTTTGCCGAAACGGGCAAGTATATCAACCATGATCTTTTTACCTTTGCATCAGCTATCAACCAACCATGACCTAACAATAATGTTTTTTATTTACTTAATAACACAATTTGCATGAAACGAAGATTTATTTTTTCTCTTGCTACCATACTTATGAGTATAGGTTTGGCAAATGCACAATCAACCTACAAGGTGGTGGACATAGAACACCACTTCGGTAACAGAACCATGTTCGATGCTTATTTCCTGGAGAATGAAGGATGTACGCTAGACGAACTGCCAGAAGATCGACGTGCCATCTATTACACCACCCTCGACCTGGGTGCAGGCCGCATTGCAACCATGGACGCTGCAGGTGTTGATTTTGCTCAACTGTCGTTATCTACTCCAGGAGCAGAGGCATACGGTCCTGCAATGGGCAAGCAGATTGCCAAAGAGGCAAACGACTCGATTGCAAAGGCTATTGCCCAGTATCCAGACAGAATTGGTAGCTGGATGACGCTTTATCCTGAGGATGTGGAGTGGAGCCTTCAGGAGATTGACCGCTGCACCAACATGGGGCTCTATGGTTGGGCATGCCGCTCAAACATGAATGGCAAGCGCCTTGACGACCCAAAGTACCAGCCTATCTTCAAGAAGCTGGAGGCGTTAGGTATGCCTGTGTATCTGCACCCCGAATCCAGCAAGGAACAGTATAGTGCGGAGTCTGAATACTGCATCAATGTTCAAACCACTGGGTCTGGTGCTGATGCTCTGACCACCTTCACGAGAATGGTGAGTAGAGGATTGTTTGACGAGTGCCCGAACTTGAAGATCATCCTAGGGCATGTAGGAGAAGGATTCCCTTCCTTCAAAGACAAAGTCAACGCTTCTCATGCCCAAGGTTCTGGTATATGCAATCACCAACACGAGCCAAGTTACTATGTAGACCATAACGTATGGATTACCACTAGCCGTAACTCCTCTAACGATGTTCTTCGCAGCTGTCTTGACGAAATACCCTCAGGTCATGTATTAATGTCAACTGACTATCCTTACCAAGACTTTGCCAGTTCTGTCAGTTTTATTCGTAGCAACAAGAAACTCACACATAGGGAGAAGGTTTCTCTTCTAAGCAACAATGCCATTGCGCTTGGTTTTAGCAAACTTGAACCAACAAATGTATCTATGGATTACTCGAAGAGTGAAAACTGGTTGAAGCAGAAAAACAATCCTCAGCAGAATGTGGATGTATTCTATCTCCCGCCTACCTGCGTTATGAATGGCACTAACGAAGTGGAGTATTTCGGCGAGCAGGACAAATTGACGGCTGCAGCTATCTACGAGCAACAGGCCAAACTGTTTGAAGGCTTCTGCAACATCTACGCTCCTTACTACCGTCAGATACCTATCAATGTGATGTTGTCCGAATGCCAGGATGCTGAAGATATGGCTACCAACATACGCATGCGTGCCGGTAAAGATGATGTGTTTGCGGCTCTTGACTACTACTTTGAAAACCTCAACACAGACCGTCCATTCATCCTCGCCTCTCATTCGCAGGGCTCTGCCATGATGCGTCCTGTACTGGATACCTACATGAAGGAGCATCCTGAGTACTACAAGCGTATGGTGGCCTGCTATGCACTTGGCGCCTCACTTCCTTTGGACTGGTTTGAGGCAAATGAGCACCTGAAGAAGGCTGAGGATGCTACCTCTACAGGAGTAGTCATCGGTTGGAATACCGAAGGCCCAGAAGCCAAGACACCAAGCCTGCTCATTGGCAGCAACGACTATGTCATCAACCCTCTGAGTTGGAAATGCGACGACAAGTGGGTCAGCGAGACACAGAACCTGGGCAGTCTCATTGACGGCCAGGTCATTCCTGGTTATGCCGATGCCCAGATCGACCTTACACGTCGTGCCCTTATCTGTACCACCGATATCAACTACGTCGATGTCCCAGCATTTGGAGACAGGTGTCTGCATGGTGGCGACTGGAGCCTCTACTGGGGCAACATCCAGCAGAATGCCAAGGATCGAATTGAAAACTACAACCCAAAAACTGTCATCATCTACACCGCAGAAGATAAACTAATAGAAAGGACTAATAACTATGCGGGGCTTCATCTAAATGCGTTTAAAAATGGAGAGACTCAAGTCAAGATATCAAAACACGAGTTTGCTGATGGCACAGGAACAATCACGTTCGACGGCATTGTGAACAATATAGGAGAATATGCGTTCTATAACAGTATAATTACAAGTGTCACTATTCCAGACTGTGTAACAAATATTGGGGAGCAGGCTTTTTATGATTGCTTGAGGTTAACTTCTATCAACATTCCAAGTAGTGTGACAAGCATCGGCGAACAGGCTCTGGCATCCTGCCGCAGTATTACCTCCATCACCGTAGACCCAGAAAACCCATCGTACAAAAGCGATGGTAACTGCCTCATTACAAAGACTCTGGTGGGTGACCTTCCTGTGAATACATTGATTGCTGGATGCCAGAATTCCTTAATACCTGATTATGTGACATCTATCTACAAATATGCTTTCTATGGACAATTGCCAATACAGAATATTGTTATTCCCGCATCTGTGAAATCGATTGGTGAAAACACATTTGCCAATTGTCTGAATTTAACTACACTAACTTGCGAAAGTGATGATGTAACATTAGGCAAGGATGCGTTCAATAATTGCCGCATAACCAACATCTATGTTCCAAAGAACAGTGTGGAGAACTACAAAACTGCCGAAAACTGGAGTACATACGCTGACAAGATCAAATCTATTCCCTACGAAGTAGTGATTGCCCAGGTCGATGCCATTGACATCGACAACATTGACAACAGCCGAGAGTGTAACGAGCTTATTGGTAATGCGCGTAAGGGATACGACATACTCAGCAATTCCTGGAAGGCTAAGGTTCCAGACGAGACCCTTTCAAAACTAGTGGCTGCAGAAGCTGCTCTTGCCGCTTCAAACAAGAGCAAAAATCAGACCTATCGCGGCATCTACTGCAACAATGAGGCATTCTACCAAAGTGGAGACAAACCAACAATATCAATCCGCCGTGATGGCAATAAGCGTATCGCAGAACTTCGTCTCTCTGGCG
>DCIS01000051.1 GCA_002317475.1 Prevotellaceae bacterium UBA1720 | reverse complement strand
GTCTTCACGTCCTTCAGCTTCACGGTACAACCGATATCACCAGCTACCATCTCCTCTACCTTCTCACGGTTGGCACCTGCACATACGAACAACTGAGCAATACGCTCCTTCGAACCACGGTCAGCGTTGGTAAAGTCATCACCTTCGTGTACCTTACCACTCATCACCTTGAAGTACTGAACCTCACCGATATGGGGCTCAACAGCGGTCTTGAAGAAGTAAAGGCTGGTAGGACCATCAACAGTAGGATTAACCACCTCACCACGGGTATTGTGTACAGCGGGCATCTCGTCAACGAAGGGAACAACGTTACCGAGGAACTCCATCAAGCGGCGAACACCCATGTCCTTACCTGCACATACGCAGAATACGGGGAACATGCCACGGCTTGCCAGACCCTTACGGATACCTTCACGCATCTCGTCCTCGGTCAGGTTCTCGCTCTCGAAGAACTTCTCCATCAGGCTCTCGTCGTGCTCAGCAGCAGCCTCTACCAGAGCTTTGTGCATCTCCTGAGCCTTCTCCAGCTGGTCAGCGGGAATCTCCTCGATGATGGGAGCACCACCCTCGGGCTTCCATGAGTACTTCTTCATCAGCAGTACATCAATCAGGCTGTTGAAGTTTGGACCAGTCTCAATGGGGTACTGAATGGGCACAACCTTGGGACCATAGATATTGGTCAGTTGCTCCAGGATGTTATCATAGTCGCAGTTTTCGCTATCCAACTGGTTAACGAGGAAGATGACAGGCTTACCCAACTTCTCGGTGATACGGAAGTGGTTCTGTGTACCTACCTCAACGCCATACTGGCCATTAAGCAGCAGGACAGCAGTATCAGTTACGTTCAGTGCGGTAATATAGCTACCAGCGAAGTCATCAGCGCCTGGGCAGTCAATAATATTGAGCTTCTTGCCATTCCACTCTACATGGAATACTGTGCTGAACACTGAGTATCCATACTCCTGCTCTACGGGGAAATAGTCGCTCACGGTATTCTGCTGAGTGATGCGACCACGGCGCTTAATGATACCTGCTTCGTAGAGCAGAGACTCGGTCAGGGTTGTCTTACCTGCACCATCATTACCAAGCATGGCAATGTTCTTGATGTCATGTGTTTGATAAGTTTTCATGATAAATATGTTTTTAGGTTAGAATATCTTTTTCGTATTCGGGTATAAAATTAGCAATTTTCTTTTAATTCGCAAAACAAACGTACCTTTTTTTTCGTTTCTCGTCAAAAAGAGGTAATTTTGCAATCGTTTGAGTGCACAATATAGAACTACGGAGATAACTTACGTCAAATGGCCGGCATATACATCCACATCCCTTTTTGTCAGAGTCGCTGCATCTACTGCGACTTCTACTCCACCCTTCACCTCGATAAGCGTGAAGCCTATGTGGAGCAGCTCTGCAGGGAGATGCTGGAGCGGAAAGACGAATTACTCACACGTGCACGCGCGTATAATACTTTATATGTAGGAGGAGGTACGCCCTCTACCCTTCCGCCCTCTCTTTTGCAGAAGGTTCTGTTGCGTACTGCCGAGATTTTTCCTCTGGCCACAGATGCAGAGGTCACCGTTGAGGCTAACCCCGATGATGTCACTTCCGAATGGATAGCCATGCTCAAGGACACCCCTGTGAACCGTGTGAGCATGGGCACCCAGACCTTCAACGACCAACTGCTGCACTTCCTGAACCGACGCCACAACAGCCAGCAGGCAGAGAGGGCCGTCAGTATGTTGCAGGACGCAGGATTCACCAATCTCAGCATTGACCTGATCTACGGCATCCCAGGACAGACACGCCAGATCTGGGAGCAGGACGTACGGAAAGCCATCTCGCTCCGTACGCCACACCTCAGCGCCTACAGTCTGATGTACGAGGAGGGCACCCCCATCACACGTCTCAGGGACAAGGGGCAGATAGAGGAGATGGACGAGGACACCTCGCTCTGGTGCTACGAGCACCTCTGCCAGCAACTAAGTGAAGCGGGATTCCAGCACTACGAGATTTCCAATTTTGCTCTTCCAGGGTTCCATTCGCGCCACAACAGCAGTTACTGGGAGGGACTACCCTACCTGGGATTCGGTGCAGGGGCACACTCGTACGATGGCAAGGACGTTCGTCGCTGGAACGAGAGTGACCTGCTGGGGTATATCGCTCACGGAGCATGCTATGAGACGGAGCAACTCACCGAGACCGACCTCTACAACGAACACGTCATGACGCGCCTTCGTACCCACCAAGGCATTGACCTGCAACACCTTCTCCTGCGTTTCGGTCAGTCATGCCACGACTATCTTCTGGAGCAAGCAAAACCCCATCTCCTGCAAGGCAATCTGCAAAAGACGGGGCAATCCCTTCACCTCACCAGGGGAGGCATATTTGTTTCCAATCAGGTGATGAGTGATCTCTTTATGTAGCGTAAGAACTTGAGGTTCTAGGTTTCTGGTTTCTGGTTTCTGGTTTCTGGTTTCTAGGTTTCTGGTTTCTAGGTTTCTGGTTTCTAGTTTCTAGTTTCTCATCTCCTGATAGGTGATTTCATAGAAGCAGGGGTACACGTAATTGGTTGCATAGCTGTGACCAGCGCTATGAGGCACGATCAGTCGAACCTTTGCTATACCCCCATCAGGCGTACTCTGTCTACCCAACTTCAGATAAGTAAGGGGAGCCAACCAACCCGAAGGTACAGCCAGTGTTCCATCCGTACCCTTGTAGGTCAGATACATCGCTCCACCACCGTTCACCGTAGTGTCGAAGGTAGCGGAGATCGTACCGCTGTTGTTGGACACATTCATCACCTCGGGATTGGTAGCATAGTAAGGCACCATATCGGTGGTTTGCAGACTGTCGCCCAGGATGTTCCATTCCCAGTAGCGGCAAAGCACGCGCTTGGTATCGCCATCCTCAAGCTTTTCTCCCACACCCTCGCGTACGATCTGCATGTACACACCTGTGCTATGGAAGAGCACATACTCGTTCTCGTCCAGATTGGTGGTGTAGTCCTGTGCCTCAAACTGCTCCTCAGTGATTACTTTGATACCAGGAGTATTGAGCAAGGTGTCGCCGGAATTATTCACCAGCACCAGGGGGTTACGTGACAGGAAGTAAGCAATGGCATTACGCTCCTTCTCCTTCTGGTCAGCATAGGATTCCTCATCCGAGCAAGACTGCAAGGCAAAGCCCATCAGTATCAAGCCCACCATCATATAAATTACTTTCTTCATATTCTCTTATATTTCGTTTCTGAGTTTCTATGTTTCTTGTTCCTAGGTTTCCTAGGGGTTCCTAGGGTTTATCCTTTCAGCAATGGGGCATATTTATGGATGGCCGTGTGTACCAGTTCGATGGCCTCGTCCATAGTGCCATAGATGGTGCCACCAGAGGCATTCTTATGTCCACCACCATTGAAGAACTCCTCGGACATCTTATTGCAGGGGAAGTCATCCACGCTTCTCAGCGAGACGCGTATCACTCCTTTTCGCTCGGTGTCCTCACGCAGGAAGATGCTCAGTCTCATGCGCTCGATCTGCAGGGGCAGGTTGACGTATCCGTCCGTTTCACCGTTGCGTATCTTGAACTGTCGGCGCTCCTCGTTGGTCAGCGACATGATAGAGGCATTGAGGTCGCGTATCAGCTCCATCTTCACATACAGCAGATAGCCCATCAAGCGGTAGCGGTCGGGACTTGCGGTGTAGAAGACATTACGGTAGATGCGGTCCTTGTCTATACCCGTTTCCAGCAGACGACTTACGATGAGGAACACCTCGGGACGGTTCGACGCAAAGGTAAAACCACCGGTGTCGGTCATCATACCCGTATAGATGCTGGTAGCCTCGTCGAAGGTCAGACCCTCTGCCCATCCCATATCCACCATCAGGCGGTAAAGCACCTCGCAAGCCGCACAGAGCGATGGTTCGGACACCACCAGATCGCAGCATTCATGGTCGGGATCCAGATGGTGGTCTATCATCACCTTCCTGGCCGGACTCTGTCCCACAGCATCACCCAGATCCTTCATACGGCTCAGGCTGCCATGATCCATCATGAACACCAGATCAGCCTCCTTCAGCAATGCGTCAGCCTCCTCTTTCTGCTTGCTGTAGTTCAGCAACTTATCCATACCAGGGAGCCACTGCAGGTTATCAGGCCAACGGTCGGGAGCTATGCCTACAGCCTTACGTCCCAGACGCTCCATCACCTGTATAACGGCCGTCATGCTACCAATAGCATCACCATCAGGATTGGTGTGGCAAGTCACCACGATGTGCTCAGCCTCGCTCACCAACTCCCTCAGTCTCAGGACCTCCTGTTCATTTACGATTCTTTCCATGCTTACAATTTTTTCATCTGGTGGATAGTCTCCACGGGGTCCTCAGCACCAAAGATGGCACTTCCTGCCACCAGCACATCCACACCAGCCTCACGAAGGGCAGCAGCATTCTTCAGCGACACACCGCCATCCACCTCTATCAGGGCATGGCTTCCCGAGCGCTCGATCATAGCCTTCAGATTACGTATCTTGTCGTAGGTATGCTCTATGAATTTCTGTCCGCCGAAACCAGGGTTCACACTCATCAGCAGCACCAGGTCCACATCGCAGATGATGTCCTCCAGCACACTGATGGGCGTAGCGGGGTTGAGCGTCACGGCAGGATGCATCCCAGCCTCGCGTATCTGTCCAATGACACGATGCAGATGGGGGCAAGCCTCCACGTGAACGTTCATATAGTAGGCGCCAAGGGCTATTACCTCGTTGATGAACTTCTCGGGCTGCACGATCATCAGGTGCACATCCAGTGGCTTCTGAGCCATCTGCGCCACATATTTCAGGACGGGAAAACCAAAACTGATATTCGGTACGAACACGCCATCCATAATGTCCAGGTGTAGATAGTCGCATTCCGAACGGTTCAGCCATTCCAGGTCAGACCTTAGATCAGCAAAATTTGCGCTCAACAGAGAGGGAGAAATCTGTACCATATTGTGTAGTTTCCAGGCATGGTCTTTCAGACCCACCTTTATAATTTGCCACAAAGTTAATCATAATTCACGACATAGACAAATGCGCACGAAAAAAGAAGAATTAAAAAAACATAAAAGGTCACCAAGGGGGTAGGTTCTACCTAAAAAACAAGAAGCCGCGATTTCTCGCAGCTTCCCATGTACGCTTATGATGTGCAGGTAATTCTTAATAGTATATCTCCACATTGTCTTTTTTATAACTATGTCCCAGTTTGGTAGGGAATGAGCCCCACTCCTTTAATCCATCAAGTTCCTTGGCTATGACCAGCGATTCATCGTCTTTCATCACGACGACATAACCCTTATAGCTAGTCTTGCCATCACTATTCTCTTCAGGAACCAGGGTCAGTTTCGCACCATCGAGGGTATATTTGTAGACAGTATAGTCACTATCACTTACCCAGGTATTATTCTTGTAATTTGTTTGCTCATAGTACATTTTCCCTCCCCTAAACATTACAGAATACTTTGTATTTTGATCGGTGTAAACATAATACGAAGGTACAGATTCCAATTCAGCAACAGTAACCTTCCTGTACTTGTCATTTAGTACTTCCTCGATTGCATCGTCGTCGCCACACGAACTCAACACAAAACCATTTACGGCAGCAACAGCCATCATAGCAAAATAAATGAGAAATTTCTTCATGGTAAAATAAACTTTAATGTTAAACTAATGAATAAACTTCTGCAAAGTTAATCGTTTTTTTTGACTGTTGCAAGTTTTTATGAGTTTTTTTTTACAATTTTATTTTACCCTACCCTAGAGAGAGGGCCTCGCCTTACTCGTATGCAAGATGTGAGGCAACTGCTGGTGCTAGTGGAAAGACATAGGTTTTCACCAACAGGTATTTAAGATGGTAAATTTTCTTCTTCGTCGAGGGTCTACAATGCCTCCACAATGAGTCCTTAATGTCTCCTTATCAGAGATAAGACCGATTGTAAAGAATTATAACTCTCTCAGAATCACGATGCAACTTTTCGTTTAAGCGAGCGCAATGGGGTCCTTCAACGATATTCAGGAACCATTTGAAACGTGAAACCTGAAACTCAAGCTGTCTATCTCAAATCTCAAATCTCAATTAGATTTTTTATTGAGAGACATTAAAATATAGTATATGGAATCTAAAGGTTAATAATATATTAATATATTATTAAAACTATAATCTACTCTCTTATCCTATAATGTCACCATCGCCGCCAGATAGCCGAAATCATCCCTTTTCAACAGAAAATCGATTTGAGATTTGAGATTTGAGATAGAAGATATTGGTGAATCCGGTTATTTTTGGTGACTTTTGCAAAAGTGGCATGTATTAGCGAAAATACCAAAAAAAATCCTTATTATTTCCAAGAGTGTAGGTTATTATCTTGATTTTATTTCTTCTCAGAATGACCCAAAAACCCTACTCGGAAGGTGAGCAGGGGATAACTTGCGGAACATGCATTACTAAGCCTCTGCAACCTTGCGAGGACGGAATTCGCGTGCAAACTGGCGAAGGAATTCTAATACAGAGGGACTGGGTAAGGGTTTGTCAGTGGGTAAAGTTTGAATCATGCAGTATGGATTAGAAGTTTTACACTACTATAAACTGCACATCACGCTTTTTATTGTGTACGTACCCAAACTTTTTCTCAAAGAAATCTATGGCGTTTAAGGAGAAAGGATTTTAAGTCATATAAGGAGAAAGGATTCCAGGGCAGGATTTATACGGCCACATAGAAGTCCTTGCGATAGGCCATCTTGCGGAGGTTGATGATGGCGTAGCGTACACGACCCAGTGCTGTGTTGATGCTGACACCCAGCTGGTCGGCAATCTCCTTGAAGGACAAGCCCTGGAAGAAGCGCATGTAGATGATCTGCTGCTGATTGAGGGGCAACAGGGCTATCATGGCATGCACGTCCTCGAACGACTGCTGCTGAAGCATGAGTGCCTCCACATTGGGCTCGCTCATCTGTGCGTTATTGAAAAGGTCGACTGCCACATCTCCCTGCTCATTGAAAAACTCATGGCTCACGGTGGGCATGAGGTCCTTCTGACGGAAAGTGTCATGAATAAGATTGTGAGCAATACGGATCAGCCACGCATAGAAATAGCCCGTACCGGTGAAACGACCGGTGCGAATGCAGGTAATGGCACGAACGAAAGTCTCCTGAAAGATATCGTCTGCGGTATCTCTGTCGTGAACCAAAAAGAAAATGTAGTTGTATAACTTCTCCTGATGACGTTCCAAGAGAACATCAAAAGCAGTGTCTTCTCCTTGCTCGTAACGACGTACCAACTCATCGTCAGTCATCGATTTACATGTATTCATTACTGTCTTATGTATTGATTCGGAGTAATGATTTCTCTATAGGCGAAGTCGGTTTTTGATGTTTATAATGTGTTATTTGGATGCAAAGGAAATGTATTTTGCCGAATTATGCAAGTATTTAAGCAAAAAAATGCAAAAAATTACTCAGGAGTATGGTCTTTTTAGAGTTTAACATGAATGGCAACAACGAAAACAACACTATATTATTTAATCATCACTTTGATGAAAATGTTGTTTCTATTGTTGCCATTCATGTTAGACATCTGATATTTCACCTTTACTCATAATGCATGTCGGGAGTGATGCGCGCACCACGAAGGAAGTCTGCCACCTGCATGCGTTTCTTGCCGGCAATCTGCAGGGAGTCGATGTAAAGCCAACCACCGGGAACGGCCACACGAAGGGTGCTGCCCTCCACACGAAGGGTACCAGGAATCTCCGAGTGATCAGCCTCCAGGTAATGGGTGTCATACACCTTGACGTCCTGCGCCTTACCGCCCTCGCCCACCAAGGTTGTCCATGCTGCTGGATATGGAGAAAGACCGCGCACGAAGTTGAAGACAGGCTTCAATCCTGCATTCCAGTCGATGCGACAGGTCTCCTTGAAGATCTTGGGAGCATGGCGCAAGGGCTCGTCTGTCATGAACTGCTCCTGAGGCACCGAGGTGGCCGTACCATCCTCGATGGCACGTACGGTCTTCAGCACCAGTTGTGAACCCAGCTCCATCAGGCGGTCATGCACATCACCCACATTATCCGTCTCGTGAATGGGGCAACGCTCCTGCATGATGATACGACCCGTGTCAATATCATGATCCAGGAAGAAGGTGGTGACACCCGTCTCCTTGTCGCCATTGATAACCGCCCAGTTCAGGGGGGCAGCACCACGATATTGGGGCAAGAGGGCAGCATGAAGATTGAAAGTACCCAGACGGGGCATTCCCCATACCACCTCGGGCAACATACGGAAGGCCACCACCACCTGCAGATCGGCATCAAAAGCACGCAACTCCTCCAGGAAGGCAGGATCCTTCAGCTTCTCGGGTTGCAGGACGGGCAAGCCACGCTCAACAGCAAATTTCTTCACCGGACTGCTCTGCAGCACGTCATGATGACGGCCAATAGCCTTGTCTGGCATGGTCACTACGGCTACTACGTTGTATCCGTTATCCAAAAGTATGCGAAGGGGCTCGACAGCAAAGTCGGGGGTGCCCATGTATATTATCTTCATAAGGAGAAAAAAGGGATGTTAATGGGTTAAATGGGTGACACACAAGAGAGAGAGGTGGACGGGGGTTAATCGTCCGAGAAGTCGGACATCATCTTCTTATATACCGCATGTACGCGACTCTTGCGGATGAAACC
>DCIS01000165.1:14682-16018 GCA_002317475.1 Prevotellaceae bacterium UBA1720 | reverse complement strand
GTATCACCATTCCATGCAAATACTACAGGCTTACCACCAGACTCCATATTTACATTGTTCTTGTAGTCCTTGTCAAAGTCAGTCCACTTCTGATCGTATACCTTCTCAGCATAGTCGATAACCTTTTGGTAATCACCATTCCAAAGGCAGAGATCACAAAGGATAGCATAGATAGCCGACTGAGTGATACGGTTCACATTACTGTTGTGGTCAGTATCTTCGTCTGCAGGATACTTCTTCAAAGCCTGACCAACACAACCTTCAAGTTCAGTGATCAAGGTACGTACAATGCTGTCACCGTCATGTGCTGGCATGGGCTCCATATCCAACTCACTCTGGAAAGCATGGTTAGCATAGGGAACATCCTTGAAAGCACGAATCAGGTAGAACATACACAATGCCTTGATGGCTTTCATCTCGGCCTGAGTAGCCAATACCTGAGAAGGAGTATAGGTAGGATCCTTCTCTGCCACACTGGGAGCACGCTCAATAACGATCTGAGCAGCATTAATTGTCTTGTAGAACTGAGCCCAATCTGTGTACTTGTTGTTAGCACGCAGATTCTCTCTCAAAGCACGGTAAAGGTCGTCATTATCTGCAACATCCTTACCATCCTGAATATTGTCACTTCTGAGTTCACCCCAGACAATGCAACGTTCAATAATGTCGGCATTCTGGAGCATACAATATACACCAGCGACCATCTGGTCAACATCAGTCTTCTCATTCCAGAAGTTGTCCTCAGTTACGAAGCTTTTGGGCTCGATGAGCAACCAATCACCACATGATGACAAGGAAAGAGTGATGAAGCCGAACAATGCCAATAGTTTGACTTTAATATTATAGTGTTTCATCTTGTTATACTCTTAAATTAGAAACCAATATTGATACCAAAGGTATATGACTTAGCACGAGGAGTCTTGCTACCATCAGTTGCAACACCACGACCACCAGCACCGATCTCAGGTTCAACACCAGAGTAGTGAGTCAGACAGAACAGGTTGTTGGCATTCAGATAGAAGTTCAGGGTTCTCAAGTGCCACTTCTTGATAAGTTTGCTATCAAATGAGTAGTTCAGTGAGAGGTAGTTCATACGTACGAATGAAGCGTCCTCAATGAAGCGGTCACTGATCAGGGTGTTGTAGTTCTGATGCAGTGTGCTACTCAATGCACGTGGGATGTAGAAGTCGTAACCACCATCACCCTCCTTACGCCAACGATAGTTGACAGCCTGGCTCTGGTTGGTAGTACCGTTCATGTTCTCCATGTTCATACGTGCCTGGTTGAATACATCAATGTCAATACGATAGTTGAACTGAGTGCTCAGACGCCAGTG
>DCIS01000165.1:0-14592 GCA_002317475.1 Prevotellaceae bacterium UBA1720 | reverse complement strand
TCATTGTTGGTATCCTCGTACATAGCATCACCACCATCGAAACGGCTGATGTAAGAAGCATCCTTCTGCTTGTAGTAGTACAGCATCTGGATAGGCTCAGACTTTTCGTTATAGATTACCTTACCATAAGGATGCTTATCAGTAGCAGCTGCCAGAGCAATAGGAATAGTGATACCCTGGTCGATCATATCCTGCAACTTAGAGGTACCGTTCTTGCGGTCCTCGCGAGCAATCTTCTCAGCAGTAGAATACTTGTACTGATAGGTACCCTTGCAACGGAAACCATAGATAGCACCGAAGGGGTTGTTTACCTGTACACGCTGCAATGTCTTACCATTGGTCATGTACTCAATCTCGTCGTCACCGTTCATGTGCTCCAGAGTCAGCTCGTCCATCTTGGTAATCAAGTTGCTATTGTTTGCAAAGTTCAAATAGAAGTCCATACCGAACTTACCAACCTTGATAACATTGTTGGCATTTGCACTCAACTCCCAACCACGGTTACGCATGTTACCTTCGTTCTTGAATGGGATGTTCTCCCAACCAGTAGCAGAAGAGATATAACCAGTGGTCAACATACCTACAGTCTGACGATTGTAGAGGTCGATACCGATAGTCACCTTCTGATCGAAGAAACCGATGTTGAATCGCATATCACCCTGATATACACGCTCAGCGTTGAAGTTAGACATCTTCAATGAAGAACTTACCATAGAGGTAGTACCTAAGTAGGTAGAGCCCTGTGAATACTTGTTCAGATACATGTAGTCACCACTAGGCTGGTTACCCTGGATACCGAAGTTCAGAGATACACCGAGCTCAGACATACGGATAGCCTTCATAACGGGCTTGATGAACTTCTCATCACCGATATTCCAACGAGAAGAGATAGCGGGTACGAAGAACCAACGCTTGTTGGGACCCATTTTGGTTGTACCATCCATACGGAGAGTACCACCGAGGATGTAACGACCCTTGTAAGAGTAGTGTACGGTATAGTAGTAAGCCATACTTCTGTGCTCACCCCAGCTTGAGTTCATACCGCTAACCAAACCACCTGCAGAGGGATCGGTAATGCCTTCAGGAAGACGCTTACCATCAGTACCCTGACCGCTGTTTGTACCTGTAGACAACTGGAATGAAGCCTGCATGGTAGCATAGTGGTCACGATTCTTGAATCTGGGGTTGAAAGTCAAGTTATGACGGGTTGAGAATGAAAGACTCTTGTTTGAACTTGCTGAAGAAGTGTGTGCGTTCAAGAAATCAGAAGTAGACATCATCAACTCACGTGGACGGTCGTTGTTGCTATAGCTGCTTGAGCTATTGATGTTAACGCTACCACGATAGGTCAACTGTGTGTGATCGTTATCAAGACCGAGGAGCTTGTACTCAAGGGCAAGGTTGGTACCCAAGTCGAAGTTACGACTCTGGCTTCTTGCCAGCTCAGAACTTGCCAAGGGGTTGGCAATGCTCTTCTGGTCGCTCAGACGGCTGTTACTGTTCGAGAGTTCATCCTTAGGACTACCAGCAGTACGAAGCATATAGTAGTAGTCGTTAGACCATACATCGTTCTCATACTCATAGTAGGGAGAAAGGTTAGGCATCTTACGATAACCGATATCAATCAGACCATCAGCATTACGGTGGTTGTCGGTGTAGCTGACACTAAGGTCAGAAGTTACCTTGATACGGTCGCTGACGAAATAGTCAAGAGCCATACGGGTAGTGAAACGGTTCATCATCTGCTTGATGACGGTACCAGTCTGATGGTCGTAACCACCTGAGATACGGAAGTGAGTCTTGTCATCACCACCACTAACGGTAACAGTATGTGACTGGTTAAGACCATTCTGCTTAACGAGGCTCAACCAATCGGTGTTGTTATCATACATGTAAGCCTCAGAGAAGCCTCCGTAATCGTAGTTCAACTCGGGGATGTCACCATCGGTATCACTCAACTTGGGGTTGAAGTAAGCCTCTTTCAACATCATGGTGTACTGGTCACCATTCAGCAACTTGATAGCCTCGGGCTGGTGAGTAGCAGTGAAACGACCTGTATAAGTTACACTAGCGGGACCCTTGCTACCACGCTTGGTGGTAATCTCAATTACACCGTTAGCACCACGTACACCCCAGATAGCTGTTGCAGCTGCATCCTTCAATACGCGGATCTCGGCGATATCCTCGGGGTTAACCTTCAGCAACTCAGCGAACTTTTCCTCGTTAGCTGTACCTTCAGCCAGACCAAGGTTTGCAATTTCGTTTGAGCTGACATCAGTCAGGATTTCGTTATTTACAACAATCAGAGGTTCGTTGGTTACATGATCAGAGATACTGGTAGTACCACGCAGACGCATCTGAGTACCAGCACCAAGGTCACCAGAGTTAGCAACGATATCCAAACCTGCGATACGACCCTGCAGAGCCTCGTCTACTGAGGTAATGCCCAGACCTTCGAAGTCCTTTGCACTAATACCCTGTGTAGAGAATGAGATTTCATGCTCGGGGATAGCGAGACCAGAGGTCTTTACCATCTTCTTACCAACGACGTCGAGGGTCTTTTTGGTAATTACATTATCGCTCAACTTAATCTTAAAAGTAGCCTTGTTGATTACCAAAGTCTGAGTCTGATAACCTACATAGCTGACTACCAACTTATTCTTAGCACTTTTGATTGGCATGGCAAAGTTACCATTACCATCCGTTACGGTCGCATTGATGGTACGATTGCTTGAGTCAACCTCCTTTACAGTTGCACCTGGCAATACATCTAAATCGTCTGATACGGTACCAGAGATGCGGCTTATCTGTGCACTTGCCATCTGAGAGATGAACAAGATACATATAAATAAGGTATATTTCAGTGTTTTCATCTCTTATGACGCTTTACGGGTGAAGGAGTAGCTCCGCCGGGGTTCTCCTCCTGAGCTGGCTCCGTATAATACTTGTTTACGATATCCATAACCTTAGCATAGGTTGCGGGGTTGTAATATCCATTATCAGCATGCTTGGGATCACCATCCTTGAAAGGCATCATAGGTGTGTCAATCAAGTGAATAACAGCATAAGCTGATGAGAAGATCTCAGTACATGAGTTGTTAGACAAGCTACTACCGTTGAAGTAGTACTGACGAGTAAGGATATTGTTTACATTAGGATCGACATGGTGTTTACCACCGTTATTGTCGGTAAGTGTCATCTGACCACCAGGAGTGTAGTCGACATAGATCTTAGCATAACGTGTGGTAGCTGTATCCAGACAAGCAGACTCATATACATTGTTGTCTTTAGCTGCACTATGTTCCTCACCGTCGATGTAGATAGCATTATCCTGGATATGATAAGAAACGAAGTTCTCCATAACCTCTGTCATGACAGTATCCTCATGGAGGATGAATGCGAGTTCTGCTTTTGCTGCGTCTCTTTCTGCAACATACTGTTCCCATACAGAGAAGATGGTATCATTGTTGTCATCATACATATCCTTCTCTACCTGATTTGCCAGTTCGTCGATGTACTCCTCAAGACCAGCTACTGCATTTGAGATAAGGTCACGGTCATCACTAATGGGCAATTTATGAGCAGCAATCAAAGCCTCGATTGAACTGCTGGTTGGAACGTAGATAGTGTAATGATAATTGTTCAAGATGGACAATGCCTTGTCCATGCTGACATGGCTTGCACCGTCATCAGAGCTAATAAACTTACATCCTTCGAGCAATGAAGCAAATGCCTGGAACTCAGGACGGTTAGCGTCAGTAATAGCTGAATAGGGGCTGAGAGTTGTACTCATCAAAGGCTCCTCTTCAACAACATAGCTGCGACCATTACCTTCACGGCTCTTGTTGAACTCCTCGGTAACGGGAACATAGTAGCCACGCTCATACTGGAACGAACCTGCCAGACCAGTTACCTTGTGCTCACCATTAGCATCTGTCTCCTCTGACCAATCAACGATGATAGGACCACCTGCCTTTGACTGATAGAACTTCTGAGGATACTCGAAGAGGCTCAGTGCCAAAGAACTGTTGATGATGTCCTTCATGTGGTTGAATACAGAACCCTTTGAACTACCAGTCTCTGCTACAGGAGCAGGTGAAGTAAGCTTGTCCTCGAGGTCAATGTATCCACGACCCTTCTCATCAAGGTTGTTCCAGTCTACCTTATAAGCATCAGCATCAACAAATCCCTTGTTGTTTACCTTAAATACATACGCACACGCGGTAGAAACCTCACCGAGGGTTCTATCGGTATTGGTACGCTTGTAAGATACGGGGTCGTAATAATGTGCCAAAGCGTTGTTTGTAGGAATGATAAAGCTGTAAAGGTTACGCTCAGAGATGGGAATCTCCACACCCGTCTGAGGATTCTTCTTTACAGGCATATTAATAAGGTATGCACGGAAACCTTCACTGTTACTGTTTGAGGTAAGACCATCATTATAAATGGTGCTATACATTACAGAAAGGTCAGCATCACCACGAATAATACAAGGATAATAAACAGAAACGTACTCAGGAGCAACATAGACCTTGTTAGTCTCGTAAATTACACCATTGGATGCCCAATGAACATAATTAATATCGCTTTTGGAAACTTCCATGTCTTCTGACGCAGTATTCTTGATATTGTTGAAGGTGCTGGGGATAGCCAACTTCAGAGACCAGTGCATGGTGTTCTGCATCAATGGCAGGATCACGTTGTCAGGAGCATTGTCCAATGCATCGTAACCATTTGCAGCAGCAGTACCATAGCGCTCCTTGAGGTCAGAACCATCATTATCCAGGTAACTCTTCATTGCATCGTCAGTAGGAACAAGCATCATGGCACCATCGTGCTGATAGGTGTTACCAGAAGCACTGTAGCGATATAACTCGTTCCATCCTGGATCATAGGGAAGCTTCTCGTTTGCTTTTTTACCATCACGAGTTTGATCAAGTGCATGATTATCAGTTTGAGCACCGTTACCTTCATTGAAATAACGCTTGATGAATACAGAGTCGCCATCACCATAACGAGCAGACAATGTCAGATCATAGTATGGATAGCTGAAACGATCCAGCAAACGGTTGTACATCGAGAAGTTGGGGTTGCCAGCAATCACATTTGCCATGTTGTCCATAGGTACAGGAACACCATCGGTAACATGGATGTAACCGTTCTGACAGGTAACGTCAGCCTCCTTAACAACCTTGCCGTTCACGAATGCATCAGCATTGGTCTTGATACCACCATTGGTCATGAATTCAACGTCATCATCGGTGATTCGGTTGTTCTGCATGAACTTAGGCATGAAGTGAATCATGGTAGCAACACTGTTGTCCATGAAAATCATCAGAGAGTCACGATCACGTACCTCAGACCACCAGTCAATCTGCTTGCCCTCTTTATCAACACGCTTCTCGTTGACAACGGGGTACATGTCCTTGGTAATGATGGGAATTGAGTCACTAATGTCCACACTACTGTGGCGACGCATACAAGCACCTTCGATAGGATCGGTTGTTGACGACTCGGCAGGAATATTACCGAGCAGCTCAACCAGGTAGGCGCTGTTGATCATGTTGCTCTTGAACAGCAACTTCTTCTGTGCCAGGGAGAGCTCATCATACGATTTTACTCCCCAGGAATTGTTCTTGTAGAATTCTGCCCATGAGTCATCATCTGCTGCAAAGACAGTCTTACTACCAGTCAATCCCAACATCTTGGCATAACCACTACCAGTCTCTTCATCCAAGTCGTTGATCAGTTTCAACGTTTGGGTAAAGTTGCCACGAGACTCCAGTTCTTCGTAGATACTGCTTCCTAACCAGTCTGGCATACCTGTCAACAAGTCGTCCTTACAACTTGTCAGCATACCACCAAGCAGAATAACAGCACTCGCCGAACCCGCAATGTGAGTCAAACGACGTTTTAGAATACCGTTTTTCATGAATGTTAATTAGTTAATATTGTTGTTAAAATTTGAATATCAGTACTTTAAGGCACTATTATGGGCAAAAGATACAAATACGTGCATACATTACACCCACAAAAACATTACAAAGATAAACAAAAATTAGCAATTGACAAACAAAAAAAGCAAAAAAATCAGCGAAAAAGTTAAAAAAAAGAAAAAGCGTTGAGAAAACGAAGAAAAAGAATACAAACTTGCAAGTTCATTTTTTATACTCATTACACGTACAAACAACGTACAAACAACGTACAAACAACGTAGAAACAACGTAGAACTACGTAGGCTATACGTAGGCTGTACGTAAGCTGTACGGTGTTTGTACGTATAAATTGTGGCGTTAGTAGGAAAGACCTAGGATGGACTAGGAAGATATAGGAAAGAACTAGGAATACCTAGGAAAGAACTAGAAATACCTAGGAAAGAACTAGGAATACCTAGGAAAGAACCAGGAAGAACTAGGAAAATCTAGGAAATCACATCTAATTTATCTCAGGGAACGTTTCAAGAACCAGAAATGTGCCACAAACAAATAGAGGAAAAGCGAGCCAACTAAGACACCAAGACAAACGTAAGATAGAACCCCAAGGTTTTGATGCCCAACAGCACAAGCCAGGCAAAAACCGACACATAGCCCAAACTCAAAGGTCAATTTATACGTACCCTGTGCACTACCCCTTTCGGTATGCTTGCTAATCCTGGTCAGAAAATATTGCAAACGTCCACTAACTGATCCTACACCATAACCAGTAAGGCCAGCAGCAACACGTACCATATACTCATCATCCTGCCATATCAACATGATAAAGGCACAGACAAGTGCGAGGTATCCCGTAAACATTTCTGCACGAATATCAGACCTATAGAACACGATGGCATGCAGGAGCAAAGACGCCACGAATCCTACAAGTAGGAAGACGAAAAAGAGTGGGTGAAGATTGGATGCCATCTCTATGCCGAGTGAGAACGTCACGGGGAAAAGAAGCAAGGCAAAGGGCCAACCCCTATTCAACCAGAACCTGTCAAAGGAGACAATCTTTGGTTCCAAAGGAGAACGGAAAGGCAAGTCAATCCTGGCTACTAGATACACAGACAAAGCAGCACACAGGACAGGGAAGTATTTCAAGTATTCCCACAACTCAGGTTCAAGGGCCATGATGCCAAATGCAGGACCTAAAGCTACAGCTAACCTACTGGCCCAGAAATAGATATAAGAGGCAAGATCACGCCGTTTACTGATGGTTATATCAATCAGGATGGTACTTCCCAAAACAATATGGAACAATGCAAACGAGGCACCCTGAACAAACCTTAAGACTGCAATGAGGTATATAGGAAGAACCAACGTGGAAAGCAAACTGACCAGCACCAAAATGGAAATACTCCACATGCAGACATCCTTACGTCTATACTTATCAACCAAGTAGCTACTGAATGGTCCGGGCACAAACAATCCTAGGCAGAAAAACATCATAGGCCACCCAGACTCCTGGATAGGCACTCCTTCCTTTACATGCAACATCAAAGGCCACAAAGGCATCAGCATGTAAACAAAAGCGCTCACCAAAAGATTAATAAAGATGACACGCCAGAAGTTTATGGATCTCAGCGAACTATGCAAAATTTAATATTTTTCGTTTTCGTTGGGGAAGTCACAATTCTTGACATCAGAAACGTACTGACCAACTGCATCAGTGATCACCTCTGCCAAATGAGCATAATGACGAAGGAACTTGGGTTTGAAACCATCATTCAGACCAAGCATATCCTGGCCTACCAAGACCTGACCATCAGCCGAACCTGCACCTATACCAATAATAGGAATATGCAGTTCGCTTACAACACGCTGAGTCAATGCAGCTGGTATCTTCTCCAGAACTATGGCAAAACATCCAGCCTCCTCCAGCAACTTGGCATCACTGACCAGCTTCTCTGCCTCTGCTTCCTCCTTAGCACGAACAGCATACGTTCCGAATTTATTAATACTTTGAGGAGTCAATCCCAGATGACCACAAACAGGAATACCTGCGTCAAGAATTTTCCTAACAGCATCGATAATCTCTACACCACCTTCCAACTTCAACGCATCACAATGGCTCTCCTTCATGATACGAATGGCATTGGTTACGGCCTCAGTAGGACTTACCTGATACGAGCCAAAAGGCATGTCACATACCACCAAGGCACGACTCACAGCTCTAACCACACTCTTGGCATGATAAATCATCTGATCAACGGTAATGGGAAGTGTTGTAAAATTTCCTGCCATTACATTGCTGGCTGAATCGCCAACCAGGATGATATCAACACCAGCTGCATCAATGATGCGAGCCATGGTATAGTCGTAAGCAGTAAGCATGGCAATTTTCTTGCCTTGCTGCTTCATTTCAATCAATCTGTGTGTAGTTACCTTACGAGTATCTTCTACCAAATATCCTGCCATAATGGAGTGTATAATTGAATTTGAATGTTAAGAATATCCTAATAAAAATCCATATTGATTCGAAAATCGATGCAAAGTTACTGCTTTTTTCGGGAATAAGGCACGTCAAGAGGTTTTTTTTTGATATTTCTCAAACTATGTGGATAATATATTTGAAAATCTCATGGAAATAGACTATATTTGCACTCTAAATAAATAAGGTAACAGTATATGACCTCATCACTCGTAGTTTACAAAGCATCAGCAGGCAGTGGAAAGACATTCACGCTTGCCGTGCAATACATCAAACTGCTCATCACCAACAAGCCACAGGAATACCAGCACACCCTGGCCGTAACCTTCACAAACAAGGCTACAGCCGAGATGAAGGAACGTATACTGGAGCAGTTGTACGGCATCAGTTTAGGGCTAAAGGACAGCGAAGACTACGTGGAGGCATTGGAGAGGGAGCTGAAGAAGAGCAAAATCACGATGAGTCGTGAGGAGATACGCAACCAGTGCCGCCTTGCCCTGCATGAGATACTGCACGATTACAGCCGTTTTCGCGTAGAGACCATTGACAGTTTCTTCCAGAGTGTCCTGAGAAACCTGGCACACGAATTGGGATTGAGTGCCAAGATGCAGGTAGACCTCAATGACAAACAGGTGCTGAGCCAGGCTGTTGATAACATGGTTGACGACCTGGGACGCAAGGATGGTGACGTACTGCCCTGGATAGACAACTACATCAAGGAACGCCTGGAAAGTGGTGAACAATGGGATGTACGTGACGACATCAAGGATTTCGCCCAGTGCATCTTCAGCGAGGACTTCATGCGACGTGATGAGGAAATGCGCCAACGCCTGACCAGCAGTGAGCATCTGGATGCGTTCCGTAAAGATATGTATCAGTTGGAGAAACAAGTAGAAACGCTGGTTCAGCAAGGCGTTGAAACACTGCGTAATCAGATAGCAATCAGCGGAATAAACGTCGCAGACGACGTCAACTATGGTAAACAAATAGAGTCATTCATCAATAAGGTAGAGAACTTTCGAGAGACACTGTCCAAAAGCTCAAACGGCGACTATTTCTGGGGTGATGCGTTAAGTAAGATAACCACATCACCAGATGCCTTCATCAAGAAACCAAAGCAGAAGAATCCTGCACTGATGAATGCAGCAAGTGCCTTGATACCCCAGATTCTCATCCTGAGAGATCTGGCCAATGAGGCTATGCGCAAGCATTTCACCATACGTCTGGCCCTTAAGCACCTCAATCCACTGAGACTGCTGAACCACATCGACCAGGAAGTAACTGAGGTGACAAACGACTCAAACCGCTTCATCCTGGCCAAGACCCCTATCCTACTCTCACGCCTCATTGAGGGAAGTGATGCTCCCTTCGTTTTCGAGAGGATGGGCACGCTGTTCCACCATGTGATGATAGACGAGTTTCAGGACACCAGTCGTCTGCAATGGCAGAACTTCAAGGTGTTAATGCTTGAGAACCAGTCACAAGGGGGTAGTGACCTCTTGGTTGGAGATATCAAACAGAGCATCTATCGCTGGAGAAACGGTGACTGGCACATCCTGGCCAACATCAAGAACGAGATGGCGTCACACAACCCCGAAATCCTTGACTTGGCAACCAATTTCCGTTCCGAGCAGAATATCATTGACTTCAACAACAAGTTCTTCAGCGTTGCCTCAAAAATAATCCAGAAGGAAATCTCGCCCATCAATATCTACGAGGACATCTACAAAGATGTCAAACAGCTCTGTAACAAAAAGGAGATCAAAGGATGGGTCAGGACTGTGGTGTATGAGAAGGATAACAAAGACTGGGAGGAACAGATGCTCGATGACCTCTGCGAACAGGTAGCCATGCTACACGACAAGGGTGTACCCTATGAAGAAATGTGCATCCTGCAAAGAGACAGAGGTAAGGTGGACCGTCTCATTGAACACTTCAAGAAAGTCCTTCCCAATGTAGCATTGGTCAGTGACGAGGCATTCAAACTGGAGAGCAGTCGTGCACTGAACATGCTGATTTGTGCCTTGAAAGTTTTGCACAACGGAGATGGTGACCCCGTAAGCATGCACTTGTTGATGCGACACTATCTTACTGATATTCAGGGAAAGAATATTAATACAAGTGACTACACACTGGAACAACCAGAGAACGTATTACCCAAGGAAACCTTCCTGGACAGACGAGACGAACTGAAGAACTATCCCCTTCAGGAATTGTGCGAGGAGATTTATCGCGTCTTGGATATCAACAAGATCAAGGGCGAAGACAGCTATCTGCTGAGTTTCTATGATGAGCTAGCACAATACCTGCAGAATGCTCCTGGTGACATTGCCTCTTTCCTGGATTACTGGGAGGACGAGATGTTTAAGAAAGCCATCCCTGCATGCAAGGTTAACGGCATCAGTATCATCACGATACACAAGTCCAAGGGTCTGCAGTACCACACCGTCTTGATGCCTTATTGCGACTTCAGTTTCGAGAAGTTCAAGGCAAACGATCTGTTGTGGTGTGAACCTCAGAATCAACCCTTCAATGGCATGGAGGTGTTGCCCATACAACCTGGTAATCAGATGCGCAATTCACTCTTCCACCCTGAAATGGACAACGAAGCCATACAGAAGAACATTGAGGAGCTGAATGCCCTCTACGTTGCCTTTACCCGTGCAGAAAAGAATCTGCTGGTTTGGTGCAACACAGAGAAGTCAGTGAGTGCAGGAGACACCATCAGTCGTACCCTCAGTGGCATCATGAAAGGCGATATGAAGAAGGTGGACAAAGATTATCAGGAGGTTACACCCATCATCGAAGAAATCAACGAAGGGGCAAGTATATACACAGAAGGTAGTCCCGTCTTTGAAGTCAAGAAAAAGAAAGATGAGCACGAGAACCGTCTGAGCCCTGCATTCGAGAATCAGACCATCGAGATGTGCTCCTACAACCGCAAGCATGACTTCATGCAAAGTACAGAGGGTATGCTCTTCATTGAGGAACTGGACGAAGAGGTAGACAACGAATTGCTGAAGACAGCAGATGGACTGACCTACGCTCAGCAAGGTTCGTTGTTGCACGAGATCTTCAGTAAGATAGAGCAAGCAGAGTCGTTGTCAAATGTCATTCAGGAATATGTAGACAATGGTGTTCTGGCCAACGACAAGCAGGTAGAGAGAATCACCAGACTGATCAGCAGAGCCCTGCATCATAGAGATGCAAAGCATTGGTTTGATGGAACTTACACCATACAGAACGAATGCGAGATAGCCTTCTACAACCCCCAAAAAGGCAAGGCTGAGGTGTTACGCCCTGACCGTGTCATGATGAACGAAGAGGAAATCATCGTGGTGGACTTTAAGTTCGGCAAACCACACCCCGAGGAGTATCATGATCAGGTACAAGGTTATATGAACCTGCTGCAACAGATGTACCCAGGCTACAAGCTCTCAGGGTTCATCTGGTATGTTTACAGAAATCAAATCGTAGAAGTGTAATGGCAGAGAAATTCCTTTCATTGGTCGCAAAAGACCTGCTCAATACATACGGCAACAACCTTTCCCAGGTAACCATGGTCATCCCGGGCAAGCGTGCACGTCTCTTCATGAACCAGTACCTGGCTCTGCAGAGTGACAAACCTGTCTGGTCTCCTCGTTATCAGACTATTGACGAGTTGTTCCTTGAACTTTCACCCTACAAGAAAGCAGAACAGATTGAAACCGTTTGCCTGCTCTACAAGATCTATCGTGAGTTGGTAGATAACCCAGAGGAACTGGACGATTTCTACTCATGGGGAGAGATCATTCTGGCTGATTTTGACGACATTGACAAGCACATGGCAAATGCCGACAAGCTCTTTGCCAATGTCTATGATCACCATGCCATTCAGACGGACTATATCACACCTGAACAGGCTGAGGCATTGAGTCAATTCTTCAAGAACTTCAGCAAGGAGCAAAACACAGAATTAAAGAGACGATTCCTGCGTCTGTGGGAGATTATGCCCAAACTCTACCACAACCTACGAGAGGAACTCAAATCACGAGGATATCTCTATTCTGGTGCACTCTACCGTGACGTTGTGGAAAGATACCAGAAGATCAAGACAGACAACGAGCAAGATAGTGAAGAGAGCAGAAAACTCTCTGATATACAGCGCCGCACCTATGCCTTCGTTGGTTTCAATGTGGTGGATGAATGTGAGTCGTCACTCTTCAGACTATTAGGTGAGGAGCACACTCGATTCTATTGGGATTATGATGAGATGTACATCAACGACATGCGTTTCAATGTGGGCAAGTTTCCTGGAAACGAGAAAGTACGCTCTGTTCCAGGTGCACCCTGGGAGGCAGGTCTGTTCCTACGCGAGAACCTTAGGAACTTCCCAAACCGTCTACCCAAAGAGTATTTCGACAACCTACGTCACCTGCAGGACATCACTTTCATAGCTACCAGCACAGACAATGCACAGGCTAGGTATATTCCCTCATGGATCAAAGAGCAACTGACTGAAGAAGAGAACGATACAGCCATCGTACTCTGTGACGAGCACATGCTTCAGCCCGTCCTGCACTCCCTGCCTGAGGATAAGCCCGAGAAGATAAACGTCACGATGGGTTTCCCACTGACAGACACACCCATCTATAGTTTTCTGTCTATCCTGACAGCCATGCAAATAGATGGTTGGGATGCTTCATCAAAACGTTTCCGCAACAGTTTCAAGGAGAAGGTCATACGTCATCCTTACTACGAATTGGCAAAGGCTACGTTGCTCGACGAAAAGGAGAAATTCATCCATCAGGACAGTAATATATCATTACTCTACTACCTACAGTCTGTCATCACAGAGTTAGGTAGCCATTATGCCAAGAAACTCAACAAGGGCAAAGAAGAACTGGCAAAGAATAACGAACTGGACAATCCTAACGAGGAGAACGACAAGATAGAGATTGATGTGTATGACCAGCTCTATGGCGAGGCTTTGTTCCAGGCACACAAGGTCATCAATCGTTTCATCACCCTGATAGAACAGGAGATACTGGATGTTCACCCCATTACCCTTCGTCGCTTGATGCGTAACGTACTGGGAACCACCAGCATACCCTTCCACGGCGAACCAGCCATAGGTATGCAAGTGATGGGTCTGATGGAGACACGCAACCTGGACTTCAGTCACCTGCTCATGCTCAACGTAGGTGAAGGCACCATGCCCAAGAAGTCTGACGACAACAGTCTCATACCCTACCCTCTGCGCGAAGCGTTTGGTCTGACCACCATACGTCATCGTATCAGTGTCTTTGCCTACTATTTCTTCCGTCTGCTGCAACGCACAGATCACGTCACCCTGATGTACAACGAGAACAGCAGTGGTGTCAAGAACAACGAGATGAGCCGATTCATGCGTCAGTTGATGGCAGAGAGCAATCTGCCCATTCGTCACATACGTCTTACACCTCAGAATGAACAGTTTGACAATGAGTCTGTTACCTATGCCGAGAAGACAAAGGAGATTGTAGACAGTATGTTGGAAAATTACTCCACACACACTCTCTCACCCACAGCCATCAACGCCTATCTTGATTGTCCATTGAAATTTTATTTCAAATATGTGGCAAAGATGAAGGTTGATGTCGAGCATGAAGACGGCATCTCGCCAGCATTCCTGGGTAACACATTCCACGATGCGTCAGAGAGTTTCTACCGTGCCTTGTCCGAGAAATATGGCACGAAGACCTTTACGGCAGATATGCTCCGCCAGGCTTTGGACCACAAGGAAACACAGATAGCCAAACATATTAACATGGCAGAATACGACGCCTCGTGTGGATTGCCGTTGATTGTCAGGAATGTCATCATGGAGTACCTGTGTCAGTTGATACGCTATGACCTCCACCATGCCCCTATTACCATTGAGGATTTGGAGGAGGATTATCACCTCTACCTCGACATTGCCAAGGAGGGCGAACAACCCATGACACTGAAAATCGGTGGTAGAGTAGACCGTCTTGACAAGACGGAGAATGGTATGCAAGTTGTTGATTACAAGACAGGTGGTTCACCAGAGACCTTGCCCAGTTTGGAGGCTATCTTCAAGCATGAGGCAAAGAATGCGGGTTACTTCTTCCAGACTATTCTCTACTCCCTGGCCGTCAGTCACAGGCATAATTGCGGTGTCAAACCCTCGTTGTTCTACGT
>DCIS01000171.1 GCA_002317475.1 Prevotellaceae bacterium UBA1720 | reverse complement strand
CCTCGTACCACCAACCGTCCAATACTGACAGGTTGACAACACCGTTCATCTCAGCCTTCTCACCAGAGGTACCTGATGCCTCGAGAGGACGGGTAGGAGTATTCATCCAGATATCAACACCAGAAACCAGACGACGAGCCAACTGCATATCGTAGTTCTCAAGGAAGATAATCTTACCAAGGAACTGAGGCATCTGACTGATCTCGTAGATCTTCTTAATCAGACCCTGACCAGCACCATCAGCGGGATGTGCCTTACCGGTATACAGGAACTGTACGGGATAGTTGGGGTTGTTGACGATCTTCTCGAGACGCTCCAAATCGGTGAACAACAGGTGTGCACGCTTGTAGGTAGCGAAACGACGACCGAAACCAATCAGCAAGGCGTTGGGGTTGATCTTCTCCATCAGGTTAACCACACGGCTGGGGTCACCCTGGTTCTTCAACCAACTCTCACGGAACTGCTCGCGGATATAGTCTACCAACTTGGTCTTCAGCTGCATACGGGTCTTCCAGATCTCCTCATCGCTGACATTGTAGATAGCCTCCCAGATCTTCTGGTTTGACTGATCAGCAAGGTGACATGCATCGAAGTGCTTAGCATAGAGCTTACGCCACTCGTTAGCACACCATGTGGGGAAGTGAACACCATTGGTAACGAAACCTACATGGCTCTCCTCGGGATAGTAACCGGGCCAGATACCAGCAAACATCTTCTTGCTGACCTCACCGTGCAACCAGCTCACACCATTAACCTCCTGTGAGGTGTTGCAAGCGAAGGTTGACATACAGAAACGCTCACCCTTATCATCGGGATTCATACGACCCATGCCGATGAACTCATCCCAAGAGATGCCGAGCATCTGAGGATAACCACTCATATACTTGCTGAAGAGACCCTCATCGAAGTAGTCGTGACCTGCAGGTACGGGAGTGTGAACGGTGTAGAGTGAAGATGCACGTACGAGCTCCATTGCCTGATTGAAGCTGTAACCCTCCTTAACATAGTCTACGAGACGCTGTACGTTGCACAGAGCTGCGTGACCCTCGTTGCAGTGGTAAACATCCTTCTTGATACCGAGTTGCTTGAGCAACAGTACACCACCAATACCGAGCAGGATCTCCTGCTTCAGACGGTTCTCCCAATCACCACCATAGAGTGCGTGGGTAATGGGACGGTCGAACTCAGAGTTCATATCGTTGTCAGTATCAAGCAGATAGAGCTTAACACGACCAACGTTTACACGCCATACGTATGCGTGTACGTGATAATTCATATAAGGTACGTCTACTACCATAGGAGTACCGTCCTCGTTCATCTGCTGCTCAATGGGGAGTGAACCGAAGTTCTGTGCCTCGTAGTTTGCAATCTGCTGACCATCCATTGAGAGGGTCTGTGTGAAGTAACCGTAACGATACAGGAAACCTACAGCACACATGTCTACGTTTGAGTCTGAAGCCTCCTTGATGTAGTCACCAGCGAGGATACCCAGACCACCTGAATAGATCTTCAGTACCTGGTTCAGACCATACTCCATACAAAGGTATGCCACACTGGCACGCTTCTTGTCGGGCTCAACGTCCATATAAGCACGGAACTGTGCATATACATCATTCATTTTCTTCAGAACGGCCTTATCCTTTGCCAGGGTCTCCATCTTGTCGTAGTTGATACGCTCAAGCAGGAGAACGGGGTTCTGCTTTACCTCCTCGAAGAGTTCCTCGTCGAGGCTACGGAACAGGCTACGTGCGTCGTGGTTCCATGCCCACCACATGTTGTGTGCCAATTCCTCAAGTTTGTTCAGCGCCTCAGGAATGTTGCTCTTAACGGTGATAGAGCGAAAATTAGCCTGATTGCTGTTGCTTGCTTTAATTTTCATAATAATTATTATAAATAAAGTTTTTGGTTTCTATTTTATTCAGAGTAAAACTCTGATCTCTAATTACATTCCAATCTTACTCTGCGTCAAAGAGGAACTTTCTCTCGTAACGCTTCTGTAATGCTACGTCGTAGGCATCGTAATAGTACTTGATGAAATTCTTCCACAAAGCCTTCTCTGCAAGTTTGCCAGATTTCTTGCGGATCTCATCAGTCTGTTTCTTATTGAGGGTACTCATCTTCAGGATAGCATTCTTCACTGCCTCTGCTACCTCCTCAAAGTTGTAGTCGTTGCGTTCTATTACCTCAACGCCATCCTCCAGGGTGCTTACGGCAAAGTCTGCCTTTTGAGCCTCTGCCTTAACCTTGTTGGCCCACATGCCGAAGCCTGAGAGGCTGGTAGTAACGCAAGGTACCTTGAAAGCAACACTCTCCAAAGGTGTATAGCCCCAGGGTTCGTAGTATGAGGGATAGACGCTAAGGTCATTACCAATCAACAGGTCATAGTAGTGCATGTTAAAGATCCCGTCCTTGCCATCGAGATAGCAGGGAACGAAGATCACCTTCACACGACGATTGTCCTGATTGGTCAGACGGAACCAACGAAGGGTCTCAGTTACACGGTCACCATTCCACTCGTGAAGGTTGTGGGTAATAAAGGGATTCTCAAGGGGAGTGCTATATACCATACCGCTCTCAAGACGTTGCTGCAGGTCCTGACGGGGACCAAAGCTCCATGCGGGAACCTCAACGAATGCCAATACGTCACGATCAAGCGAATTGTCATTGGCCAGACGGTTCAGTGCATCCAGGTATACATCGATACCTTTGTTCTTGAACTCATATCTTCCACTGGTGGCTACGATCAAGGTTGAATCATCCAATTGTGTTCCCATCAGGGTGTTGGCAACATTCAACAATGTGGCACGTGCCTTCTTACGTGCAGCGGTGAAAGCAGCAGCCTTGGGTACGAAGTCTGCCTCAAAACCATTCATCAGTACGGCGTCACACTTACGGTCGAGCAACTCCTCACACTCACGTGCTGTCACATCACTCACGGTGGTGAAGCAGTCTACGTTATGTGCAGTCTGACGTTCGATGCTGTGCTTGGCCTCCATATTCAACTCCTGTGCCATCTGGTTGCCGTTGTAGGCATAGAGATAGGCATAAAGGGGTTTGTTGTTTCCGGCTATGCTACGTCCAATGCTTGTGGCATGGGTAGTAAAGATGGTGGCAACTTGTGGTACGTGTTTCTTTACATACAATGCACCCAGACCTGTCATCCACTCATGAGCCTGATAAATGATATGCTTGAACTTCTTACGCAGTACATGGTGGAAATAGCTCTCTACCACACGACCAGCAGCATAGCTGAACATGCTTGCTTCATCGTAGTCACCATAGGCATGCAGAGAGTCAATGCCATAATATGACCAAGCCTGACCATAGATATGATTCTTATTCTCGAAGAAGGGCTGGAAGTCTACCAGGATTACACGGGGCTGACCGGGAATATTCCAACGACCCATACGTACATTCAGTCCTTCCTTTGAAGCACACTTTACCCATGCCTTGTCCATCTTGTCATCTTCCAGGAACAAGGGGTTCTCCTTACCCATCCAGAAGTCAGGACCAATGAAAACAACATTATCGGGCATGGCATCTTGCAATGTCTTTGCTCTTGTAGAAAGTACGGTGTATATTCCCCCCACCTTGTTACAAACTTCCCAGCTTGATTCAAAAATAAAGTCAGGCTTTAACTGCATAAAAAACTTTTTTACCGACCGTTCTTTACGGCCTATTCCTATTCAATTCCTTTAATATCGATGCAAAATTAGTACTTTTCGGTGGATCAAAAGTTAAATAATCATATAAATTAGGTGCAAAGTCGTGAATTATTGACCAAAATCAAGTACATTTGCAGAGACAATGAATATAAGTCACACTTATTGCATTTAAAACTCTTGCTTTATGAGAAAGGCCTTTTTGCTTGTAACCGCACTTACTACCCTTGCAGCTTTTGCTGACGGACCATGGAAATTCGCGATGAAAACGGAGAAATCGAAGATTAACATCCGACTCGATCTCTACGAAGAGTCTATCGAAGTTCCAGGCATGGAGGATTTCGGTTCAATGAATGGTTATCTCAGTGGCGATATTTACGGGGTATGGTCAGTCACCAGTTGCAAGGTAATCGATGATAAGCATGCCACCATTCGTCTGAGCAATGATCTGGGTAGCGAGACTCAGGAATGTGCCCTTACACTCGTGGGTGATAGTATCTGTAAAATGGAACTCAAGGGTGGCGTTGTCATCAAACGTGTCGAGGGTGGCAAGAAACTTGTCAAAATAGACTCCGTACAGGAATTTCACAAAAAGAAATAATGGTAGTTGTAGTTTTAGTATGAGTTAACATATTTAGAGTTAACATGAATGGCAACAGCTTAAGACTGTTGTTTTCGTTGTTGCTATTCATGTTTAATAAAACCTTCACACTAAAACCGCAAGTCCCTACTCCACCACTTTCTTCTTGAAAGCTTCATAATCGTTCTCAAGCCTTGCTAATTCATAGGGTTCGAGACGCAATGAGAAAGTGCCTCTCACCTCATCCAGCCCAAAGAAAACCTTGAAAAGCGATGCCATATTATATGACAATGCATCTCCCTTTTTGATCAGATAATAGGTAGTACGAAGCACCAAAGTCCTATCCTCCTCAATCCTTCTCACGGCAAGCAGTAGCAAATAGGCCGTAGCAGGAGTGTTAAATTGTAGCAAGAAAGCTATGCGGTCATGCGGATCAACACAATTCATCACGTTTAGCAGATGCTCCACCAGTGGTACGTTATCCTTAATCATGGGCAGAAGGGAAAACAGGGTTTTCTGTACTTCGACGGGTGTTTCTGCTATTCTCTTCCACAATGCTTCTGCCTTGGGATGTTCCAGGTCTTCCTGCCTTTTTCCTGCCACTCTCATGCACAGGCTCAGGAAGGCCTTGGGACTATAATTATATAATAAGGTAACAACCGTCCAGAAATCATCAGCCTCCATCTTTGGCAACAAAGAGTCACCGAGCATATAGCTTGCCGTATAGAAGCGTGAATTGGTCAGTCCCTCCAGATACGGAGTAATCTGATCCCATTGCTTGTTCTCATAAATCGACTTTAAACGTGCCGACACTTCTGGATTGTATTTCTTGTAGTTGGTTCCCATTGATAGGATTTTTGATCTGTTTACGAACTGAAATACAAATTTAGACAAAAGAAGTGACATTACAAAATCACAACAAACAATTTAGCATACTTAAACCTTATTTTGTTTTTGATATCTAATAGGTAAACATAAACTTAATTTTTAGTGATCATGAAAAAGAACATTTGTTTAGCAGTTTTGGCAATGGCTTCATTGTCCATTTCGGCACAGGTTGCAGAGGATTTCAAGCCTGCTTCAACCAATCAGGAGAACAAGCAGTATCCAATGGTTAATTCACAACGTATGGTACGTGCACAGATTGCTGCACCCAATGCCAATAGCGTAAAGCTGGATATTGGTGGTGTGAAGTACGACATGAAGAAGGACGAGAACGGTGTGTGGACCGGCGAAAGTGCTCCTCAGGACGAGGGTTTCCATTACTATCAGCTCGAGATTGATGGTGCAAGCGTTCCCGATCCAGGTAGCAAGTACTATTATGGTGCAAGCCGTTGGGGTGCAGGTATCGACATTCCCGCTGCTGACGAAGATTTCTATCAGGTGAAGAACGTTCCTCAGGGTTCTCTGAACGAGGTTTACTACTGGTCCAGTGTTACCGAGACTATGCGTCACGCTTACATCTATCTGCCCGCTGAATATATCAGCAATCCTACCAAGAAGTTCCCCGTTCTCTACCTCCAGCATGGTATGGGTGAGAACGAGACAGGTTGGGGTGCTCAGGGTAAGACAGCTATCATCATGGACAACCTCATCGCTCAGGGCAAGGCTGAACCCTTCGTTATCTGGATGGATAATGGTTTGAATGCACGTCCCGCAGGTCAGCAGGCACAGCAGGGTGGCTTTGGCGGATTTGGCGGTTTTGGTCAGGGTGGTCAACGTCCTCAGGGTCAGCGTCCTCAGGGTGCACAGGGTCAGCGTCCTCAGGGTGCACAAGGTCAGCAAGGTCAGCGTCCACGTGGTGGTTTTGGTGGCTTCAGCTTTGGTGGTGCGTTCCAGGATGTACTGTTGAAGGATGTCATTCCCTATGTTGAGAAGAACTACCGTGTCATTGCTGATACCGAGCATCGTGCTATGGCAGGTTTGTCTATGGGTGGTATGCAGACCCACTCTATCACACTCGCCAACCCCACAACCTTTGCTTACGTTGGTATGTTCAGTGGTGGTACATTCAATGTCAACGAACTGCAGGATGCAGCAGATTTCAAGAAGACCAACAAGGTGCTCTTCATGAGTTGTGGTGGCAAGGAGAATATGGGTGTTGACAAAGCAGCACAGGATCTGAAGGGTATCGGTATCAATGCCTTCTCATACGTTTCTCCCGAGACCGCTCACGAGTGGCAGACATGGCGTCGCAGCCTCTATCAGTTTGCTCAGCTCATCTTCAAGAAGTAAGCAAGATATCTTCTATAAGTAAGTGATCAAAATTAGATTTATAATAGATATGCTCTATTTTGGTGCAGATTTGTCGCGTTTTTAAGGGCGTGATGCGGGCATCATAACCGAGAAAAGGTGGCGGAGATGTCCAAAAGGGAGTATATATATTATAAGAAGTCATTTGCTTAAACACCATAAAGATAAATTTGATTACTTACTTAACAATTGGCCTCTAACCATTCATTGGATAGAGGCCGATTTGCGTATCAAAAGGTATGCTCAACTATACGCGTTGTTCCTCAGGGTGGATGGAATGCTGCTGATCAAGTGTTAAAAGAAGATGTAAATGTAAGATGTAAGTCGCAAAAATGGAGATATTTACTGGGGATTTGCAATGTTTTATTGGAAAACAGCCGTTATTTCAAGATAATGTAGTAACTTTGCCGAAAAATGTCGGCTTTATCATCCTTACAGCAACAATCGTTATATTAGTAAACATGGGTAAACTATTATACTTTCTCTGTTTCATCCTCTCTGTGTTTCCTGCTGACGCTATTGAAAACAGGAGACATATACACGTTGCTCGTAAGGGGGACAAGAAATCACATCGTGGAGATACTGTTGCAAAGATCTGGATTGAAGAAAACGGAAAGAAGAAGATAGAGGTTTGTTGGTCGGAACTTAATGCCAAAGACGAAGCAGCCATCATCAATGTCATAGATAAAAACTGGGACACTATAAACGCAATGATTGACAAGGTCTTCGCCGGTGAACCCGTTGAAATTATAAAAATCCGTAAACGCTAATATATTATGTGCAAGTATAAAGACGTAACAATAGGAATAAAGAAACTCGACTTCTCAGAGAAGCGAGGCATGATGGCTGTCTATCTTACAGACGGCCGTGAGGTCATTGTCCCTGTATCAATGTTCCCTGAGATACACAAGTTGCGTAAGTCTCAGCGTGAAGACTATATGATCATGGACGATCAGTATTTCACATTTGACGCAATCAGTAAGATTTTCTCAGTAAAAGATATTCTTCACGTATAGTCTTCAACCTCAACACTCATGCATACTTCACCCTCGACATTTTGTTCGTCGGCCAAAGTATTCACACGATCATTTAACGCCATCTTAAGTATAACGTGTCGGATTTTACAGCAAGACATTGTATTTAAATTTCCTAACATAAACCAAAGTCCTCTACCCTATTATCAAGGTAGAGGTCGTTTTGTATGTGTTCTGTACGTGAAAAAGGTACTATTTTTCTCCAGCACTGAACTGCTTGATGCGTTGTTCCTCTGAGAGTTTGCAGATGAGGAGTGTACCGTTCTCCTCGGCAACGATATAGCCGTTCAAACCCTGCACCACAACACGTTTCTCATGTACGGTATGGATGATGCAGTTTGATGTCTCGTATACATCAATGCTCTGACCAATGAGGGCATTACCATACAGGTCCTTTTCGCTGTTCTCATGCAGTGATCCCCAGGTGCCAAGGTCGCTCCATCCAAAGCTGGCTGGGAAAACAAAGATCTCCTCTGCCTTCTCCAGGATGGCATAGTCAACGGAAATGTTCTCACAAGTGGGGAATTTCTCGTTGATGGCTTCCTGCTCCTTCTCGGTGCCATAAACGGGCATCATGCTCTCAAAGATCTCTGCCAGTGAAGGTTCGTAGATACGGAAAGCATTGACTATAGTCTTTACGCTCCAGATAAACAAACCACTGTTCCAGAAGAAATTGTTCTGAGCCACATACTCCTTGGCAGTTGCCAGGTCGGGCTTCTCGCGGAAACGGTCAACAGGGAAGAGTTCCTTGTTGCTGGCACTAGGTACTGAGAGGTCAGCCTGGATGTAACCATAGCCTGTCTCAGGGCGAGTGGGTTTCATACCGAGGGTGATAATAGCATCTGTCTCACCGGCAAAGAGCAGAGATGAAGATACTACGCGCTGGAATTCAGCCACGTCCATGACGATATGATCACTGGGGGAAACTACGATATTTGCCTTGGGATTGACCTTCTTGATACGCCAACTGACGTATGCCACGCAGGGTGCCGTATTACGTCGGCAGGGTTCGAGAAGGATATTCGATACGGGAACGTCTGGCAATTGCTCTTTCACAATCTCTGCATAGCTTGCAGAGGTAACAATCCAGACATTCTCTGCTGGAACGATACCCTTGAAACGGTCGATGGTCAACTGAAGCAAGGTACGTCCACAACCTAATACATCAACAAACTGCTTGGGACACTCAGGGGTGCTCATAGGCCAGAAACGACTACCTATGCCACCTGCCATTATCACGAGATGATTATTGGATTCCATAATTTGTAACTCTTTATCTATCTTGTAATGCAAAGTTAGCAATTTGTATTTATTTGACCAAATTTTTTCGTAAGTAATAACTTTCTATGCTCATAAGTAAAGCATATAAATTGATATGGAACAAGAAAACAATGTGTTTTTGATTATAGATTGATACTTTTTATTTGCTTTTATTATTAATTATTTAACTTTGTGACGGTATATTAATAACGTGTGGTATAGCGCACAACTAAAAACAGAATAATGAAAGCATTTGTATTCCCCGGTCAGGGTGCCCAGTTCACTGGTATGGGCAAAGATTTGTACGAAAACAATCCTCTTGCAAAGGAACTGTTTGAGAAGGCTAACGAAATCCTCGGTTTCCGCATCACCGATATCATGTTCGAAGGTAGTGCTGACGAGTTGAAGCAGACCAAGGTTACTCAGCCCGCCGTTTTCCTTCACAGCGTCATTAGCGCTCTTTGTCTTGGCGAGGAGTTCCAGCCCGCTATGGTTGCAGGTCACTCACTGGGCGAGTTCAGTGCTCTGACTGCTGCAGGTGCATTGAAGTTCGAGGACGGTCTGCGTCTGGTATATGCTCGTGCTATGGCTATGCAGAAGGCTTGTGAGGCTGCTCCCAGCACCATGGCTGCTATCGTTGGTATGGACGATGCCACCATCGAGAATGTCTGCGCAGAAGTCAGCAAGGATGGTTCGGTAGTCGTTCCTGCCAACTACAACTGCCCAGGCCAGCTGGTTATCAGCGGTAATATCGAGGCTGTAAACGAAGCTTGCGAGAAACTGAAGGCTGCTGGTGCCAAGCGTGCCCTACCCCTCCCCGTTGGCGGTGCTTTCCATTCACCCTTGATGCAACCTGCCAAGGATGAGTTGCAGGCAGCCATCGAGTCTACCGAGTTCCAGACTCCCATCTGTCCTGTTTATCAGAACGTAGATGCTCAGGCTCATACCGATGCAGCAGAAATCAAGGCAAACTTGATTGCTCAGCTCACTGCCAGCGTACGTTGGACTCAGGAGGTTCAGAATATGATCGAGGCTGGTGCTACTGAGTTTATCGAGTGCGGTCCCGGTAAGGCTCTCCAGGGAATGGTTGCCAAGATTGCAAAGGGTAACGATGCTGTGACAGCACGCGGACTATAATATATATAAGGTGTGTTCTCTGTTAAAGGTAAACAGGGAACACACCTAATGGATTATCTCGGTGGGATAAGTTGCCCATCAAAGATTAAGGTAAATGGAAAAGATTGTAATTTATCAAGTATTCACCCGCCTTTTTGGTAACGACTGCCGTACGTGTAAGCCATGGGGTGACAAATCCACGAACGGTTGTGGACTCATGAACGATTTCACAGCCCGTGCCCTTCAGCAAATCAAGGCACTCGGTACCACTCATATCTGGTATACAGGTTTGATTGAGCATGCCACTCAGTCTGACTTCACATCCTTCGGTATTCCTATGGATAATCCCGGCGTTGTGAAGGGATTGGCAGGTTCTGTCTATGCCATCAAGGACTACTATGATATCGATCCTGATCTGTCAAGCAGTGTCATTGCTCGTATGAAGGAGTTTGAGTCGCTTGTGAAACGTACGCACAAGGCAGACCTCAAGATGATCATTGATTTTGTACCCAACCATGTAGCACGTCATTACCACAGCGATGCTGCCCCTGAGGGCGTCATTGATCTGGGTGCTGATGATAATCAGTTCCACGCTTTCAATCCCAACAACAATTTCTACTACAATCCGTATGAGGAGTTGCATGCCGATTTCGATCTGCGTGGTTACCATGAGTATCCTGCCAAGGCTACGGGTAATGACAATTTCTCCAGCTGGGCACATCAGAATGATTGGTACGAGACCGTCAAACTGAACTATGGTGTGGACTATATGGGTGGACGTGCATGCCACTTCGACCCCATTCCCGACACCTGGAACAAGATGCTCGATATCCTGCTCTTCTGGGCTGGAAAAGGTGTTGATGGATTCCGTTGTGATATGGCTGAGATGGTTCCCGTGGAGTTCTGGCACTATGCCATTGGCAAGGTCAAGGAGCAGTATCCCGATATCATTTTCATTGCCGAGGTATATAATCCCAACGAATACCGCAACTACATTCATCATGGTGGTTTCGACTACCTCTATGACAAGGTGGGACTGTATGATACCCTGCGCAATGTCATCTGCGAATATGCTGGTGCCAACAGTATTACGGAGAGTTGGCAGAAGGTTGATGATATACGTCAGCACATGCTCAATTTCCTCGAGAACCACGACGAGCAGCGCCTTGCCAGTGATTTCTTTGCAGGCAACTCACTGAAGGGGCGTCCCGGTATCATTGTGAGCGCATGTATGGGTACTAATCCTGTCATGATCTATTTCGGTCAGGAACTCGGTGAGCGCGGTATGGATGCAGAGGGCTTCAGTGGCAGGGACGGACGTACTACCATTTTCGACTATTGGACCGTAGACAAGATTCGCCGTTGGAGAAACGAGGGTAAGTTTGATGGACGCAAACTGACACCCGATGAGGTATCGCTGCAGGAGTTCTATAGTCGAGTGCTGACACTCTGTAATACCGAGAAGGCTATACGTGAGGGTGAGTTCTATGATTTGATGTATGCCAATCCTCGTAGTGATTCCTTCAGTCCCAATCACCACTATGCCTTCCTGCGTCGTAAGGACAATGAGGTCATACTCATTGTGGTCAATTTCTCTAATCGTGACCAGAAGTTGTCGATCAACATACCCAAGCACGTATTTGAATACTATGGTATTCCCGAGTGCGAGTTTGTCAAGGCAGAAGGACTGCTCACAGGTGCATTCTTCAATATCAGTTTCACCAGCGAGCATCCCACCGAACTTCTCGTTCCTGCCTATAGTGGTAGAATGATGAAGATGAAACTGGATAAACAGGACTAAACAGAGGTTTTATCACAGAGAAACATATAATATATAAAAGGTGGGCTCGTTTGTTACAAACCCACCTTTTATATATTTAATTCAAGTTCGCAAGTTTGCACTTGCTCACAGAAAAGGTCATAGGATGACCTAAAATGAAGTGGAGACAATTAATTGTATGGGCATTTCCATTAGGGGAAATGCCCATCATTTTTTAGAATGGTGATTTTTTTCACATCGCACGATGAGACGTAATAAGCACCCAACTTATAATTTATAATTTATA
>DCIS01000081.1:49032-53692 GCA_002317475.1 Prevotellaceae bacterium UBA1720 | reverse complement strand
CGTTTCTGGGGCTATCAAGAGGTGGAAAAAGCCACCAAGGTGAGCAACTATACGCTTGACATCCTCTCGCAGTTTATTGGTTATACCGATTATGCCACTTTTTGTGCGTCACAGGACGGTAGTGACGAGTTTCAGAGTGAACAGCTCATTCGCAACCGTCTGTTGTCAGAAGAACTGTTGGCTGACGATCGTATCTTTGTGACCTGGAATCCTGGTCGCCGACTCATGATTCGCCATTTGGGTAATTCCCAATTTGTTGTAGAGGAGTCCCTGTCAAGCAAGCTGCATGTAGGAGACACCTTCTTATGCCATCTCTTCTTAGAGCGCGAACCCCTCTACCTTTCCAACGTCGTGCATGACGGTCAGCAGTTCCCTAGCTATGTCTGTGGCCGAAAGGACGGCATCTTGTTTCATCTTCAGTAATTGCTACTTTGCTGACTGCTGATTTCTTTTCCAACTACTTTTTATCTGTATTATTTGGTGGTAAGAAAATAAGTTGGTACATTTGCAACAAAGTTGATAAACCTCAGCATATATGAGCGAGAAGAGATACCGCAAACCAGGTGAATTTCCCGCAGGTGAAGATGATTTCGTAAGTCTTCGGCAGCGTGGTTGTGTATATGTAGATAAGACGGAATATATCTACAATATGGTTCAGATGAAGTATATCTTTCTGAGTCGTCCCCGACGATTTGGAAAGTCACTTCTGTGCTCCACCCTCGAGGCATATTTCCAAGGCAAACGCGAACTGTTTGAGGGACTTGCCATCGAAGAATTGGAAACGGAGTGGAAGGCATATCCAGTGCTCAGGTTCAATATCAGTTCTATCAAGGATATGCGTGTAAACGAGATGCAGAATGGGTTAGAACTGCAAATCAGCGAATATGAACATATATATGGCACAACTCCCAATGCAAATAGTCCAGGCAAACGATTGAAATACTTGATTAAAACTGCTCACCAGCAGACAGGCATGCCTACTGTTGTCATCATAGATGAGTATGACTCTGCAATGCTGAAACATCTCCATGATGAGTGTAAGGATGAAGTTCGTCGTATGCTTCAGGAGTTCTATGGTCCTTTAAAGGAATGCTCTGCCGACTTGCGTTTTGTCTTTATCACTGGTATTACAAAGTTTTCCCAGATGAGTATCTTCTCTACCATCAACAACCTTATGAATATCTCGATGGATAAGGCTTACGCTAATCTGTGCGGTATCACAGAGACGGAGTTTGAGACTGTGTTCCAAGACGATGTGGAGCATTTAGCCCAGACCCTTGAGATCTCAACCGAACAATGTTGGGGTGAAATGAAACGCTGGTATGACGGTTATCATTTTGCCAGTGATTCTGAGGATATTTACAATCCTTACAGTTTGATGAAAGCATTTGCCCAGCAGGAAATACGAGACTACTGGTTTGACAGCGGTACTTGTACGTTCCTTTTGGATGAAATGCAAAGACTCGATACCCAACTGCTTAAGGTTGATGGCAAAGAAGTGCCTGAGAACGCATTCAATCAACCTGTACAGACAATGACCGATGCGCTCCCTTTGATGTATCAGGCAGGTTACCTGACTATTAAGGAGTACGACAAGCTTATCAAGACATTTACACTCGGGATTCCAAACAATGAAGTTCGCACGGGACTCATGGAGAATGTCTTGCCGATGATGACAGGTACAAAAGCGTCTGACAATACATCGTATTCAACAGGTGTAATAACATCTCTCCGCCGGGGTAAGTACGACGAGGCCATGGAATATCTGCGTGCCTTCCTTACCAGTATTCCTTACCTACAGTCTGGCGAACAACACCTGAAGGAGTTGGAACGCATTGAGGCTTTATACCAGAACTACCTCTACGTCTTCTTCTGTGGAATGGGCTATCAGGTGCATCCCGAGCCTCACATTGCTAAAGGCCGTGTTGACCTCGTTCTCTGGATAGGTGATCACATCTTCATCTTCGAGTTCAAGATGTCTGCCTCATGTCAGTCAGCCCTTGACCAGATTGATGCTCGGCAGTACATCGAACCCTGGCGCTGCGGTCCTGTCCGTATCACCAAGTGCGGTGTGCAGTTCTCTGCCAAGGACCGCACGATTAAGGATTGGAAGTTTGAGGAAGTGGACGTGTAGTAGCCACATTAATACTTGATGCTTGGTGTTAGCTTACAGTTCTATCCGCTGATTCTACCCCTATCTCTACTAATAATATAATAAGGAATAAGAAGGAATGGCCGAGAGGTCGTTCCTTTTTGTGTAATGTCGTATATTTGTGTGTTTAATACAAATAACTGATATGCCAAAAGCCTGGACTGCCAATTGTGCAAGGCTTTTCTGAAGGTGTAGAATTATATTATTAATATATTATCGTATGAAACAAAAAACAATTACTCGACTGGCACTATCTGCCGTCATGTGCCTCTCCGCCATTAGTGGTAGGGCACAACTTACCATTGGAGCCAATGCGTTCCAGGGATGTACTTCACTAAAGTCTGTGGATGTTCCCAGTCAAGCCACAATTAACAACAATGCTTTTGAGGGATGCTCCTCGTTGACATCCTTCTGGGCAAAGAACTTGAGTAGCTATGGAACCAAGGTGTTCTACAACTGCGAGAATCTCACCTATATCGGTGTGGGCGACTTTTATAAAGACGTTAATGGACCAAATTACTTGGCAAAAGATGGTACCCTTATGGAGGCCACGGTCAATACAGTTATTGGTAGCGACATCAAGACTATTGGTGACTATGCCTTTGCTGGTCGTGGCATTAAGAAGATTAACATCCCTGCCTCAGTAACGAAGATAGGCAACTATGCCTTTGAGAACTGTACTGCCCTTGAGGAGGTGCAGGTTAAATGGGATATGCCATTGAGCGTACCCGCTACTACCTTTGAAGGTGTAGATTGCTCGAATGTAACCCTCTATTGTCCCGAGGATGTGGAGGACTTCTACGGCATGGTAGCCGTTTGGAAAGACTTCTTTACCAAGGCAGGTGAGATAGACAACGAACGTCAGTATTATGCCGAGGTAGGCAAGGCTGGCTATGCTACCACTTACTTCCCTGCAAGTGTCGTTGTGCCTGAGGATGTAACAGCCTACTACATCTCTGCTGTCAGCGAGAATGGCACTTCATTAGTGATGCACGAACTCGAGATTATCCCCGCCAATACCGGTGTTCTGTTGCACGCTACTGCTGGTATGCATACCTTCAATGCTGCAAATACTGAGACGGATGCCCTTGCAGACAACAAACTGGTGAAGGTTGCAGCAGGTGTTAATGTTCCCGCTTCCAATGCCACCAACGCTAACTATGTGTTGCAAAAGCAGGACCAGGTGGCCTTTTACAAGGTGACAGAGCCTAAGCAGACTTCCAAGCCCAGTGCGTACCTGAAACTGCCTACCAGCAGCACCAATGTCAAGGTGTTCGCACTTGACGATGATGCTGTTACTGCCATCCAGGCCCTCACAACGGACAGGAATACCGAGATATATGACCTTTCTGGTCGCAAGCTCAGCAAGCTGCAGAAGGGTATCAATATCGTAAATGGTGTCAAGGTTTTAGTTAAGTAAGGTTCCCCCAACCCCCTTAAGGGGGAGACAAACACCGTGTGCTTTCCCTTTGGTGGGTAGGATAAACAGAAAAATAAGATGAAAAAACAATATATCGTTCCCCTTGTGGAGCTCACAGATACGATGACCGTCAGCATGATGGCCCTTTCCTTGCAGGACACTCCTGCTGACAATAGTGGCATTCTGTCACCCGAAGAAACAGACTGGGACATTTGGTCAGAAGATATTAAGTAAGTAATCAAAATTATCTATATAATGTTTAGGTAGGTGACTTCGTTATAATATATATACTCTCTTTTGCGCATCTTTGCCACCTTTTCTCGGTTCTTGCCCCGCTATGCTCAGCAAGCGTCCAAAGGCCGAGCGGTGATGCCCGCATCACGTCCTCAAAAACGCGACAAATCTGCATCAAAAATAGAGCATATCTATTATAAAGCTAATTTTGATCACTTACTTATTGACTAAGATTATCACTCATAACAAACATTTAGACAAAACAATGAAAAAGATATTAACCTCCATTCTCTGCATGCTGTGTCTGTTCTCAGCCAGCATGTCAGCCTTTGAGTACAAGGGCATCAATTATTCCGTGCTATCCAGCACCGACCAGACGGTGACTCTAGCTGCACCCAATACTGTTTCTGGTGAAATCACCATCCCCAAACTGGTGATGGATGCTGCTACCTCAACTGCCTATCGCGTAGTGTCTATCTCCGACAATGCCTTCAAGGATTGTACAGAACTTACTTCTGTCATCTTCAAAGCTGAGCTCATCAGCATTGGCAAGTCTGCCTTCGAAAACACAGGTTTGACAAGTATTGTTATCCCCGAAGCTATAACCGTCATAAATGAGTCTACCTTTGCTGGTTGCTCTTCTTTGACAAATATTACCTTGTCTTCTGCTACGACCAGCATCGGCAAGTCTGCTTTTGCCAACAGTGGATTGACCAGCATTGTAATCCCTGAGGGTGTCACTACCATCAACGAGTCTACCTTCTATGGTTGCGCTTCGTTGGCAAGTGTTACTTTGTCTTCTGCCTCTACCTCTATTGGTAAGTCTGCCTTTGCCAACAGTGGATTGACCAGCA
>DCIS01000081.1:3512-49023 GCA_002317475.1 Prevotellaceae bacterium UBA1720 | reverse complement strand
CCAGCATTGTAATCCCTGAGGGTGTAACTACTATCAACGAGTCTACCTTCTCTGGTTGCGCAAGCTTAACCTCTGTTGCTTTACCATCTAAATTAGGAAGCATTGGAAACAATGCATTCAAGAATTCAGGTATCACTTCATTAGACCTTACAAAAACAACAAAGTCAATCGGTAATAGTGCATTTGAGGGATGTACTGGTTTGAAGACGGTGAACTATTCCTATGAAGTTGCATCAATAGGTACTGATGCTTTCAAAGGTTGTACTGCACTTGAAGAACTTAACCTTGTTTTTGAGTACGGGTTCGTAGACCTGGGGCTGCCCAGTGGTACGCTGTGGGCAACGTGCAACGTAGGTGCAAGTTCCCCCGAAGAGTATGGTGACTACTTTGCTTGGGGTGAGACAGAGCCACAGGCGGACAATGCTTATTCTTGGTCAAGCTACAAGTGGTGCAATGGCTCAGACCATAGCATGACCAAGTACTGCACATCAAGCAGCTATGGTACTGTTGACAACAAGACTGTCCTCGATGCTGAAGATGATGCCGCCACCGCCAACTGGGGCGTAAACTGGTGTATGCCGACCATCGACCAGATCAAAGAGTTGTGTAACAGTCGTTATACTACTACGACATGGACTACCCAGAATGGTGTGAGAGGATATATGATTAAGAGTAGAACCAATGGTAATAGCATTTTTTTGCCTGCTACAGGGTATCGCAGAGATGGTTCACTCAACAATGCTGGTTTTCGCGGGTATTATTGGTTGCGTTCGCTCAATACGTCCGTTCAGTACTCCGCGTGCAACTTGGAATTCGGTGAGGCCTACTTTGACATGTATTACTGGTCTCGCCGCAGCGGTCAAAGCGTTCGCCCTGTGCGTTCAAAATAAAAAGTCAATTTTTAATTTCAAAGCATATTAAAACACAGTATAATGGAAACATTAAACATTGTAAAGGATTGCCTCTCCGTTTTTCTTTCGACCTTTGCTGTTATTGCTACTTGTGTTACATTAGTTATAGCACTCAAAGAATATTTCAGTACAAAAAGAGAGAAAGCCAAAATCAAGCATAGCAAGGCAATGCAGGATATGGCAATGCAAATCATAGCATTCTACTGCGAAGAGCAGGAAGCAATAAAATGGATTATGGAATTATCCGGCGAAAAGTATTCCGATGTGAAGGAGGAGTTGCGAAACAGAGCTGTGCTGAATGAAAAGAATGTATTCCAGACAAAACCTGCAATGACACCAAGCAAAGCAAAGGACTTCATAATAGATTAACAAAGTGATTAGGGATAGGTCCATCGATCCACCCCCTAACATAACAACAATCTCCCATCAGCACCCACCGCCTCCCAACCAGGAGACGGTGGGTGTGGTGCATTTGTACATTTTAAGGCGGTGGGAGACCTTAAATCAGAGAAATTCAGATATATTTTGCATTTTATTTTGAAGCTATAAATAGATTTCCTATCTTTGCCGCATAATTAACGATTATGGCTATAGATAGAGTAGCATATTGGAAAGACCTTGCTGATTACGATATTGTGACAGCAGAGGCAATGTTTGCAACCAAACGGTGGCTATATGTTGGTTTTATGTGCCATCAGGTTATTGAGAAGACACTCAAGGCTTATTGGTGCAAGACTCAGCCGAACGATCCACCATACGTTCACAACCTCGTCAGGCTTATAAATGGCAGTGGGCTGGATGAACAAATGACAGAGGAACAATTGGAATTCATTGACCAGATGACTCCTCTAAACATAGAAGCACGTTATCCCGAATACAAGGAGGCTTTGCTTCGTGCGCTATCAGAAGAAAAATGTCGTGAAATTATTGATTCAACCAAATCGTTGACAAAATGGATAGAAACGATGCTTTAAACATAGTACGTCAGTACAAGGAAGCAATTACAGAGCAATACCATCCTATAGCCGTTTATCTCTACGGATCGTACAGTAAAGGTACACAGCATGAGGATAGTGACATTGATGTTGCTGTCGTTGTCAATGAAATGGATGGTGACTGGTTTAGTAATGTTCCAGGTCTTTGGAAAGCAAGTCGCAAGATTAATAGTTTGATCGAGCCTGTCCTTATCGAACAGCTACATCCTTCCCCTTTATACGAAGATATACTGCGCACTGGGATAGCTGTTTGATATATTGTTACGACAAGTCCAACGGATTTGTGGGTCTAGGTCCATCGGCCCACCCCTAACATAAAAACAATTCCATTCACACCCACCGCCTCCCCTCCGAGGACGGTGGGTGTGGTGCATTTGTACATTTTGGGCAAGAAATTTGGTGGTATGGAATGGAATGCTTAACTTTGCAGCGCATTCTCAAATGGATGACAAGAGTATTATGCCAATTAACATTCCTGCAATAGATGTTCAAGATGTGCAGATGATGCCTTCTATTAAGATGGAAGAGTTTAATCATCGAGTAACAGAGTATGCTAAAGCATTGTGGGCAACGATGATAGCTGAACAGAAATCTGATGCACATATCCGTCCTTTACGTGCGTTGGACCCTGAAATTGAACTGATGTGTGGTATTGTGAAGGTTGCAGAGGATGACCTAGATGGGGACCAGGCAAGAATGGAATACTTGGAGGCAAATACATGAAACCTGCAGTATTTCTGGATACAAATATCCTTATTGATTTTCTGGCTAAGCGTGAGGAGTATCTTCCTGCTGCCAATGTCCTTAGTTTAGGGAAAGAGGGCAAGTTGGTCTTATACATGACAAATTTGACATTGGCGAATACTATGTATATTCTTCGCAAGCAGCTGGGACATGAAGTGCTGATTGCAACTATGCGTAGTTTGTGCTCTTTCGTCCATATCGCTCCTTCTACGGAAAGCGAAACTATAATCGCATTCAATACGCCAAATCCGGATTTCAAGGATGCCCTACAATATGCATCTGCTATGGCTGTCAAAGTCGACTGCATTCTAACCCGTAACGAGAAGCATTTCCGTTACGCTGAGATTCCGGTCATGGACTGTAAGGCATTCTTGCAAACGATAAAAAATTGAAGGAGCAAACATAGTCCCACCCCTAACATAACAAAAACCCCATCCACACCCATCGCCTCCCATTCCCCTGAGACGGTGGGTGTGGTGCATTTATACATTTTCGGCAAGAAATTTGGTGGTATGAGACGAAATGCATAACTTTGCAGAAAAATAAAGGTTATTATGGCAGCAATGACATTTACGATAGATGTCCCTGACACCAAAGCTATCGATCGTCAGACGTTACAGCAGCAGCTTACCGCTTTTGCTAAGATTCTTATTTCCTATACTCCTAACATTAAAACGAAAGAGAAGAAAGAAGATATGCACATTTTTGACTGCTTTTCAGGGGATTGGGGAGGTGCTGATAGAGACTCACATGAGATAGCTGATGAACTACATGCAGGAAGAGTGAATTCGCGTGACATTGAAACTTGGTAGCCCATGAAATACTTACTCGATACCAATGTCCTTCATTGCAATGTTCAAGGGGGAACATAGCATACGTGAAGCTATCCTAAAAGCGAGCACAAAAGAGTGCGCAATAAGTGAATTGACATACGGTGAACTCCTTGTTGGGGCATATAAAGGGAAAAGCGCGCGACAAAAGGAAGAAGTAGAATATGCAAGCCAAATGTTTACTATGATACCTATCACTAAAGATGTCATTGATCGATGGGCACGAGAAAGAGCAAATCTGGAATTGCATGGTAAGAAGATAGATAGTATTGATCTTCTGATTGCCTCTACAGCTTTACAACATGACATGACTGTGATTACTCACAACATTAAACATTTTGAACGAATAGAATCATTGCATATAGAAGATTGGGAAAGGGACTGATTATCAAAATACTCGTTATCCGATAATAGGATCAAATCCTTGACCCACATCTAACATACCAACAATTCCATCCGCACCCACCGCCTCCCACCTGCGAGGACGGTGGGTGTGGTGCATCTGTACATTTTGGGCAAGAAATTTGGTGGTATGGAACGGAATGCTTAACTTTGCTACGTAATTACAACCTTTAAGGAAGTAGACTATGGCAAACTCAAGAGATCTGGTACGATTTGACTGGGCGATAAAGCGTCTGCTCAGGAACAAGGCCGACTACGTGGTAGTGGAGGGTTTGTTGACCTCTTTGCTGGAACGTAAGGTGACAATCAAGAATCTGTTGGAGAGCGAAGGCAACCAGGAATCATCCACCGATAAGTTCAATCGTGTGGACATACTTGCTGAAATGGATGATGGCGAACTGGTGATCTTCGAGATACAGAACAACCGCGAACTGGATTACTTCCATCGTATGGCATACGGAACGAGCAAGGTCATCTCGGAGTATCTGAAGGCAGGCGAGCCCTACGAGAGCATCAAGAAGGTGTTCTCGGTGAATATCGTATACTTCTCTTTAGGTCAAGGTGAAGACTATGCCTACAAGGGTACAACGCGTTTCATCAGCATGCACGATAGCAAGGATGAACTGACACTGTCCGATGCACAGCGCAACGCATTCAATTGTGAGACCCCATCGGACATCTTCCCCGAGTACTACCTGTTGCGCGTGGATAAGTTTGATGAGGTGGCTAAGACGCACCTTGACGAGTGGATCAGTTTCTTGAAATCAGGTGAGATACCCGTTACGGCAACAGCCCCTGGGCTGGCTGAGGCACGCGAGATACTCCGCATTGACCAACTCTCGGAGGAGGAGCGTAAGGACTATGACCGCATGATGGAGAACCTCCGCTATCAGCGCAGCGTCATTGAGACTGGTCGTGCAGAAGGTCGAGCAGAAGGTCGTGCAGAAGGTCGTGCAGAAGGTCGAGCAGAAGGTCGTGCAGAAGGTCGTGCAGAAGGTATTACCATTGGCGAGGAACGCAAGGATCTTGCCAATATTTTGCGTATGCGTGCAAAAGGGCTTGATGACACTGTGATAGCAGACCTACTCAATCTGGATGTGGAATACGTCCAGAAACACTAAAGGCTGTATGTAAAAGGATAGTGTAGAATGTCTTTGTTCAGAAAAATGGCGATGCCGAGAGGACTCTGCATCGCCATAAGTGTGCATATGGGGGAATGGATTACTTCTCCAAGAGGAAGCGGTCGATGAATGACTCGACAATGGGGAACTGTGACTGGGGCAGCTGGCAATGACCATGACCGGCAACAATACTCCAATCCATACGGTCACCTACACCGAACTTGTCCCATACGGTCTTTGCTACTTTGGCAGAGGCTTCAGCAGAGGGATCAGCGAGCCACTTATAGTCGGGATTGCCGAGGATGAGGAGGGCACGTGGGAAGACCATGGCACAGAGTTCGTGATGGTCGTGTGGCAGACGGTAGACATTGTCATCATGGAAGGTCTCCTTAAGGCTCTCCATGAACCAGTTGTAGTCGGTACGGTCAAGGTCCTCAACCTCCTCGAGGGTCTGAGAGACACGCCATGCTGCTGCACCGCCACCACCGGGCTCTTGAGCAATAGTGAGGGCTACGCGCTCATCGAAGGCACCGCAGAAGAGAGCCATCTTACCAGCGTATGAACAACCAGTGACTCCGATATGCTTGGTGTCAATCTTTGTAACCTCAGGACCAAGCTGCTGCAATCCGTCAATGAGGCGTGAGAGACCCCATGCCCATTCACTGTAAGCTCCGTTGTTGATAAGTTCGGGATAGAGTTTGACGAAGGGATAGGTGGTACGGTCCTTGTTGCCGCCCATCTGTGAGTAACCGTTTATCTGACGTTCGCTATAGTTCATGCGTGCGATGGGGCGGCTCTCGAAGATCTGGCGTGGAAGGGCATTCATGCTGGTACCGATCATCAGAGGATAAGGTGCTACACCCTCTTTGGGGTAGGTTATCACACTTGTGAGGGTGATACTCTGACCATTGACAGTGACTTCTACCTTCAGGGTGTCACCATCCATGCGTGCCTTGACAGCCTCCTTAGTGACGACGGGTTTCTGGCCAATCTCATAGTGTTGGATGAGGTTGGCAATCTCTGCACGACGCTCACTCCAGTCCTTGAACTTCTTGACTTCACCCTTCTTTCCGAAGAACTTCAGAGGAGACTTCAGTTCCTTAATCTCGGGCAGCTTGTCAAAGCTGGGGTAGGTGGGTTGTTCAAACTTGGCTCCAGTGTTCTCTACGTCGTAGACGAGAGGAATGTTCTGAGCCGATGCGCTGACGGATGCCATCAGCAGACTTGCGAAAAATAATTTTTTCATAATACTATTAGTTAATAAGGTAATATATTAAATCTCAATGTTGTGGGGTCGAACTGGATATGTGACCCTTGGAAGAAGCGGGGTAGGGAACCATCATCTGCGAGCTGACGGGGAGTTCCGATGCAGAGGGGCTGGTTCTTGTTGATGAGCCAGAGTTGGTCAGCAGTCTGGAGGGCCAGATCGAGATCGTGGGTGGAGAGGAAGATAGCCCTGTTCTCACGATGAGCCAGCTGCTTGAGCAGGAGCATCGCCTCAACCTTGGAGGGAAAGTCGAGAAAGGCCGTTGGCTCGTCCATCAGGATGAGAGGTGTCTGCTGTGCCAGAGCTTTAGCGAGCATCACCTTCTGACGTTCACCATCGCTGAGGGTAGTGAGCTGACGATCGCTGAATGCTGTGATTCCTGTGAGGGTAAGCGCCTCATCGACAATCTTGTCATCCTGGGCAGAGAGGGTTCCCCAGAAACCGGTATAAGGACTGCGACCCATAGCCACCATCTCACGAACAGTCATGCCTTGAATGTCCACGCGCTCGGTGAGCACCATACCAATGAGTTGGCTTTGCTCGTGCGGAGTATAGCTGGTGATGGGCTTGCCCTCAATGAGTACCTCTCCTTCGAGGGGAGGGAGGAAGGCACTGAGGGTTTTGAGAAGGGTACTTTTGCCTGCACCATTAGGACCAAGGAGACAAGTCAGTGTGCCACGCTGGAGCGAAGCGTTGAGATGCTCGGCAATGGGGATGCGCTTACCCTTGGCTGTATAGCCGGTAGTGAGGTTGCGGAGTTCAATCAGGGGCATGGAAGAAACCATTTTTATTTTTTAATTTACTCGTATCGTCTACAGAAGGTGTAGCCATAGAGGCGGTATATGTTCTCAAGACGAGCGAGGCGTTGCTCAAACTGTTGGAAGTTCTTGGCATCAGGTTGGAGCCATTGTACCTCGGCCATAGCAGCAAGGCGGGGCAGAAGCATGTACTGAACGTGATCAGGAGAGACAACATACTCGGTCCAGAGGTTGCACTGAGCACCCCAGATATACTGCTGCTGTTCGGGCGTGAGACCTTCAGGAACAGGTTCCATACTGTAGATCTTGCTGACGGGAACATAGCCACCAATGCTGAGAGGCTGGCCGTTATGGTTCTGCAGCTGGTAGTAGTCGATGTAACAATGGCTGGTAGGCGTCATGATGACGCGGTGATGCTGCTTGGCAGCCTCTGTGCCACCTTCGTAGCCACGCCAAGACATTACGATGGCATTCTCGGAAAGACCACCTTCGAGGGTCTCGTCCCAGCCGATAAGTTGACGACCGTTCTTTGTCAGGAAGGCATCTAATTCCTTGTTGATATAAGTCTGCAACTGAGCCTCGTTCTTCAGGCCCAACTCCTTCATCTTCGCCTGGCACTTGGGACAAGCCTTCCAACGTACACGTGGACTCTCGTCACCACCAATATGGATGTACTTGCTGGGGAAGACGTCAATCAGTTCGGCATACACTTTCTTCAGAAACTCCAGAGTCTTGGGATTACCGGCACATAGCACGTCATCGGCTACACCCCAATATGGCAATACCTCGTATGGACCACCTGTACAGCCTAGTTCGGGATAGACGCTGAGGGCTGCCACCATGTGACCGGGAAGGTCAATTTCGGGGATGATGTTTACGTAACGCTCTGCTGCATAAGCCACAACTTCACGTAACTGCTGCTGGGTGTAGTAACCCGTTTCGGGAGTGTCGTCGTACAGTCCACCCATATCATTGTACAGTCCAACATTATTGCCAATGATGGTGTGTCGGCGATACTGACCCTTCTCTGCCAACTCGGGCATGGACTTCATTTCGAAGCGCCAACCCTGATCGTCGGTAATGTGCCAGTGGAACTGGTTTACGCCATGAAGGGCGAGGATATCAATATATTGTTTTATAGCTTCAACGGGGAAGAAGTGACGGGCACAGTCGAGCATACAACCACGATAGGCAAAGCGTGGTTCGTCTTGTACTTTAGCCAATGGGAAGGAGATGGTGGTAGAGGTCTCAGGAGCGATGCTCTTACGGATGGTTTGAATGGCACGAAAGATACCCTCAGGGGTGTTGGCCTTGATCTGGATGCCCTTCTTGGTGACGTCAATAGTATAAGCATCGGGATTGTCGGTGCGTTCCTTTATAGGGAGAAGCGACAGGGTGATACTAGCCTTCTTTCCATCGGGAAGAAAGTTGAGTTGTAGGCGTGTGGCATCCTCAACATAATCAGCCAGGAAGCGTGCATTTCGCTCCATGGCCTCATCGTTAGAGGGGAAGGCAATAGTGCTCTGCTGGTTGATGACGTAGCAGTTGGTTGTATCTGTTATTTCGATGCTACGTGGGAGAGGAATGACGTTATAATCTGCTTTCTGTTGTGCAGAAGCAGAGAAGGTCAGAGCCGAAAGTGCAAGGGCGGATAGTAGAGTTTTCATTTGGTTATGGGATTAAATGTTTAATTCTTTCTTAGGATGACCCAAAGTACGACAGGAGCGCCGATACAAGGGGTAATGACGTTGATGGGGATAACCAGTCCACTCGTGGGAAGGTTGCTGATAAGATTGCATGCCAAGGCCAGGGTAGAACCCATCAAGAGAGTGGTGGGCAGGAGTAGGCGATGGTTGGAAGTGCCAGTGATGAGGCGCGCAAGATGCGGAACGGCCAAACCAATGAAGGCAATGGGACCGCAGAAAGCGGTGGTAGTGGCTGTCAGCAAACCTGTGATGATGAGCAGACGAGTGCGCAAAGGACGGATACTGTAGCCGAGATTGGTGGCGTACTGGTCGCCAAGTAGAAGGGCATTGAGTGGCTTGATATGGAGCACAGCACCCAAAAGCCATAGAGAACAGAGGCCAGTGAAGAGGGGAAGACGCTCTGTGCTGACACTACTGAAGTTACCCATACCCCATACCATGTAGGCCTGTACCCCCTGGGCAGAGGCTGAGAAATTGAGCAGCGAGATGACGCTGCTGGCCATATAACTGATCATAACACCCGTGATGAGCAGCATGATGTGGCTACGAATACGCATGGAAAAGGCAATGAGTAGGAGCATCACGGCTCCAGCTCCGGCAATGGCAGCCAAGATGACGAGGATATAGCCGCTGAGAGCCATACCACCGAGGGTCATGGTGCCACTGAGCATGAGCATGACGATGGCTACGCCGAGGTTGGCACCACTGTCAATGCCCAGGATAGAGGGTCCAGCAAGAGGGTTACGGAAGATGGTCTGGAGAAGCAGACCAGAGGTGGAAAGGCACGCTCCGCACAGAATGGCGGTGATGGTCTGAGGGATACGCATCTGCCAGATAATGTAACCCCAGGCGCGCTGTTCTGGACGCGCACCGTGAAGCAGGATGTCGATGGCTTCCCCTTTAGGTACGGGTACAGAACCACAAAGTAGCGACGCTATGGCAAGAGCCAAGAGCGTGACGCAAAGGAGTGATATGGAGAGTTGTTGCTTCACTTTCTATTGAGGCGAGATGGCCTTCATGGTAATATCTGCTATCTTGGAAAGAGGGTGACTTTTCCCTCTTCTGCAGAGCATGGATTATTCCTTTAGTTTGCAAAAATAGGAATTATTTACGAAAATAGAAAGTTCTGGGTGAAAAATCTGCAATAATTCGCCTAAAAGTCGCTCAGGATGGAATGGAGTCTCCTCGTAGAAAGGAATTACATTCGTATTGCAGACAAAAACATTATGTTCGCGGAAAGCCTTGAACTCACTTGATATGGGATGGTCGGAGAGGAGTTGGGCATAGGTCATGTCAGTATCCTGATTGTATTTGATTAACCAAATGTCAGCATCAATGGCACGCTCAAGGATACGTTCGGGAGAAAGGGCTAAAGAACCGCTTTCGGGAGTGTCGCTCCAAAGATAGTCGGCACCGGCATCGTGATAGAGGATACCCATGGTGCTCTGCCCACCTGGGGTGTACCAAGTACCACTGTAGGGACGATCGACCATCAGTCGGGGACGAGATGACGTGGTGCTGGCAATCTGCTTCTCTGTGAGATATGCCTTCTCTACTTCAGCGAAAAGACTGTCTGCACGGTCACCCACACCAAACAGCAGACCATAGAACTTCATCCATTCGGCACGGGCAAGGGGTGAAACCTCCATATAGTCGGCACATTCGATGATAGGGATGCCGATGCTCTCCAGCCGACCATAACCTCCATTGTCCTGGAATGGAGATGGCATCACAGCATCGGGCATCACCTGCATGATGCGTTCGAGATTAGGATTCAGTCCACTACCTAAGTCTGTAATCGTTCCCTCCTTCAGGCGATTGTGGATCTGCTGATTATGGATGTATTCGGGTTCGCAGACACCAGAGATGGCATTGAGACATCCCAGTTCCTCAATGAGCGAGCAATGAACAGCTGTGAATACACCTACACTTTGCAAAGGGATGTGAACAAGGGTACTATTGGGGAAGGGACCAGAAGTCTCTGTCTCTGTTAACCAATATCGATGCAGTGTCTGTGTGGTATCCCAGGGATTGCGCAACTGCACGTCAATGCCATCAGCATATTGCACCATCAAGAGGTTGTGGGCATAACGGATAGAGAGTGTGTCGCCATCGGAGGTTGATGACGAGGTGTTGGTACAAGAAGCAAAGATGACCAGGAAGAGGATGCAGAAAATATTACTTAATTTCATGTTTCTACGTTTGTGTGATGTGGATGATAAAGTTCCAATCATTCCGACATTTGGAGGATCTTACCAATGAGGACGAATTTGGATGAATAGTTCGAAGTTACGACCAGGTAAAGGACGACTCAGAACGGTCTGATATTCGTCGTCCAAGAGGTTATTGCATAGTAGTTTTGTGCTTAGATCAAAATGTTTCCAACTAAAGCTTCTTTCCAAAGAGACATCGCTGGTGTAGTAGGGGATAAGTTCGCCTGTGATATAACCAATTTCGTTATTGGTGGTGGTGTAGCGTCGTCCATAGTGTACCCACTGGTAAGTTAGTGTCCATTGCTTCCATTGCAACTGAGCACGGAAGTTGCTTGAAACAAGGGGAACGTAGCATAGTTGTTTGCCGTAGGAGGCATCGTTACTGTTAATTTCCTCGCCCCGGTTGATGCTGGGTGTGTAGGCAAAATTGGCGGAAAGGGTGGCTTTCCAGTTCTGTGACAGCATGACTTCCCCTTGAGCCGAGGCCTCTATGCCGTAGTTGTGAACTTTCTTGACATTCGATGGTACCCAGTAACCTTTATGGTTGGGTGTCCACAGTATCCAATCGGAAATGAAGGAATTGAACGCAGTGACGTTACCCTTCAGCATCCAATATTGATGTCTGATTCCCCATTCCACGCCTCCATCATAGGTGATACCCTTTTCTGGTTTCAAGTCAGGATTGCCACCAGGTTGGAAATATAGGTCGTCCATGCTGGGATAGCGATAATTGCGGGCAAATGAGGCTTTCAGTACGAGGTTCCATGGACGGTAGAGTACCACATCGGCAAAGAGAGCGGGAATGGGAGATACGATATCCTTGCCGTATACCTCCTCACGAATTACACCACCCAAACTAAAGATGTCCAGTGGACGCCAACGAAGCGAGGTGCTCAGACTTTCTTCAAAACGGCCTTTCCGGTAATTCTCTCCAATGTGATATGGGCTGTGATCCTCGCTCTGTACGTGCTGGTAATAACCTTCTGCACAAATCTCGGCAGAGAAATTGCTACCATGGAAATACGTCCAGTGAGCCTTGAGGTGTCCCGTCTGACTGCGACTGTTACTTTTGGTAATGTTTGTTTCGGTATCTCCCCGGTGAAGGGTGTAATCATAGTCCGTGTGTTGCTGACCGTAACCCATACTCAGTTCGCGTTTCCAATGTTTTCCCCAATGTTGCCACTGAATGACGGAACGCAAAGTGTTCTGTTCGTGCTCGTTTGTGAAGTCTGTGCCATCCTTGTAATCGACAGAAAGGAATGGTAGCCCTCTGAGGCTGTGTGCCATCCAAAGGGAAGCATTAAGTTTGTCTCCATTCAAGCAATGATAGGTGACATCCTCAAGAAAATTGACATCGTCGAAATATCCACTTTTGTTTGTTTCTTTGGGATGGTAGCTATTGATTAGCGTTCCATTCTCGTCTCGTTGGTCAACCTTCTTGTCATAATTGGTATAGCGGAAGTCGTTCTTGGAATGGCCATAGCTGAGACGTGTGGTGGTGCTCCAGTGTTGGTTGCTGAAGGCGTAGCGTAAAAACTGGTCGAAGGTGTGGAATGACCCAATTCCCTGTATGTACTGCAATTCATGACCGGGACGTGTTGTTGCCTGCGAAGTGAGCGAAATACTTCCACCCAATCCACCGCCTGTGACATTGATACTGGAAGCACCATGCAGCAAAGTGGCCTCGTCGATGAAATAACCTGGGATGTAAGAGAAGTCTACTGTGCCAAGCATAGGAGAATTGATGCGCATACCGTTCCAGAGTACCTGTGTGTGGCTAGGAGAAGTGCCACGAAATTCTGCTGTGCTCTCGGTGGCGCGACCATAACTTTTTACAAAAACGGTTGAATTTTTGGTCAGGATGTCAGCCATTGACATGGATAGATGCTCGTGGAGTAGGGTAGTGTCAATGGTAGTTTTCTCAATACCGGTATCTATGAGTTTTCTTTTGGCCAGCACTTCAACCTCATGTAACTGTAATCCTACTGTAGTCGAGTTCTCCTGGGCATGGATAAGACTGCTCGTGACGAAAAATGTCATGAGTAGGAAGAGGACTGATGTCCATCTATGCAGAAGACAGGAGATGATGGTGCTTTGTTTCATGTAAAACGTAATGCGGGGCTATTTCATGAGCATGTGTGTGTCCCAGATGCCATAGACTTCGGTGGAAATGTCGCCTAGGTTGGGCGACCATCCCGTCTGAGCTGTCTGTACTTTGACGAAATTGATATAGGGGAGGTTGGCAGGCTGTCCGTCTGCAGTTACTGCATTGCTGATCTTGTAATGCCCCATGGCTGTAGTGATAATAGCAGTTTTGAGACGGAAATAGTCGCTACCATCATTATCGGCATAGCCCCAAGCAAAAGGAGGCTCCATGGTATAGCCGTTCTCGTAGGTGTGGGTGTCTTTGAGTCGTGAACCATAATATGTGCGGTATTCGCGACCCTCAGCATCCTTCTCTGTAGGTACCCAGTCCTGCCAGTAACTGTCCTTGTTGTTCCACTCGTTCAACCGTGGTACAACGCCCTCTCCACCCTGATTGTCTATCCAATGGATGTCCTGATGAGGCCCAGTAGGCTTATAATAAGTAATGGCGTAGTTTAGGGTCTCGTTCTCGGTGCCATATTCGCTTCCTTTAAGTTCGTACCAAGGGTCGTTTGGCAGACCATCACCATTCTCGTCCATGCTGACCCAGATGATACCTGGTTCGGACTGGTAACTGTAGGGATTGCCCTTGATGGTGAGGTCATAGTCGCCGTGACTGTTGACTACATTGTGTTTGAAACCTGCAACGACATAGCCGCCTTGAGCACCGAGACTGACCATCCACGTCTTGCGCCAGTGCATCATAACGCTGTCACAAGCCTCCTGCATTGAGGCCCCATCATGAATGAAATCTCCTACTACCTTGTATCCATTAACTTGATGGCCTGGGGCTGGCATATACTCAAAGACGGTATCTACCAGGGCATCGTGCATGCGTTGTTCAAGTGTCTTGTCCTCATTTGCTTGCTCTGGAATCTCTGCTTCACCATCAAAGAAAGCAAAGTGGTTGGGGAGTAGTCCGACACGGAATTGGTCCAGTTGCTCGCCCTGACTGTTGTAACGATATACCACACCAGACTGTCGGTAATCAACGGCATCTGCTACATAAAGTTCGCTGTTGACGGGGTTGACATCCATTCCGTACAGTTTGTGTCGTTTGCCATCATTGTCCACTGGTGCATAGCAGAATGGTTGGCTTGGCCAGAATTCGTCCAACACACCGATACGATATACGTCGTTGTTCATCACGTAAAGCGTGTCTGCAGCCTTGTTCATAGCCAACTGACTGTTGGCTTCGCTCGTAGGCAAAGGGTATTTCCATTCCACCTTTCGCGTCTTGGCATCAATGCGGTACAGAGTAGGGATGGCATCACCGTACGAAGCTTCCTCGGTGATGTAGCCTCCATCGGTGATCACCCATAGTTTTCCGTATTTGTCCATACGCAGACATTTGGGTTGCCAACTGTCCAGGGTGATAACATCCTTGATGGCATCCGTTTGTGTGTCAATGACGAGAATCTTGTTGCTGTAAGACCAACAGTTCACGAAGATCTCATCGTGCCATTGCACCATTTCTTCGGTGCTGCAATAACCGTTGTTCTTGACTTGGCTTACATCAATAGCACCAAGGTATTGGAATGTCTTGGGATTGAAGATGTTGATATACTCCGAATAGAGATCCGTCACGTAGGCTTTTTCCTCAGAAACGATGTGTACATAGCGAGGGTTGATAATCTTGGTGTCTGACGTAGCAGTCAACTGTCCGCAGACCTTGAAATCGCTGGTGTTAAGGCCCCAGACGATTCCTGAGTTTTCCATAGCTATGTACACATGGTTGCTGTCAACGAGGATGCTTTGTCCTGTATCGCCCAGTTTGCGACTGTTGGCACGACTGAATACACCGTTCTCAACGGTTTTTGTCTCTGGGTTATAGAATGAAAGGCTTGAGTTGCCACTGTTGAAGTTGCCTTCACAGAGAATCAGAACACCATTCTTGGTCGGTGTAGGTATGAGGTTCCCCTGCTGCTCTTTCTCGCGTGCAAGGTCACCCAAATCAGAACATGCTGCTAACAGCACAGTGGCCATTAGCAGCATGAATCTATGTATGTATCTTGTTTTAGTCATTACTTAATGAACACTTTCTTGGAAGTGCCATTAGACATGCGGATGATGTTTACGCCCTTGACGGGAGTGCTGACTTTCTTGCCATCCATGGTGTAGATTGCCTCAATACTTGCCTCCTCGTTAGAAACGGCAAAGATGGCGTCTACGGTTTCACCCAACTTGATGTTGTCGAATGCGAAATACTTGGGAGTCTGTAGACCGTATGCACCCTGGTCTGAACCGTCGAATGTGAACACAACCTTGGTAACAGCACCCAGTGAACTCAGGTCGATGTTTGTCCAGTTTTCAATAACGTTTTCACCCTCAGCCAGATTGATGTCTATTTCACCAGTCTTTGTTTCACCATTGTAACCTGTTGCAACAACCTTGAAGAAGTAACCGTCTCCACATGCTTTCTTGATGTTGGCCAGTGCATAAGAGGTGTTGATAACCTGCATGCTCTTGATGACATGAGCCTTACCGTCAGCAAAGTTAATGTAACTTCCGCTTTCCCATACGACAACGAAGTTCTGGCTGCCGTTGCTCACGGGCACTGACAACTGCTTGTCGTATGATGATGCTGTAGCATCTACATAGTTAGAGATAGCGCAACCATAGTTCCAGCCATATCCATAACCCCATGCAGTCCAGTCTGCCTTGTCGCAGATGGATGACAGAGAGGTAGCCTCGTCTGTCCACTTGTATTCGTCGGCGCTGTAGATCAGGGCACCGTTATACTGTGGGTTGTCAATCAACTTGGTATAGTAGTCACCTTCGAAAGTAATGTCTGCGTCTGCAGCTTCTTCAATCTCATTGCATACTACGTTATCAATAGCAACATAGGTGGGAGTGTTCAGGCCATAGTTGCCCTTGTCTGTACCGTCAAAGGTGAATACGATTGACACGGCCTTTTCATTGAAAGCATAGGTCTTGAAACCGTTCTGTACATCTTCACCCTTTGCCAGAGCAACAACCTTCTCGCTCTTGCTACCGTCTGCCTTGTTGAAGGTTAGGATGACATTGAATTCATATCCATCACCACAGGCTTTCAGCATGCTGTTGTATGCATAAGCTACGGGAGAAAGGTCGATTGATACGATCTCACGTTCCTTGCCATCAGCAAATTTCAGGGTGCTGTTGTTGGCATAAGCTACGGCAAAGTTGCCATCAGCCTTTGCTACTGACAGCTGCTCTGCATAGGTTGTTGCCTCGGGGTTAACATAGTTTGAGATGGCAAAACCATTGTCCCAACCATATCCATATCCCCATGCAGTCCAGTCTGCCTTAACTACTTCGCCGCTCAACTGGGTTGCTGCGTCAGTCCATTTGTATTCGGTGCCACTGTAAATAAGATTGCCACCATACTGTGGGTTGTCAATCAAAGCATTGAAATACTCACCTTCGAAGGTGACTGTTTTTGTTTGTGCCGACACGGCACCAAAGGCACAAAGTGCCAGAATAAGAGTGTAAAATCTCTTCATAGATGTTTATTTATAGTTATACAATCATTCGTCCTCGCGAATATAATATAATGTAGGTGTACGGCAGGTTTCCTGGCTTGTCCGAGACTTTCGTGAAGCACCTTCCCAAGAGGATTATTCTCAGTGGCTTTGCTTCTATCTTTCGGGATGGACTCTACAGTTGCGGGACAGCGTGGGATTCTCACCCACTTCCCTAATCCGTACCCTATGTAATGTGTGTTACGACAACCTCACGGTGCTTAACTGGTGCAAAGGTACTCATTATTTTGCAATTTTCATACAAAGTAAGATGAAATTCAGGAAAAAGTGCTAATTTTGCAACGTCAAACAATGAACTAAATGAAATACAAGGCTATAATATTTGATCTTGATGGTACCCTGACAGATACTCTTTACGACTTGATGCTCAGCACAAATCATGCCTTGAAGAGTATGGGGTGGCCAGAAAGGACTTTGGACGAGGTACGTCAGTTTGTGGGTAACGGTGTGCGCAGATTGATGGAGCAAGCCGTGCCTGCTGATACGGAAGAAGAGGAGTTTGAAGAGTGTTTCCTGACTTTTCAGGAACATTATGTGGAGCATTGCCAGGATCACACGGCACTCTATGCCGGTATCCCCGAATTGCTGACCGAACTGAAACAACGTGGCTATAAGATGGCTATTGTCAGCAATAAGTTACAAGCAGGTGTGGATGAGTTGTACAAGACTTTCTTCCAAGATACAATCCAGGTGGCTATTGGTGAGCGAAAAGATGTTCGTCGCAAACCCATGCCCGATATGGTCAACCTTGCGCTGAAAGAGTTAGGTGTGACCCCTGAAGAGGCTATCTATGTGGGTGACAGTGAGGTTGATATGGCTACGGCAAGAAATGCAGGTCTACCCTGTATCTCTGTGCTTTGGGGATTTCGTGATCAGGATTATCTCAAGGAGATTGGCGCTTTCCGTATGGTGTCAAAACCCTCGGAAATCCTGGATTGGGTTTAGTTTTCAAAACGCGATATAAAAAATAGCAGCCGAAAATTCGGTTGCTATTTTTGTAATTATTGAGTTGAGGTACTGTGTGATTACTTCTTCAATGCGTTCAATGCATTCTTGGCAGCATCAACAGCAGCCTTGGTCTGCTCTGCACTCTCCTTTACGGTCTCAGCAGTCTGCTTTACTTCCTGAGCCTTCTCTACAGCCTCGTTGACCTTAGCAGCAGCATCCTCGCCACCTACAGCTGCAGCAGCATCCGAAGCAGCGCCTGTAACTTCCTCTGTGTCAGCACTCTTGATCTCGTTCAGTGCATCATTGGCAGCTGCGTCGATAGTGGTGTTGCCCAGAATGGCGTTGCTGCCAATCACCTTCAGCTTCTGCCAAAGGGTAGCCTTCTCCTGCTCAGAGATCTCGCCAGTTGTAGCCTTCTCAACCAATGCCTTCAGTTCGGAATCGTTCTCGATAGCCTCCTTTACCACTGGAGCAGCAGTCTCAATGCCTGCCTTCAGGGTTTCAACTACGGTGTTCAGAGAGTCGCTCTGTGCCTCGTCAAGTGCAGCCTCACTCTTGCTGCCACATGAAGCCATTGCTAGTGCAGCAACAGCCATAATAAACAGTTTTTTCATTTGTTCCTTTTATTATTTGGTTAAACAAAAAGTCGTTGTTTCATCTCAAAAACGTGGCAAAGTTAAGTATATTTGCATTACTTACAAAAGATTTTAAGTTAAAATGTATGTTTGTGAAGAATAATGTATATCTTTGCAGTGTCGAAACCTTTGTGGTGAATCATCTTTCGCTAGGATACATTAACCTATAATAAAATATTTTATCATGAAAAAAACTTTTGCAATGCTTTCTGCCTTGTTGCTGTGTGCAACCATGCAGGCTCAAGACGTGAAGACCGAGACCATCGACGATGGAGGTAGTGGTGCTTACAAGGCTGTCATGGCCAGTGATGCTACTTTGGCTACTCACACCATTTTCAAACCAGCAGATCTGAAGCCTTTTGGCAAGAAGGATAAGTTGCCCGTATTGGTATGGGGTAATGGTGGTTGTGCCAATAGTGCAAGTGGCCATCTTAATTTCCTCAACGAGATTGCTTCTCACGGTTTCGTGGTGATCGCTATTGGTCCTATGCCTGGAATTGAAGGTAATTTTGGCCGTAGCAGCGAGTCAAAGCAGTTACTTGAGGCATTAGAGTGGATTACCAAGCAGAATGCAGATAAGAATAGTCAGTACTATGGCAAGATTGACACAGAAAAGGTAGCTGCTGCTGGTATGTCATGTGGCGGTTTGCAAGCTCTGGATGTTAGTGCCGATCCTCGTTTGAAGACTATCATGGTCTGCAACAGCGGTTTGTTTGACAATGGAGGTCAGTCACAGGCAATGCCAGGTATGCCTATGCCTGCCAAGGAGCGTCTGCAGGACATCAAGGTGCCCATCATGTATATGTTGGGCGGTCCTACTGATATTGCTTACAACAATGGTTCAGACGATTATAAGCGCATCACCAAGATTCCCGCATTCATCTGCAACCTCCCCGTTGGTCATGGTGGTACCTATATGCAACCTAAGGGTGGTGAATATGGTATCGTGGCTACTGCATGGCTGAAGTGGCAACTGAAGGGTGACAAGGAGGCGAGCCAACTCTTCACCGGCAGTCCTTGTGGCTTGTCACAACGTGAAGGATGGACTTGCGAGAGCAAGAACATGTAAAGCCTAACCCCAGCCCTTCCCAAAGGGAAGGGGGCTATTTTAGATACAATTTGACATTTGGCGGATTCAATGAATTCCTGCCATAAACTTAAAATGATCACCCGAACTATACAGCTCGGGTGATACTATTTTTTTGTTTTGTGTTTCTAAGTAAATCTATCTTTTCAGTCTAATCGTATAAAACTAGCCCCCTTCCCTTTGGGAAGGGTTGGGGTTAGGCTTTAGGGGGGTGGGTCTTACTCTACCGTCACCGACTTCGCCAGGTTTCTTGGCTGGTCCACATCCAGTCCCTTGGCTACTGCCACGTGGTAGGCAAGCAATTGTAGAGGGATGACGGTGAGCAGAGGTGAGAGGCAATTGAGTGTGTTGGGGATCTCGATGACTTCGTCAACCATCTTCTTGACCTGTTCGTCACCCTCTGTAACGATGGCCAGGATACGTCCTTTACGCGAGATGACCTCCTGCATATTTGAGACAATCTTCTCGTACAGTTGGTGGTGTGGGGCAATGAATACCACAGGCATCTCGGCATCCACGAGGGCAATAGGTCCGTGCTTCATCTCTGCTGCAGGATAGCCCTCTGCGTGGATGTAGCTAATCTCTTTTAGTTTCAAGGCACCTTCCAGTGCTACGGGGTAATTGTATCCACGTCCCAGGTAGAGGAAGTTGTGAGCATAGCGATAACTCTGTGCCAAACGTGCAATCTTCTCGTTTTGTTCCAGTACCTTGTTGATTTTTTCGGGGATGGTTTCCAGTTCGTGAATCACCTCCTCGTATTCTTCCTGCCCAACGGTACCTTTGACATGACCCAGAGCCAGGGCAATGAGTGTTAGAACAGTCACCTGTCCTGTAAAGGCCTTGGTGGATGCTACACCGATCTCTGGTCCTACGTGGATATAAGTACCTGTATCTGTGTTACGTGCTATACTGCTACCTACGCCATTCACGATGCCATAAACCATAGCACCCTGTTTGCGTGCCAGTTCAATGGCTGCCAGGGTGTCGGCAGTTTCGCCACTCTGACTGATGGCTATCACTACGTCGTCATGCTCAATTACGGGGTCGCTGTAACGGAATTCGCTGGCATAAGCCACCTCTACGGGGATGCGGCAGAAGTGCTCGATAAGCTGTTTGCCGATGAGGCCCGCATGCCATGATGTGCCGCAGCTGACGATGACGATGCGTCGTGTGCGCAGCAGTTCACGACGATGCTCGTTGATGGCACTCAGCACCACGTTGGCTCCCTGTACCTGGGCATTGTGCATGGCCTGGAAGGGAGCGTTGACGATACGTCCACTCATACAGTCACGCAGACATTGAGGCTGGTCGTGAATCTCCTTCAGCATGAAGTGAGGGAAACCACCCTTGTCCAACATGGACAGATCAAGGCTTACCTCGGTAGTCTCAATGGCACTTTCCTCGCCCTTGAGATTGAATATCTTCATGCCCTCTTTCGGACCGCATTTTATGACTTCCTCGTCTTTCAGGTAAACCATCTGCTTGGTATACTCGGCTATGGGGCTGGCATCTGATGCTATGAAGTACTCATCACCCTCCTCGCCCAAGCCAATGACCATTGGACTGGACTTACGGGCAGCCACAATTTCCTCGGGATGACGTTTGTCTATGACTACAATGGCGTATGCACCAATGACCAGATGCAAAGCCTTGATGACTGCGGTGCAAAGGTCCATGCCCTCCTGCTTCTGCTGGACATATTCAATCAGTTGGACAAGCACCTCAGTATCAGTCTCGCTCTTGAACGTGAAACCGCGTTTCTTCAGCTGTTCGCGTAGAGCAGCATAGTTCTCTATGATACCATTGTGTACGAGGGTGAGATTGCCACTCTGCGATACGTGTGGATGGGCGTTGGTCTCGTTGGGAACGCCGTGAGTGGCCCAACGTGTGTGTGCAATACCTGCTGTGCCGGTACAATCCTGCTTGTCGGCAACGGCCTCAAGGTCGCTGACCTTTCCCTTTGCCTTGTAGATGTTCAGTTTGTCGCTCATCAATGCCACTCCGGCACTGTCGTAACCGCGATATTCCAGTCTGTGGAGACCTTTAATCAGGATGGGATAAGCCTGTCTTTTGCCAATGTAACCTACAATTCCGCACATAGATCAATTCTTTAAATTTGTTAAATTGGTTGCAAAGTTACACAGAAAATATCAAACCGCAAACAAAATGGTAACATTTCTGTTGTTTTGTGTGCAATATGACATTGTTTGTTATTGGGGTGATATTGTTTGTTTGCATCAAAAAGAACCCTGATAATGCATGATAATTGCTAATAAATATGTAACTTTGTAGTCGATTTCACACTACATTGTATTTTATTTTATGGAAACTATATCACAAGTTAGCGATTTCCTTTGGACCTATGTCATCATTACGATGCTGGTAGGTTGTGCTGTCTTTTTTACCATTCGTCTGCGAGGCGTTCAGTTTTTCAAGATGGGTGAGATGATGAAATTGCTGTTCTCGTCAACGCAAAATGAGGGCAAAGCTGATAAGTCCCATAAGCACATCAATTCCTTTCAGGCCTTTGCTGTAAGTCTCAGCAGTCGTGTAGGTACAGGCAACCTGGCTGGAGTGGCCAGTGCTATCTGTGTGGGTGGACCAGGTGCTGTGTTCTGGATGTGGATAATGGCTTTGCTGGGCGCTTCGACTGCCTTTATGGAGGCTACTTTGGCACAGTTGTTCAAGCGTAAGGGTGCGGATAGTTTCTATGGCGGTCCTGCCTACTACATGCAGTATGGTTTACATTCTCGCTGGATGGGTGTTATCTTTGCCTTCTTCATTATCTATACCTTTGGTATGGCCAATCAGATTACGCAGAGCAATACCTTGTGTGATGCAGTCAGTACGGCTGTCAACGAGGCTGCTGGACATGAAGTCCTTCCTTCCATCTCTGTGGCCATAGCACTGACTTTGCTGACCTTTGGCATTATCTTTGGCGGTATCCAGCGTATCTCCAGGTTTGCAGCCATGGTGGTGCCTTTTATGGCCCTTGGTTACATGGTGTTGGCATTGTATATTCTGATAGTGAATATAGCCGAGGTTCCTAATATGATTTGTCTTATCGTAGAGCGCGCATTGGGTATACGTCAGGCTGCTGGTGGTATGCTGGGAATGGCCGTGATGCAAGGTGTGAAACGTGGTTTGTTCAGCAACGAGGCGGGTGAGGGTAGTGCACCTAATGCAGCAGCTACAGCTACTATCTCTCATCCCGTAAAGCAAGGTTTATTGCAGGCATTGGGTGTGTTTACTGACACTTTGGTCATCTGTACTTGTACTGCCTTCATCATCCTGCTGAGTGGATTGTTCGACAATGGCCAGGATGGTATCATCCTTACGGGTAGTGCTATGGAGCATCATCTGGGCTCATTTGGTCGTTGGTTCCTCACTGCTGCCATCTTCCTTTTTGCCTATAGCACCATCATTGCCAACTATTTCTATGGCGAAACCAATATCCGCTTCATTACGAAGAAGGACTGGGCTGTTCAGCTCTTCCGTGTTGTCACCGGATTCACCTTGCTGATGGGTGGCTTCATGAGTTTACAGCAGACATGGTGTCTGGTTGATCTCGGTATGGCACTGATGACTATCATCAATCTGATTGCCGTTCTTTTGCTTAGTAAATACGCCGTTCGTTTGTTCAAAGATTATTTCAAGCAGAAGCAAGAAGGCAAAGATCCCGTTTTCCATAAAGATATCATACCGGAATTGGAGCAGGATATTGAGTGGTAGAGACACCCGCTCAGTCCTAAAGGTAAGATGTTTAATTATCGCAAATCTACTTGAGAAACTCGTTACACCTTATTTATATACATAAGGGGAAGGTAAATCGTGTCCGAAGTGTTAAAATAATGTTAAAATTGTGATTAACTATTGCAGATATTAAAAAAGTACCTACCTTTGCAGTGTACTAATAAACTATTACACTATACAAGTACGATACTAAGACAGCAAACAAAGATTAAAAACAACTTAAAAAATAAGATTATGATACTCTCAACAACCCCCACAATTGAAGGTCGCAACATTCGCGAGTACAAAGGCATTGTAACAGGTGAAACCATCATCGGTGCTAATTTCCTGAAGGACTTTATGGCAAGTCTGCATGACATCTTCGGCGGACGAAGCGAAAGTTATGAGAAGGTGCTGGCCGAGGCAAAGGATACCGCTATGCGTGAGATGATGGATCGCGCTGCTCAGATGGGAGCCAATGCCATAGTGGGCATCGACATTGATTACGAGACAGTAGGTGCTAATGGCAGCATGCTTATGGTGGCAACCAGCGGAACGGCAGTAGTGGTTGAATAGCCTCTCCCCCGTCCCCTCCCCCAAATGGGAGGGGAGACAAGTGTAAAACAAACTTAGATATAACAAAGAAATAAGAATATTAATTATTGCTGATCCCGATTAAGATCCCCTCCCTTTTGGGGGAGGGGGTGGGGGAGAGGCTTAAAAAGAAATACGACAATGATTGAAGTAAAGAATATCGGTTATCGTTACCCCAAGGGTGAGGCCGTACTGGATAATTTTTCCCTGACTATTGCAGAAGGTGGTGTTTATGGTTTGCTTGGCAAGAACGGCACTGGTAAGAGTACATTGCTCTACGTCATCACCGGACTGCTTCGCGCTCAGAGTGGCGAGATCAGCATCGATGGCATGAATCCCGTAAAGCGCCAGGCTGAGTTGAAGAAGGAGTTGTTCCTCGTTCCTGAGGAGTTTGATATGCCCGATGTGAAGTTGGCAGACTATGTCAAGGCTCAGAAACCCTTCTACCCTCGTTTTGACGAACAGCTGATGAAGGATTGCCTGGCAGAGTTTGATATGCAGCCCGACGTGAACATGAAGCGCCTCTCCATGGGTCAGAAGAAGAAGGTGTTCATCTGCTTCGCCCTCGCCACCAACACCCGCTACCTCTTCATGGACGAGCCCACCAACGGTCTGGATATTCTGGCTAAGAAGCAGTTCCGCCAAGTACTGGTAAAGGGTATGAGCGATGACAAGACCATCCTCATCAGTACCCACCAGGTACACGACGTAGAGCACGTGCTGGATCACGTCATCATCATGGAGCGTAACAACGTACTGCTACAGCAGCCTCTCGTTGAGGACGAAGACGGTCCCATCAATCTCGAACAAATGTTTATAGATACAGTCGAAAGACGATAAAAATGCAATAAGCTTTATGACAACTGCAATTGTAACGATGGCCATGGTAATGCTGTCATTGTTGAGCCGATAAGGGGACGTTGCTCACCCCATTCTTCTAAAACAAAACACGAGGCACAGACCTCACTTCTAAAACAAAACAACAAACTGATTCTTAAAACATTATACGATTATGATTTCCTTCAACAATATCAAAAACGTTGCACTCTGGGACTTGACCATCAACCGTTCCATGTATAGAAAGCAGATCTACAGCCTCTTGGCTTTCTTCGGTGCATTGCTCTTCATCCACCTTGTTCCACAGCTTTGGAGTGCCATGCTCTATGGTGCAGACTCCTTGATCGGCAATTATAGCAGCATGATTCACAAGGACTATAGTATGGCTAACACGCTCTTTTTCGCCAGTTTCGTGGTTTTCATGCTTTGGCAGAGCAACTTCCTGAGCGTACTTCGCACCAAACAGGGACGCATCAATGAGTTCATGATTCCTGCCAGCAATGGCGAGCGTTTCATCTGGCGTACCTTCGTCTCAACCGTTGTCACCGCTTTGGTTATCATCGTTGGCATCGAGTGCTACGACCTCATTCAGATGTCGGTTCACGCCATCGTTTTCAAGGGCTATGATGTACACAGTGTATGGACATTACAGCAGTTGGATATCTTCACCAATAGCAGATCTACCGACGGTGGAGCTTTCACTCCTGCATTCTTCTTCTTCTTGAAATTGGCCACCATCCTTAGCATAGTTGCTTTCTCCAGCACATACTTCCTGGGCAGCACTATCAAGTATAAGAAGTCTCTGCTTTGGACCACCCTGTTCCACTTCCTCTTCTGGATGGCATTCTCTATGCTGATGATGGTCATCGCCACCAGCGAGGCCGGTGGTCTGCTCGAGCGCATGATTCGCTTCCTCTTCGAGAACCGTGGTATCCTCTCTTGGATCAAGGACTATCCCTGGGTAATCAGTTTCACTGGATGCCTCATCGAATCTCTGCTGATTGCTTGGATGTGGTGCCGTAGCTACAAGAACTACTGCCGTGCACAACTGACCACAAGAATGAATCCATAGGACCCCCCAACCCCCTTTAGGGGGGGAGAAAGATACAATTGTACATTATAAATTATAAATTGCAACTTTTGCATGTGTTTTGAGTTTAATATTTTGCTCAGGATTTTAGTTCGGATGTCGAGGGCTGTAAGCCCGATCCTCATAAAAAGAGTTTATTAAGAGCGAGGAATTCGAGCGTATTTTAAGTAAAGATTTTAGTTACAGATTTATGAAAAAGATATTTTCCATTGCGCTGATGGCGCTGACACTGATAGGTATGACCTCATGTATACGTATGATGAATGGTGTGATTGCCAGTTCGGAAACATTCAAACATGAGTACAAGGATTCGGAGGAGTTTGGTAAAGTCATCGAGAAAGTGATTGATGCAAAAGATTTCACAGAGGTTGAGGTTCATGGTGCCATTCAAGTGATGCTGGATCAGTCTTCTGACAGTGCATCCTTTACCGTAGTGGCTCGTGGTAACGAGAAGAACCTGGATAAGTATGAGGTGTACGTAGAGAATGGCAAACTGGTTGCCCAACTGAAGAACCACAGTTCTTCTGTGAATGATGATACCCCTCGCATCACCGTGAAGCTCCACGTGCCCAGTGTTGCCAAGATCGACCTCTCAAGTGCCTGCATCCTGCGTCAGGAACAGGCTTTCCACCAGCGTCAGACCCTCTATATTGAGGCCAGCGGTGCTACCCATGTGATGATGAATGGCTTCGAGACCGACGCGCTGAAGATGAACCTCAGTGGTGCCTCTGACGTGGACTTGACAGCAGTAAAGTGCCTCGGTATTCTGGAACTTGAAGCCGATGGTGCTTCTGATTTCAGAGGAGACATCACCTCTCAGTGCCTCACAGCCACGGTCAGCGGTGCTGGTGATATAGATCTCGATATTGACTGCAGCAGCGATGTGACCATTCATGCCTCAGGTGCTGCCGATATTGACCTGAAGGGCAAGTGCAAGAACCTCAAGGTAGATGCCAACAAGTACAGCTGTGACGTTGACATTGACGATCTTGAGGTAAGTGGTACAAAGCAGATTGACGACTAACGATGGATTTCAAAGATAACAAACCGATATACTTGCAGATTACTGATTTGATCTGCAACGAGATACTCTCCGGCAAGCATCCCGAGGGTGGTCGTCTCCCCTCCGTGCGCGACTATGCCGTACAGGTAGAGGTGAACGTCAACACCGTGGTGCGAAGCTTCGACTGGCTCAGCCAGCAGGAGATTATCTTCCAGAAGCGCGGACTTGGTTTCTTCGTCAGCCTGGGTGCCTCGAACATCATCCGTCAGGTGCGTCGCGACGAGTTCTTCCGTCAGCAGCTCCCCGAACTCTTCGAGGCTATGCAGACACTCGGTATCTCAATCGACGAAGTGTTACAACAATATCAGAAGCAGAAGGCCCAGTAAGCCTTCTGTTTTTCCTTTTCAAGGGCTTTTTTCGGCGTTTCGCAGTTTCCTCTCTTTGACAAAACACGTAGAATGATTACCTTTGCATTGTTAATGATAAGCTGACATGAAACTCAAACGCGCATTCCAGGATTGGCTACTCTTCTCGTTTCTCACGTTCCTCCTTTATGAGGTACTGTGGAGAATCTTCTATTTCTACTTCTTTCCCTTCAATGGTTGGGGAGAGGCTTGTTATGATTTCCTCTACTGTGCATTGTTTACCTTGAGCAGTATGGTGATCAGTCATCTGCTGGGTAAAGCACGCTTCTTCAGCCGTCTCACCCCTTTGCGTCAGATGCTGTTTTGCTTCATCACGCTTTGTCTCAATTTCTGCATTGCTCTTGTGTTTCAGAAGGCATCCGATTTTATTTTCCCATCCCCAGACTCCGATCTCTTCTGGCATGCTTACTATATGTTCTGCGTCATTGCCACGTTGCTCACTTTGGTCAATACCACCTATCATTACTGTATGATGGTGATACGCCAGAAAGACCAACTCACCACCTTGCAGAAGAAGGCGCTCAAGAGTCAGCTCGACCCGCATTTCATCTTCAATAGCCTCAGTGCCTTGACCGAACTTATTCATCAGAATCCTCGTCAGGCAGAGGACTATGTCGTACGTCTTTCACGCGTGTACCGTTATATCTTGTCCTTCCTCGAAGAGGATTATTGTACGCTCAACGATTCTGTTCGTTTCATTCAGGACTATGTGGCATTGCAGGAGATTCGCCTTCCCGGCAAGATTGCCTTACAGATTGACACATTGGAGGACGGGACGGAGCAGCTCTACTTATTCCCGCTCAGTCTGCAGCTGTTGGTGGAGAATGCGATAAAGCATAACTTTCCTGAAGAGGACGAGGTATTATATATCCACATCCTGCGCGAGGCCGACAAGATTGTGGTGCGAAACAACACGAAGGTTATTGACACTCAAGTTATGTTAAAGAACGGGCAAATTGAAGACTCCTTTGGCATCGGTCTTGAGACACTTCGTCAGCGCTATCAGATGGAAGGTGTGACGGGGTTTGAGGTAACAAGTGATGTGTCTTATTTTGAAGTTAAAATGCCTCTGTTAAAACCATCTGCTGCCGTATGAAACGTATACTGATTATAGAGGATGAGCGCCTGAGTGCTGACCGCTTGAAACGCTTGCTGAGCGATGTTGATGATACGCTAGAGGTAGACGGACCGCTCACCAGCGTGGAGGAGGTCATCGACTGGCTCCAACGTCAGGATGTGCCAACCTACGACCTTATCTTCTCCGACATCCGGCTGAAGGGGCATCTTGTCTTTGAAGCCTTTCATGAGGTGATGCCTCAGTGCCAGGTGGTCTTCACCACGGCCTATGACGAGTATGCTCTCACTGCCTTTCGTCACAATGCCATCGACTACCTGCTCAAGCCTGTTGATTTTGGCGAATTGGGCAATGCCATCGAGAAGGCACGCCTGTTCACTCCACACGATGCTCAGCCATCTTCGTCTGTGCAAGGTGATGATACGTCATCCTTACAAGCCACCAGTTCCATCAACAGGATGGCACGCGAGATGAAGTGTTTCCGCGAGCGCATTCTGGTTTCCAAGGGCGACGAACTGATACCGCTGCGTATCGCTGATATCAGTTTCATTCGCAAGGAAGACAACGGGGTCGTGGCCTATGACCGCGAGGGTGAAAGCTTTAGGTTGCCTCTCACGATGAATGACTTGGAGGAACAGCTCAATCCGGAAATCTTTTTCCGTCTCAATCGTCAGTACATTGCTCATGTGGATTGTATCCGCAAGATCAGTTTTTTCTTCAGCAGCAAGTTGATTGTTCGCCTCGTGGGCTGTGATGACGAGCATATCGTGGTGAGCAAAGAGAAGAGTGCACAGTTCAAGCAATGGCTCGACCGCTAATACGTACAAATTAGACTACTTACATTATAAAATATAAAATGAAAAAGATACACCTTATACTTGTTGCCCTGTTCCTGGTGAGCAGCTCCATTAGTGCCCAGCAGATACTGACTGACGATAAAGATGCCAAGAAAGCCAAGGTGGACAGCATCGAGGTGCGTGGCAAACTCATCGACTCGTTCACCTACGAGTGTGTGGACAGTGTGTGGATGGAACTCTACTCTCTGCCCGATACTGTTTTGGTTGATACCTTCTGGAATGCTCGTGAGACGATGATGAAATTCGGGGGCTGGGAATACCCCATGGAGGGCTTCCTTACCAAGGTGCCAGTGCATGGCAAGTACCTTATCCGCACCACCAAGCGCGGCTTCAAACCCCTGGAGCATGTCTTCGATATCCCTCATCGCCGCTATAACAGGAAGGTGCGCGAATGGGACCTCGATGAGGTGAAGATACACAAGGCCAACTCCTACGGTATGGATCGCGACCTTGACGAGATCACCGTCACTGCTACCAAGGTCAAGATGGTGATGGCAGGTGACACGGTGGTCTATAACGCCGATGCCTTCCAGCTCTCTGAGGGTTCGATGCTCGACGAACTGGTGCGTCAGTTGCCTGGCGTGGAGATACGCAAGGGAGGAGAGATATACATCAATGGCGAGAAGGTGCAGGAGTTGCTGGTCAATGGTAACGACTTCTTCAACGGTGATGCCAAGCAAGCCCTGGAGAACCTGCCTGCCTACGTGGTGCAGAACATCAAGGCCTATCAGCGTGAGAGCAAGCATGCCTATCTGGACAAGCATCATGAGGCCATGAAGAAGAAAGACCCCTGGGTGCTGGATGTCCGCCTGAAGCGTGAATATGCACAGGGTTGGCTGGGTAATGCCGAGGCCGGAGGTGGCTGGGACAAGCGTTGGATGGGACGTCTCTTTGCCATCCGTTACACCGATCACAGCCGCATTACCATCTATGCCAATGCCAACAATATCAACAACTTTGCCCGTCCCGGTAGTGAGACCTCTTGGGGTGATTACAGTTCGCCCACCTCGGAGGTGAAGACTGTCAACGCCGGTATTGATTTCCATGTGGATGACAAGGTTACGAAGACCGAGTTCAATACCTCGCTCAATGGTTCGCGCTCTGTCACCGATTCGCAGACAGAGACCTCCTCACAGACCTTCCTGCAGGGTGGTGATGTATGGAACCGCTCCCGTAGCATCAGCAACGCCAAGTCGGGTAATCTCTCATGGAATGGCGGAGTGGATTTCCGCAAGAAGGAGATGTTCAGCCATATCGGTGCCAATGTCAATTACTCCAAGGGTAATAGCAGTGGTAAGTCTCGTTCGGCCACCTTCTCGCAGGATCCTCTCGACAGTTCGCGTGGTGCCTCGCTCGACTCTGTCTTTGCCCATAAACCCGCCAGTTTGGCAGATCAGTATGCACCCCTCTACAGTCAGCGTCTCAACGAGTTCCTGACCAACAGGACTGAGGATTTGACAAAAGCCGACAACAACAATCTCTCAGCAGGCATGCAGACCATGCTCTACACAGTGGCACCCTGGAATGGCGAGGAGATTTCGCTGAATATTAGCGAAAACTACAGTTACTCCCAGAGTAAGGACTACAGCCACTACGACCTGCGTCAGGGTGATACGCAGGACTACCGTAACCGCTACACCGAGAGCCCAGGCAAGAGCAACACTTTCAGTGCCAACTTCAGTCATACCCTCTTCTCCTTTAAGGATATCCTGGGTATGTCGATGAACTATGGCTACAGTAATGTTTACTCCAACAATCACCGCGACCTCTATCGTCTGGATTCTTTGTCTAATACTCCTTGGGCAAAGGCTGAGGGTGGCTATGCGCTTGGTATGCTACCCTCTACGCGCGATTCGCTCAACATGGTCATTGACCGTGAAAACACTTACTTCAGTGAGACGAGCAATCAAATGCATAACCTCGATTTTAATATTTCTGGTGGTGGTGAATGGGGTTACTATTATGTGAATGCCGGAATGAACTTCCACAACGATCGTAGCGAGGATACACGTGGCGTGGACGATGCTGGCAGTCCTAAGTATCAGGACCTTCATCGCAAGTATGCGCTATGGAATGTGCAGGGTAATATGCAGCTCAAGGACTTCAGCATAGGCGTGTCCTACAATCAGAATGCACCGAGCATGTCACAGATGCTGGATATCCGCGATAATAGCAACCCCTTGTACATCTCTTTGGGTAATCCTGACCTGAAAAACATGTACAGCATGAACTACAACGCCTCGTACCACCACAACAGTCAGGAACATCAGTCCAACTGGTACCTCAATGCAAGCTTCAATCATGGTACAGGTGTCGGTTCGGCTACCATCTACAATCGCGAGACGGGTGTCTATACCACGCAGCCACGCAACATCAGTGGCAACTGGGGTACGAACGCAGGAGGTGGTTTCTATATTCCTTTGGATAAGCAGAAACGTCTGAATTTCAGTAATAATCTCAATGCAAGCTACAACCGTAGCGTGGACTTCTCCTCCGACAATCCAGCAGAGACCTTTGATGCTATTCCCCTCAGCAAGGTGCACAATTACGGAGTTTACGAGCATTGCAACTTGGAGTATCGCTACGAGACCTATTCCGCCAGTGCCAATTTTGATGCCGATTATAGTTACGCTACCAGTGATCGTCCAGGTTTCTCTACCATCTCTACGATCAATTTTACTTACGGCATCTCCAGTCGTCTGGGCTTCAAGCACGGCTATAATCTTGACATGGACCTCGCCATGCACAGCCGTCGAGGCTACGATGACAAGACTATGAATGATGACAATCTCGTCTTCAACCTTGCCATCAGCAAAGCCTTCTTCAAGAACCGCTGCCTTGTGCTCAAGGTTACGGGTCATGACATCCTCCAGCAGCTAGATAATGTCTATCGTAGCATCAATGCCCAAGGCCGTACAGAGACCTGGTACAATACCCAGCCCTCCTACGTCATGGCCACTGCCAGCTACCGTCTGGACATGAAGCCCAAGAAAAAGAAGGAGTAGTGATTCCTAGATAGCATCACGTAACCTTCATGCAACCCTCGCGGATCCTTCGTGGATCCTTCGCGGAACGCATGTATCTATTCTATTATTTCTCGTATTCACTACGTAGTCTACGTTAGGCCTAAGTCTTCATGACGAGTGTTATGGTGACTTGGGCTTTTGGGTGTCCTCTATATACAAGTTGAATATCCGAATGCTTACAGTTTTGAAAAAATGAGGCGTGTAAAATGTCAATCTGTAAGTAGAGTGTTATTTTTTAAACAAAAATCCCATCAATCTATTGTGGGATGAAATATTTATTCATAACTTTGTAGCAAGAAAACATTTGAACAATACATTATAAAATTAATAATAAAGGTTTATGAGAAAGATTTACGTGACTCTTATGCTTGTGGCACTGGCCGTGTTAGGTGTTCAGGCACAAGTGACCAGTCTTGACCAGTTGAGCAATAGCAAGGCATATACCATTGCCTCTGCACGTTGCTTCTTCCAGGTAGTGGACGGTTATGACAGTTTTGTTACCAGTAATGGTTCGGTAGAAGGTATCGTAACTGAGGCTTCAGCAGAATCAGCAAATCAGCAGTTTGCTATCTTGAAAGGTGACAACGACTACTATTTGTACAGCGTAGGTGCACAGAAATTCGTGAACAGCGATGGTTCGCTGGTTGCTGCTCCCGGCATGGACACCCCTGTCACCGTCACAATAGGTTCAAGCACCGACTATCCCATCATGATGAACTACAGTGGTAACTACATCAACACTCAGGATACAGGGTCGGGCTATGCCAATGGCTATGTCATCAACTCCTGGAGCACCGCTGATGCTGGTAACCAGTTCAAGGTTGTTGAGGTTGCTGACGTTGACCTGAGTGCTGCCGTTGCTGCTATTGACAGCTACGAGCACAATGCTATCACTGTAACTGTTCGCTACAGCCTTTGCTATGGTGGCACTGAGTGTGCTTCATACGAGACCACAACCAAGGGTGCTGCTCCCTTGACCGTTACTTTCGATGCTCCACAGACCTATCTGGGTGCCACTTGTGCTGACAGTACACGTACCAGCGAGGTAGCCAATGAAACAAAGACCATCAACGTAGTTTACAACTACACGTTGAATGCTGCAGAACTGCCCATCGTGCCTACAACCGTGAAGGACGGCGTATTTGCTGACAGTACCAAGTGGTATTATCTGGAAGTACAGAAAAAAGGCAAGTACTGCTATTATAATGGCGGTGACATGATCAAAGCACAAACTCTGACTTCACAACCTGCAGAATCAAAATATTTCTATTCGTTTGTGGGTAATCCTGTTTCTGGTTTCCAGATTTATACCTATGATGGGGGCGCAGACAAGATGTTCTACACGTCTAGTGGTAGTGAAGATCTGTATGTCGGAGCTCCTGCAGCAACCAGCCTTAAGAGCTTTGACATCGAAACGGGTACAAGCACTGACCAATACCGTCTCCATGTTTCAAATGTGGATGATTCATACGTAAATCTATATAGTGGTGTGCTGACTATCTATACATGGAATTGGTGGGCTGCTAATGATGAGGGTTCTCAGTATTACATTAACGAGGTTTCTGAAGATATGCTCAAACTTGCTACTGGCGGTAAGATGGAGATTGTAAGTACTACTCCAGAAGTCGGTACTGTTAATGGTGGACTGCCCGCTGAGATAAGTATAGTTTTTGATGAACCAATTTATCGTGTTTGTGGTCTCGATCATGAAGGTTACAGTTATGATGGTGAGGACGTAGTGCCAGTTGTTCTGAAAGATGCGAATGGTAACGACGCCTTGGTATTTAATAACGGGGACGACGAGAATGGCTATGAAATCAATGAAGAGAATCCTTATCAGTTAGATTTCTATATGAGTCGTCCTATAACAGAAGAAGGTACGTATACATTGGTACTTCCTACGAAACTAGTATATACTGAAAAGGGCTTAACCAATGCTGCCGCTAATCTCATTTTTAATGTTAAGGAAGCATTTAACGCAGTAACGGTTACCGGTCGTGTCTATAATACTGCAGTCGGTGAAGGTTCTGGATCTGCCTTTGCTAATTTACCATACGATTCAGAATTGGGTTATTATGAGATAGAGGTTGAAGTAAAGTCTAAGGATGAGGTTGTCCTGAAAGGCTATGCCGGTGCTTCTGGCTATGACATGGACATCATTTTTGATAAAACGGGTGCTATCACAAGCATTGATGGTGAAAACTCTTCTGAGGTATGGGCTAACACTGGTTATGCGTTCAATGACTATGGTGGCACACTATACTCTGGATACTATCGTTACATCAATAATAGTTCTTGCAAGATCAACTTTGATACTGAGGACGGTGTAGGTTATGGCTCAGCTGCTATTTGCGGCTATGATTATGGTACTAGTGGCTATTCATATTTCTTTGTCGATTGGTATCTTGACAATCGCTATGCAACAGACTCTTCAATCATCCATATGGTCAGCACTACTCCTGCAGAGGGTGAAGTAGAGAAACTGGAATCCATCTCAGTTTCTTACGACCGTGAGATTCTTGCTCTTCGCAATGGTGAAGGAGATGCTCAAGTAACACTGACCGATGCTGATGGTAATGCCGTTGGTGGCACCATTTCGGCTACCATTAATGCAACTGACGCAAAGGTTATCGATTTCACTTTGAGTGAGCCTATTACTGCGCTTGGTGTCTACACCTTCCATGTTCCTTCTGGTTTTGGTGAGCGTGAAACGGATGATGCCCCAGGCATAACAAAGGCTGTGACTGTGACCTACCAGATTGGTGGCTCAGCTCCCGTATGGACTAAGGATGCTTGCAATTATCTCCCAGCTGATGCCCAAGCAGATGACGCTACTATTGCTGCCGCTGTTAAGGATGCAAAGATGACGGTTGAGTACTATGACGTTACACGCACTTTGGTTGTTCACAACTGGATGGGTGTAGAGGATGACGACTTGACAATCGTCTTAAACGCTGATACCACTATTGCAAAGATTAACGGATATGCTGTCAGCGAGGACTACATCGAAGGCTACATGAGTGATAATTGTCCTTATTACTACGTGGCATTCTATCAGCCTTATTGCTCGGTTAGTCTGGACGAGAATACTGGTAGCATCGTTCTGGGTGCATATTACTATACTTCATATACCGACTACACGTATGGTTATTACTATATCACATGGGATGCTGACGTTGTGACTGCTATTGACAGCGTAGAGGCTACCAAGGTTGCTGGTCGTGGTATCTACAACCTCGCTGGCCAGAAGATGAACAACAAGAACCTGAAAGCAGGCATCTACCTGAAGGATGGTAAGAAGGTGGTCATCAAGTAATTGATATACCTTGTATAAATATAAAGAGAGCTCAGAAGACGTTTCCCTGATGAGAGCGTTTGTCTGAGCTCTTTTTCTCTTTTTAGACATTTTGTTAATGAAAATACGTATTACATGAGAAAGGTTACACTATCGCTTCTCTTGGCAGCACTTTCCATCACAGCCTCGGCTGATAAGGTGGAGCTGAAAGAGGCACAGCAGATGGCAGCGAAGTTTACGACTGAGACAGTTGCTGCACACCGTGTCAAGTCGCAGACGGATGCCACGCTGAAGCTGGAACTGCACACCAGTGGTCTATATGTTTTCAATCGTGGCACTGATGGTGGCTTTGTCATTGTGGCAGCCAACGACAATGTTGAGGGAGGTACTATCCTTGGTTTTGCCGACCAAGGTCACTTCGATAGCGAACAAATGCCTGCAGCACTCAAAGCCTGGATTGACGATGTCAACGATCAGGTGGCCTATGCCGCTCTAAATCCCGCCCAAACACCTTCCAAGGTGGTACGTAAGCATACAGCCGTTGCTCCCTTATGCACCAGCACGTGGGGACAGAATAGTCCTTACTACAACCTCACACCCATTGTGAATGGTGGGCAGAGCCCCACGGGTTGTGTGGCCACGACCATGGCCCAGATCATGTACAAGCACAAGTATCCCGAACATGGTATTGGCACTGTGACAGGTTGTGGCGAAACCATCGACCTCGCACAGCAGACCTATGACTGGGCCAATATGCCCGATGTACTCGATGGTAGCAGCAGCAACGAGAGCATCAAGGCTGTGGCTACACTGATGCGTGACTGTGGTTACAGCATTCGTTCCAACTATGGACAGACGGTCACTACAGCGAATGAAGGAAGCGTGCCTGATGCCTTGATTAATAGCTTCGGCTATAGTCAAAGCATCTGTGACATCTATCGCAACTCGTTTACCGAAGGTGGCTGGGACGAGGTCATCTACAACGAATTGACCAACGGCAGACCCGTGATGCTGGGTGGCTACAACTCAGAGGGTGGTCATAACTTTCTCTGCGATGGTTATCAGGACGGTAAATTCCATATCAACTGGGGATGGGGTGGCGTAAGCAACGGCTATTTCCGCATGGATCGCCTCACGCCCTCTCAGCAAGGCACAGGCGGCACGTCAAGTGGCTACAATAGCAATGTGGAGGCTATTATCGGTATCCAACCTGCAACAGAAACAACGCAGTATCTTGACCTTGTTTTCAACAAGAATAATTTCAGCACAGAGCAGCAAACGGCTACGCGTAGTGATTCGGTAACCTTCACGGGCAACTTTACGCAAGGTACGCGTGCCACCTCGCTTGACTTCCTCTTGGGTGTTGAGGTCATTGATGCTGAGGGTAATGCCACGTTCCTCCCTGCAGCAGCAAAGTCAACCTTGTCTGCAAGTTTTGGCGGCGGTTTTGGCGGTCCCAATGGTGGTGGTCCCAATGGTGGCAATCAGGCATCTGGCACAGAGTCCCGACTTACGGTCTCCTTTGCTGATTTCCCCATGGCTACTGGCAGTTATATTTTGCGTCCTGCCTTCCAGGGTAATGACGGTGTATGGCGCGAGATGTATCACTCTCCCAGCATCAACGATGATGTGATTGCCGTAGTTGCTGATGAGCAGATTACACTCAGCAGTGCTGCTTCTGCCTACGAAATGGCTGCCGAGCACATCCGCATCAGCAATGTCACTCCCGAGCCAGGTGCTGCCATCAAGGTTAGTGCCACGCTGAAGGGCGTACGAGGCAGCTATGAAGGAAACCTGCGACTGTCCTTCTATCAGAATGGCACGAAGATTGGTACAGGTTCAAACACCAGCGTGGTTATGGAAGAGGGCGATGAGCGTACCTATACCCTTTCGGCTAACGTGCCTGTTTACAGCGGTCTGACAGAGGTCTACATTGAGGATGCCGGTGGTAATAATTGGTGCGAGGCAAGCTGTATCGTCATTGGCGGTAAGAGTAATGCTGCTACCATCCAGTTGACCAAAGTCATTGAGATGCCTGCCTACGAGAATGTAAACAAGTATGATATAACCGTTTATGCCACCATGACTTGCCAGAGTGGCAATTATGTAGGTCCAGTCAAGGTGTCTGTTTGTGGTGGCAAGCGATATGGTACAGTGTTGGGCATGCTTACCTCCGACAACTATGTCATTCCCGAGGGTAAAACTGTCGACATCATGGTCAAAGGCTCTATCGAGGCATTGGAGGACAGCACAAAGTACAAGGTCTACCTTTTGGATAGCAACGGTGCTTACTTCACAGGGCAGAGCTCTTTGGACAACTGCTACTTTGTGACGGGTAAGAATATGACTCCGCCTGAGAGTGAGGAGGAGACCGAAACACCTACCGACCCCACTGATCCCGACGAACCTGATACGCCTGAATACACCGGCGAATATATGCTCGCTACCCAGTGGGGACAGGATGCACCCTACAGCAACCTTTGTCCCTCAAAGTATCCCACCGGTTGCACCGCAACAGCATTTGCACAGGTGCTTCGTTATTGGAAATATCCTTTGAAGGGTACGGGTTCGATTACCTATACCGACAATAATGGCAATACTCGCACGACCGACTTCTCGCAGAGCGTCTACAACTGGGATGCTATGCTCGACAAGGTGAAGACCTCTTCACCCGACTCGTGCAAGCAGGCCGTGGCCCTTCTGATGAAGGATGTGGGTTATGCTTCGCAGATGAAGTATGAGGCGCAGGAGAGTGTAGCCTACCTCTTTAATGCTGCCTATGGTGTGGCCACGTACCTCAACTATGATAAGTCCATCTGCCACATCTTGCGCAACATGTATACCGACGAAGAGTGGAACGAAATCATCCTGGGTGAGATTCAGAGTGGTCGTCCCGTGGTTTATACAGGTTATGCTTCTTCTACATCAGGTCATACTTTCGTTATCGATGGATACAAAGAAGGCAAGTATCATGTCAACTTTGGCTGGGATGGCATGTACGATGGTTATTACACACTTGACAAAATCATGAACTATAACCTCGCCCAGGAGGCTGTGGTCAGCATCAAGCCCTATGACGGTACTTCTGTCTTCCCCACGATGCTCTACAATTTCACCGACTTCTCTGTGGATGAGAGTAAATCGCCTCAGGGCAACTTCATCTTCCGTGGTGAGTTTGCCAATCGCTCAGTCGAGGAGAAGACGTTCCGCTATGGTCTGGAGTTTGTTGACGGGGTAGGCAATAGCACCTTTGTGGAGAGCACCAAGGACAATACCCGTGCACCGCTCACTTACTACACTAGCTTCAACGTGCAGCCCTCGCTGATGCCTAAGGCTACTGGCTCATATCTCGTATATCCCGCCTATCGCGACAGCCAGCGTACATGGCATCGTATGCACACAGACATCTCATATCGTGGTGCGTTGGTGGCTACCATCAATGGGGCAAGTATTCAGTTCTCAACGGATACCACATCCATGATTGATGTAGCTGATGACCGTCAGCCCGATGTTATCTACAACCTCAACGGTCAGCGTGTAGCAGTTCCTACCAAGGGTCTCTACATCATTGATGGACGTAAGGTAATGGTTAAGTAAAAGGATCCTCTGTTTCAGTTGTGGCAAGTCCGGCATCACGTCAGGCTTGCCACAACTTTTTATATATGCTGTACAATACATAGACAACTTTGTCCTATGTATCTGTGTTCCATTCTTTTGGAGCGAAAGGAAAAAATGATTAATTTTGCAGCGAATATTACCGATTGCTGACAGCAAAGTTAGCCTAATGACAATTATAATAACATGAAGATCAAGAAACTTTTATTCGTAGCCTGCGCTTTGTTTGGCGTTTTGTGCGCTAATGCACATGATGTTTTGTTGAAGAGCCCAAACAAGCAAGTGAGAGCCATGCTCACTCAGGAGCAGGGCAAGACCTACCTCTATGTACAAGACGGTGAGGGTATTCTACTTACCCGCATCACCTTGGGTCTGACCACTGCCGATGAGGACTATACCTCACTGAAACTCAGTAAGGTGGGCAAGACGACAAAGATAAAGGAGTCATACGACTTGCTGCATGGCAAGACTTCCCACGCCACCAATGAGGCGAGTGCTGTGAAGGTGGCGTATATGAACGCCAACCAGCAACCTCTTACTATCGAGGTTCGTGCATGGAATGACGGTGTCACCTTCCGTTACCTCCTTCCCGACAATGGTCAGGAGCGCACTTTCACCGGCGAGGCTACCAGTTTCTTCATTCATAAGAATACCAACGATGGCTGGTTGCAGAAGTTCACTACCAGTTACGAGGATGATTACCGTCCTCAGCATGCCAACGAGCGACAAGGTGACTGGGGCTATCCCTGCCTCTTCAAGCAGCGCGACACCTATCTGCTCATCACCGAGGCCAATCCTGGTCGTCAGTACTGCAACACTCACCTCAACAATACGGCCAATTGTGATTCCTATCACGTAGACTATCCCTTTGCATGGGAAGGCAATAAGGTGGGCGATGTCACCCCCAAATGGAAGGGCGAGTGGACCTCTCCCTGGCGTGTTGTGATGGTTGGTTCTTTGCAGACATTGGTGGCTTCTACACTCGTTCAGGATTGTTCTGAGCCATGTAAGATCAAGGATACCTCTTGGATACTTCCCGGTCGTGCAGCTTGGGTCTACTGGGCATACAATCACGGTACCAAGGACTTCCAGATCTGCAAGAAGTATGTTGACCTGGCTAAGGCTATGAACTGGGAGTACGTCCTCTTTGACTGGGAATGGGACCAGATGGGCAATGGCGGAACTATCGAGCATGCCTGCAAGTATGCCCTCTCAAACGGCATTAAGCCTCTCATGTGGTACAATAGTGGTGGCCCACACACAGGTGTCTGGAGCACGCCTCGTGACCGTATGCTTACTCATGAAAGTCGTGTGAAGGAATTTGCCTGGCTGAAAAGCATCGGTGTGGCTGGTGTCAAGGTTGACTTCTTCGAGAGTGACAAGCAGCACATGATGAACTATTTCATTGATATCCTGGAGGATGCAGCAGAGGCAAAGATGCTTGTCAACTTCCACGGTGCCACCATCCCACGTGGCTGGACACGCACCTATCCCAACCTGATGTCCACCGAGGGCGTGTATGGTGCCGAGCAGTATAACAATGGCCCTTACATGACCGAGAATGGTTGTCATGTCAACTGCGTCCTGCCCTTCACCCGTAACATCGTAGGTCCTATGGATTACACCCCAGTGGCCTTCACAGATTCTCAGCACAAGCACACTACTACCTATGCTCACGAACTGGCCTTGAGTGTTATCTTCGAGAGTGGCATTCAGCACTGGGCAGACCGTCCTGAGGGTTTCTATGCTTTGCCCGATGCTCCCAAGCAGTTCATGATGGAGGTTCCCACGGCATGGGACGAGACACGTCTGCTCGAGGGTTATCCTGCCGAGCGTGTCGTCATGGCTCGTCGTAAGGGTGACACCTGGTATGTGGCAGGTATCGAGGGCAAGAGCGAGGCTACTACCTTCAAGGTGAAGCTGGACTTCCTTAAATCGGGGCAGAATTATATAGTAACACTCCATTCCGATGGCAGCGAGATATCTCAGTTCAATTTCCGTAAGTCCCTGTATAAGAAGGGCCTGATGCCTGATGTCATCGAGATTCCATGCCTCTCTCGTGGCGGTTTTGCCATGACTATAAAACCTGCCCAAAATTAAAAGTTTATAAGTAGTATGAGGAAAACCATCCTGTCCTTGTTGCTGCTCCTCTTGGCACTCACCTCTGGTGCTGTCGAGGTGGCTAATATCGTCAGTCCCAACCAGCAGGTGTCAGCCCGTGTCGTCACACTGTCCGGCAAGACCTACCTGGATGTCTACAATGCTGAAGGTAAACGTATGACTCGCATCACGCTCGGTCTGAAGACAAGCGGTGAGCAGTTCACGTCGCTCAGTGTCGATTCGGTTTTTGCACCCGAGGTCATAACCGAGAGCTATGATATGTTACATGGCAAGAGGTCACATGTCAAGAACGAGGCAACGGCGGTCAAGGTGCGTTTCCTGAATGCTAAACAGTCAGAACTCGGTGTGGAGGTTCGTGCCTGGAATGATGGTGTCACCTTCCGCTATTCCTTGCCTGATAATGGCAAGACCAGGACTTTTACCGGTGAGGCAACCAATTACTTGATAGAGCAGGCAGACCATCGTTGGCTGATGGAGTACAACACCAGCTATGAGGGCGATTTTCCCTATCAGGCCAGTGCCTCTCGTCAAGGTGACTGGGCCTTCCCTTGCCTCTTCGAGCATAAGGGTTATTTCATGCTCATCACCGAGGCCAATGCCAGTCGTCAGTACTGTAGTACGCACCTCAACAACAGTTCGTCCATCAACAATTATGTTGTTTCCTATCCTTATTCCTGGGAGGGAAACAGTACGGGCGAGGCCAATCCTTCGTGGGAAGGCGAATGGACTTCTCCATGGCGCGTAGTTATCGTGGGTGACCTCAATACAATAGCTACTTCCACCCTCGTTGAGGATTGCTCCGATCCCACCCAGATGACCGACCTCTCCTGGATCAAGCCCGGTAGTGCGGCATGGGTCTATTGGGCCTATAATCACGGTACACGTGACTTCCAAATATGCAAGGCATACGTAGACTTAGCATACAAGATGGGTTGGGAGTATGTGCTTTTCGACTGGGAGTGGGACTCTATGTACAATGGCGGTAACATCCAGGATGCCTGCAAATATGCCCTGTCTAAGGGTATCAAGCCCATGATGTGGTATAACTCTGGTGGTCCTCACAACAGTGTTGGTGCTACGCCCCGTGATCGTATGCTCACTCACGAGAATCGTGTGGCCGAATTCAAGTGGTTGAAGAACATGGGTGTCGTTGGCGTCAAGATTGACTTCTTCGAGAGTGACAAGCAGCACATGATGAACTACTACCTGGATATCTTGGAGGATGCCCGTGATGCTCAGATGCTGGTCAACTTCCACGGTGCCACCATCCCACGTGGCTGGACGCGCACCTATCCCCACCTCATGTCTACTGAGGGTGTCTTCGGTGCGGAGCAATACAATAATGGTTCGCACATGACCGACAATGCCCCTCGCATCAATTGCACCTTCCCCTTCACCCGTAATGTCGTAGGGCCGATGGATTACACCCCTGTAGCCTTTACCAATAGTCAGCATCCACATACTACCACCTATGCTCACGAGTTGGCACTTGCCGTTGTCTTCGAGAGTGGCATTCAGCATTGGGCAGACCGTCCTGAGGGTTTCTATGCCTTGCCTGGTGAGCCTATGCAGTTCATGAAGGAGATACCCACGGCTTGGGATGAGACACGTCTTTTGGACGGTTATCCTGGACAGTACGTCGTTATGGCACGTCGCAAGGGTGATGTGTGGTACGTGGGTGGACTGGAAGGTACATCCAAGGAAACGCAGATGTCCGTCAAACTCGATTTTCTGGAGGAAGGTGTAAAATATATGGCTGTGGTGAATTACGATGGTGCCACGATGTCAGAAATCAAAACCTCCTATTACAAGGTGACAAATACTGATTGTATAGACATTCTATGTTTATCACGAGGTGGTTTTACGATCAGCCTCAAGCCCGAGAGTTATTTCGGTTATCAGAATCTGGTCAACCTACGCAAGGATGTCCAGGACGCTGTCAGCAAGGCCAAGACGACCAAGGCCACTACGCAAGCCTATTATGACAAGGCCGAGATCACCCTGCTGCAGGAGGCTTTGACGTTGAGCAAAGCTGTCACCGAGGAGCAGACCGTTGACGAGATTCTCTCTGCCTATATTGCTCTCCAAGAGGCCTTCTCGCGTTTCCAGAAGGATGGCTATATCACCGGTGGTGCCATCCATCACCCTGAACTGACGCAGAATGTTACTGCCAAATACTTGGTAGAGGCCCGTATGTTCACTCGGGCCGAAGACGATGATGTCAGCAAACGTTATGGTGCACCAAAATATTGGACTGTCGAGAATTACAACATCGACAAGGGCAGCGAAGGTGCCAAGCAAGGCATCGATACCTATACAGGTTGGAACAGTCTTTCCTTAGGTGTTTGGGATGACTCACAGAATGCTAAGGGAAACCTTGCCCTTACCCGACTCTACCGTTATGTCGAACTGCCTGCCGGAAAGTATTTCCTGGGTGGCAACTACAATTCCACCTTAGGTATCGAGAAAGGCTATCTCTTTGCAGGCAAGTCTCTTCCTACGGCATCTACCGTTACCAGCAAGTCACTTTTCTGTTCGCCCATCTCCAATCTTGGTACAGGCAGCGGACTGAATGGTATCACCTTCACCTTGAGCATCGATAGCAAGGTTTATCTGGGTTGGGTGGCCGACCTTACCACCAGTGGCAATTGTGAGTTCCGTGCCAATGAGATTCAGTTGCTGCGCTATCTTGATGCTGAAGAGGAGTGGATTGCCTCAGAGGCAGCCTGTGTCACCCCTGACACACCACTCTATGTTGCCGCTCCTGTCTTTGCCAATATGGGTACTTCCTCCTATGCTTGGGGACCCAAGAAGGAGGGTATTCTCAATAGTCCTGATGGCACCATCCTCACCGTCGGACAGATAGATCTCACGGGCATTGATGCAGTCACCATACATGGCAATCTGCCTGGTTCTACCAAGGCTGGTTCGAAGTTTGAGATACTGCTTGACAATGCCAATACTGAGTGGACCACCGTCCCTGCCCTCAAGAAGACCAGCACCGTAACCACGTCTGCTAATGCAGAGGTTCCTCCCATCTCGGGTATCCATACTGTGAAGATTCGCATTAAGGGAGCCACCACCAATGTTTGGGGCATAACCTTTGAAAACCGTAATGGCGAGACTGGTATCTACACCGTTTGTCCCGACCGTACCGAACAGTCCTCCGTTGGTTCTTTCACCCTCACGGGTACAAAGGCATCGAAAACCACCACGGGTGTTGTCGTTAGAAAGGGAAGCAAAATGATTAGATAAACTCCTGTTTTTTTATTCAGATACTTATGAATCTCCGACACATATACCTTGCTTTTATCCTGTTCTTGATAGCATCTGTTTCTGCTTCTGCCAAGGGGTGGAACAAACGTCTTTACCGACAGATTGAGAAGCACATCGTGGCGCCTACCTTCCCTGCGCGTTCTTTCGCCATCACCGATTTCGGTGCCAGCACAAGTGCTTCGGCAGAGCAGAACCAGCGAGCCATCAATGCAGCCATTCAGGCATGTAACGAAGCGGGTGGGGGACAGGTAGTCGTTCCTGCTGGCACATGGAACACTGGTGCCATACGCCTTCTCTCTCATGTTTGTCTTGAGGTGCAGCAGGGTGCCACGTTGCTCTTCGCCTTCGAGCCCGAGCTGTACCCCTTGGTGCGAACCCGTTGGGAGGGACTGGATATCATGAACTATTCTCCCTGCATCTATTCTTTCGAGGCTGAAAATGTGGCTATTACGGGCGAAGGTGTCATCGATGGTGGTGGTACGAAAGAGACCTGGTGGCCTTGGTGTGGTGCAGAGAAATATGGATTTGTGCCCGGTGTCACCAAGGAAAGCCAGAATATGCCCTGGGAGGGTGATGTACGTTATGAACAGGGTGATAATGGTACAAATGCCATCATGCAGTCACTCCCCAACCGTAACACCCTTCTGGTGATGGCAGATGCCGGTATGCCTGTCGAGGAGCGCCGCTTTGGTATGGGACATGGTATGCGTCCCCAGCTCATTCAGTTCTATGATTGCAAGAATGTGCTGCTCGAGGGTGTGACCCTTCTACGCTCGCCCTTCTGGGTGGTGCATCCTGTCTTTTCGCGCAATGTCACCGTGCGTCGTTGCACCATCATCAACAACGGTCCCAACGGTGATGGCTGTGATCCTGAGTCGTGCGAGGATGTCCTCATCGAGGATTGCCTCTTCCGTACAGGCGACGACTGCATAGCCATCAAGAGCGGTCGTAATGCCGATGGTCGTAGGGCCAATCGTCCCTCGTGTAATATCATCATCCGTCGTTGCCGCATGGAGGACGGTCATGGTGGCGTAGTCATCGGTTCGGAGATCTCTGGTGGTGTGCAAAATGTCTTCGCCCACGACTGCGAAATGGATTCGCCCAACCTCGACCGTATCCTTCGCATCAAGACCAACACCTGCCGTGGAGGCATCACCGAGGGCATCTACATGCGTCACGTCAGAGTGGGGCAGTGCCGTGAGGCCGTGATGCGCATCAACCTCGACTATGATCCCAAGGAACTTTCGCAACGTGGTTTCATTCCCACTGTTCGCCGTGT
>DCIS01000081.1:0-3344 GCA_002317475.1 Prevotellaceae bacterium UBA1720 | reverse complement strand
TTCAAGGGTCTCATAATCAACGGACAAAACGTACAGTCACCCCGCTAATCGCTACAAACCAACTAATTAATTAATATATAAAATGAAGACTTTTAAATCACTCTTGGCAGCAACCCTCTTGGTTGTTCCTTTCTTTGGTGCAATGGCACAGAAGAGTCAACTGCGTCAACTCAATCTCCCCCTCGTACAGACAAAGTTTACCGCTGACCCCGCACCCTATGTGCATGGCGACACCATCTATCTCTTCACTACCCATGATGAGGATGGTGCAGGTGGTTTCGAGATGAAGGATTGGCTCCTCTACACCTCATCCGATATGGTCAACTGGACCGACCACGGAGCAGTAGCTTCGCTGAAGGATTTCCGTTGGTACAAGGGTAACAATGGTGCGTGGGCCGAGCAGGTCATCGAGCGCAATGGCAAGTGGTATATGTACTGCCCCATTCACGGTAACGGTATCGGCGTTCTCGTAGCTAACTCACCTTTTGGTCCCTATCGTGACCCACTAGGCGAACCTTTGGTTTGGCAGAAAGAACACTGGGACGACATCGACCCCACCGTATGGATTGATGATGACGGTCAGGCTTACATGTTCTGGGGTAACCCTAATACCTACTACGTGAAGCTCAACGAGGATATGATTTCCTATAGCGGAGAGATCACCAAACTTCCCAAGATCAAGGACTATCAGGAAGGTCCCTGGGTCTACAAGCACGGACAGAAGTACTACATGGCCTTCGCCTCAACCTGTTGCCCCGAGGGTATCGGTTATGCTATGGCCGATAAGATCACTGGTCCCTGGACCTATGGTGGTCACATCATGAACCACACCACCCAGACCCGTGGCAACCACCCCGGTATCATCGATTTCAAGGGCAAGTCATACTGCTTCGGTCTGAACTATGATGTCTTCCGTTTTGAGACCAGTCGCCATGCCGAGCAGCGTTCCGTCAGTGCTGCCGAGATGAAATACAATGCTGATGGCACCATCCAGGAACTGCCTTATTTCTTCGACTGTGAGCTCAATCAGGTAGGTACTTTCGACCCCTTCCGACGTGTCGAGGCTGAGACCATGCGTTGGGGTTTGGGCTTGAAGACCACTCGCGAGAATCCTTCTGGTCCTTGGCACAACAGCCTTTTCGTTACCGACATCGACGAGGATGAGTTCATCATGCTCCAGGGCGTCAACATGGGCACTGGTGCCAAGAAGTTCACAGCCAACGTCTCTGCCGGTATGTTTGGTGGTTCCATCGAGCTTCACATAGACGACATCAATGGTCCCAAGATTGGTACCCTCAAGGTTCCCTATACCCATTTCAAGTACGAGGAGCTGACCACCACCCTTGCCCCCACAGCCAAGGGCACTCACGACCTCTACCTCGTCTTCAAGGGCACCAAGATGCAGAAGCGCAACCTCTTCAACTTTGACTGGTGGAAGATGGAGAAGTGAACTTAATTATAAATTACAAATTACAAATTATACATTATAACAATGAGCGATGAGTGAATACACCCATCGCTCATTGTTTTTGCCCTCGCTCTCTTGCTTTGCGACCGAAACGTAAAGCACCATGTCATCCTAGGCCTTCCTATGTTTTTCCTAGGTCCTTCCTAGGTTTTTCTAGGCCTTCCTAGGCTTTCTCTAGCCTACTATTTTTCAAAACATTGGGCACGATACTCCGTAGGGGTGATACCAAACTGTTTGGTGAAGTTGCGGTAGAACGTAGCACGTGATGAAAACCCACTTTCCAACGAAATCGCATCAATGGTATAGTCCTTGTTATTGCGGATCATGTCGGCAGCATATTCCAGACGGAGGGATTGGATGAACTGTGAAATGGACGTGCCGGTACAGGTCTCAAATTTTTGTGGGAAGGGGCGACGGGGGATATGTAGTTCGTCAAGTAGCGCGTCACGGTCAAAATTCATATTGCAGTAGAGCTTTCTGGATGTCAGTTCATTGATAAAGAGCTCAACGGTGCGTATGCTATCGGCGTCCATTTCTTTCATGTTTTCCGAAGGTGTTTCTGTTCCCTTGTCGGAATATTTTTTCGCAACACTCTCTTGCTTTTCTTTCAGTCTTTTTTTCTCGTCAAGTATTTGGTCGAGATGAGCAGACAATGCCTTGTTTTTCTTTTTCATGATATGGGTTGTACGTCTGTAATAAACGTATCCCGCCATAGCGATGAAAAGGAGTATTGTTGTGACCAAAGCAATTGTGAGCGTGCGATGTCTGCGCATACGCTCCTCGTGTATCTGGTATTGCTTTTGCTGTATCTCGTATTCTGCACTGAGTCTTTCCACCTTCTGGTTTGCATGATGCAGGGTGATGGCTTCTTCTACTCGGGTGTGTTCTTTCTTGTACGCATCAGCCTGTTCTTTCATTCCCAGTTTTTCATAGCAAGTGGCCATAGACCCCAGCAAACTGCAGTAGTTTTCATTCAGTTCCAATGTGTCGCCAATACTGAGGTATACCTGCTGACGCTTCTCGAGTTTGTCAATGACCTCATCGTATTTCCCTAATTCCATGAGCATTGTCTCAATAGCTCTTTCCTTATACCATGTGTTGGAACATTCAATCTGTGCTGCTTTTTGACATGCCTCTTCTGCCTCTGCTTCCTTTCCTTCGTCCATGAGCAGATTAACCTTTAACTGGTAAAAGTTCAGGAAATCAGTATTCAATCTACTCTGGGGGATGAGTTCTTCCTTCTTGAACTGAACCATCAATTGCTCCAGTTGTTCCAGTCTCTCATGTCGCTCCTGTACCTGTTCGTCAGGCATATAGAGAAGGATGTTACTGTAATATGATATCAGTTTGCCGGCACAGTATTTCTTCTCTTCGATGTCCGTTGTGCTCTCAAAGTATTCTTTTATCCTATCAGCACCTTCTTTCATGTTGCGCTGTGCCTCTTCCATGTTGTCATTGACCAGGTATCGCCCATTAGCATACTGAAAAACAGCTTGCATCATCTCATCTTCCATGACATGAGCTATAGAGTCGCCCTTGAGTACCAACATCATACCCTCTTGCTGTCGCTTGCCACAGATGCGATACCAAGCCAACCTGTCAATGACTTTCATGTCCATACGCGAGGTGTGAGGACGTGTCGTTGCAAGAAAAGCCTCCAACTCAGCCGTCACATTGGGCAGATCATCATCAGCTACATATTTTTCTATACGTGCGTAGCGCAGAGTATCTTCTTGTGTGGGTGTGTTGTCTACTTCTGTGCATGCATTGCATCCCGCAAATATGACAGAGGTAATGACAAATAAAAAAAGTGCAGGAAAGTGCCTCTTGAGTAAATGTGTATCTATCATTGTAACAATCATAGTGCAAAGGTACG
>DCIS01000025.1:783-6586 GCA_002317475.1 Prevotellaceae bacterium UBA1720 | reverse complement strand
ATAATCCTTGGTTGGAGTCTTCATTGCCTTCTGGTGAAAATGATTGGGAAGACACTCATGAAGATAGTCATGAGGGTGATGATACGGATTATAATGCTGACGAGGATACTTATGCTCCAGATACTACAGTAGAGTCAGAGCGTGATGATGATTTTCCTCAACCTCAGCAGAGTAATGAGCAAAATGTAGGTAGGGAAAATGGAGAGGAGCTGTCCTTCCATGATATGCTACTGCAACAGATGTCTGAATATGAGTTGACTGAAAAGCAGCAAGTCATATTGGAGTATCTCATAGGATCATTGGATGTGGATGGTTTCCTTCGTCTTCCTCTCTATCAGATAGCTGACGAACTGGACATCTATCATGGTGTTCACACTAACGAGGAGGAGGTGGAGCAGGTGCTTCATATACTGCAAAACTTTGATCCTTGGGGTGTAGGTGCACGTACGCTTTTTGAATGCTTGCTTATTCAGGCAAGGCACAATAAGAGTTTGCCTATGCGCAGTCAGATTATCAAGTTGCTGACTGACTATACCGAGGACTTGTCTCTTGGTCATTGGGAACAGATTAAGAATAAGATGAAACTGTCCTCCTCTGAGGTGACTGTGATTCGTAGCACCATTAAGAAACTCAATCCCCGTCCAGGTGGTAGTATAGGTGCAACGTCCTTGGATGATAATCATCATGTAGTTCCTGACTTCATTGTAACTATAGATGAGGAAAATACCTTACATTTTCATCTCAATGAAAGCAATCTTCCCATTGTCACCCTTTCTGATGATTTTACTGATGATAGTGCCCTTCAACTGGCAGGTGTAACCAGTGAGAAGATTAGAAAGAGCATCATCGAGGCTCAGCGTTTTCAGAAGAATCGCATGGATGAGGGTAGAATGTTTATTGAGGCCCTGGCTATTCGTCGTCAATCCATGATTGTCACGATGGCTTCTATCTTGAAGTTGCAGAAGGATTTTTTCCTGGAAGGAGATGAGAATATGCTTCGTCCTATGATTCTGGAAGATGTAGCCAACTTGACTCATTTGGACATCAGTACCGTTAGTCGTGTTTGCAGAAGCAAGACGGTCGAGACTCCCTATGGTGTGTTTCCCCTTAATTGGTTCTTCACCTCGGGTGTAGAGAAGGATGGCGAGTCTATTTCTGTCAAAAATATTATGAAGACCATCAAGGAAATCATTGATGGTGAGGACAAGAAGAAACCTTATAGTGATGATGCGCTGACCAGACTTCTCAGCGAAAAAGGCTTTAAGGTGGCACGTCGTACAGTGGCAAAATACCGTATACAAATGAATATACCTGATTCTCGCTTAAGAAGATGAACAAAATGAATAAAGTAAGGAAGATACAGAAGAAGGTGCATCCTATGTTGCTGACTGCCAAGGTAATATCCAGCATCTTCCACCCTACATATTATCCTCTGATAGCGCTTGGCGTACTCTTTTTCTGTACTTTTTTGGAGTTTATGGGTGTGCCAACCATGATATTCATTCTCTGTATCACGGCATTGTTTACTATCTTCATTCCCAGATTGTTGGTCTATCTGTATAGTTGGGCATTCAAGATTCATCCTCAGAAGTTTCTGCAACGTCATGAGCGTTTCGTGCCTTACACTCTTCATCTTCTTTGCTACTTTATTCTGCTGCATCTTCTGCATGTCATCAATGCACATTCACTTGTGATTGATGTCATCACCGTATCTATTCTCATACAGATCAGTTGTACCTTGCTCAACTGTTTTTGGAAGGTCAGCATGCATGCAGCTGGTGCTGGTGGAGTGGTGGGTTTCCTTTTCATACATGGAGCCTTGCTCAATTTCAGTCCTTTGATGCCTATCATCATTGCCATACTGATTTGTGGAATGGTAGGTACGAGCAGATTAATCTTGCGTCGCCATACTTTGGCACAAGTCAATGTAGGCACGCTGATAGGGGTAGCATGTGGTATTTTTGGTACCGTACTTTCCTCTTTCAGAGGTATTATTTAATTCACATACGCAAAGAAATATTTTGATAGAAATAAAATAAAAAAAGATAAAATATGAAACCAATTGTTAGCATTATCATGGGCAGCACAAGCGATCTTCCCGTTATGGAGAAGGCTGCCAAGTTCCTGGATGAGATGGAGGTACCTTTCGAGATGAATGCTTTCTCTGCTCATCGTACTCCCGTTGAGGTGGAGGAGTTTGCCAAAGGTGCCAAGGAGCGTGGCTTGAAGGTCATCATTGCTGGTGCAGGTATGGCTGCTGCTCTTCCTGGTGTCATTGCTGCCAGCACCACTGTTCCTGTCATTGGTGTGCCCATCAAGGGTATGTTGGACGGACTGGATGCTATGCTCTCTATCATTCAGATGCCTCCTGGTATTCCCGTAGCTACTGTAGGTGTTAATGGTGCTCAGAATGCTGGTATTCTGGCAGTTGAGATGCTGGCACTCAGTGATGAGGCTCTGTCTCAGAAACTGGAGGCATACAAGAGTGGACTGAAGGACAAGATTGTCAAGGCCAATGCTGATCTGGCAGAGGTGAAATATAACTATAAGACCAACTAAAGATTGGTGTTCGATGTTTCATTCATCGAATAAAAAAAACTTATTATGAGAAGACAAACACATGAAGTAAAGATAGGCAAACTGCGCATTGGTGGACAGAACAAGGTAGCTGTACAGAGCATGACTACCTGCTCTACCATGGATACTGAGGGCTGTATTGAGCAGTGTATACGTATCATTGATGCAGGTGCTGACCTTGTACGTCTCACTACACAAGGCACACGTGAGGCTGAGAATCTCAGAAACATCAAGGCTGGACTCATTGCTCGTGGTTATGGTGATACGCCCCTTTGTGCCGATGTGCATTTCAATCCAAATGTGGCTGATGTGGCTGCTACCATTGTCGAGAAGGTACGCATTAATCCTGGCAACTATGTTGATCCTGCTCGTCAGTTCAAGCATCTGGAATATACGGATGAGGAGTATCAGGCTGAATTGAAGCGTCTTGACGAGCGTTTCTGTCATTTCCTCAGCATCTGTCGTGAGCATGGCACAGCCATACGTATTGGTGTCAATCATGGTTCGCTATCTGACCGTATCATGTCTCATTATGGTGACACACCTGCAGGTATTGTGGAGTCTTGTATGGAATTTCTCCGTATCTGTGAGCGCGAGCATTTCCCTGATGTGGTGGTCAGCATCAAGGCCAGCAATACCGTGGTGATGGTGCAGAGTGTCCGTCTGCTTTGTCAGGAGATGGAGAAGGAGGGTATGGATTATCCCCTTCACCTGGGTGTTACTGAGGCTGGTGAGGGCGAGGATGGTCGTCTGAAGAGTGCTGTAGGTATGGGTGGTTTGCTCATTGACGGTATTGGTGACACCATTCGTGTCAGTCTTAGCGAAGAGCCTGAGAATGAGATACCTGTGGCACAGAGTATCTTACAGGCTGCTCGTGTGCAGATGTGCAAGACGGAGTTCATCTCCTGTCCAGGATGTGGCCGTACACTCTATGATCTTCAGGAGACTATTCGTCGCATCAAAGAGGCTGTCAATCAGCGTGCACAGCAAGATCCTCGCTACAAGACCCTCAAGATTGCCATCATGGGCTGTATTGTCAATGGTCCTGGTGAGATGGCTGATGCCGATTTCGGCTATGTAGGTGCTGCTCGTGGCAAGGTCTCCCTCTATCGTGCCAAGGAGTGTGTGGAGAAGAACATTCCCGAGGAGGAAGCCGTTTCCCGCCTGCTTGAACTCATAGATAAGAACCTTTAGACTCCGAGATACCTTCGTGTATCCTTCGTGTATTCTTCGCGGAATCATCGCGGAATCATCGCGGAGGGCACGTACATTTACGTAGGCTGTACGTAGACTATACGTAGACTGTACGTAGACTATACGGTGTCTGTACGGTCTCTGAACGTAGGAAGTAGGTAATAAATCTTCCAATGTAAGTATTTTTCTCTATTATACGAGTCCCTAATTCCTTCGTAATGGTTCCGTAATGCCTCTTAATTGCAAAAATAAGCCATTGTCAGTATATTTCTTCCAAACACTACAAATAGATTAATCTCCATTCGCTAAAAAGTAGGAAAATATCTTTTTCTTATAGAAAGTTTGGTAGTTTATAACATTTTTTATACTTTTGCCTTTGTCTTGTGGACCGAAGACAATTCATTCATTTGATTTGTCGGGATAGCCACTATGACCAAGAGAGCGTTCCGCGCTTTTATCCATTGCAACGAAATCTGGTAAATTTCAACACAATGATGGATGAGAGAACAGGTGTGGTGCGTTTGTATATTTTCAGCAAGATATTTGGTGGTATGAAACGGAATGTGTATTTTTGCAGAAAATTACTAAAACCGAAGTGGTATGATTACTGTAGCGAACCCCATTTACGATGCCGTCTTCAAGTATCTCATGGAAGACAAACGCGTGGCAAAGACACTGCTTTCTGCACTCCTGAAACGTGAGGTGTACGAGGTGGAGGTGCGCAAACACGAGTATTCAAACGGTTCACGCGACAAGATCTCGATGTTCCGCATCGACTTTGCTGCACAGGTACGTCAGGATGACGGTACGCTGAAACTCATCCTCATCGAACTGCAGAAGACATGGCTCGAGACGGAGACCTTGCGTTTCCGCCAATACCTCGGCACACAGTATGCCGACCCAGCCAACATCCTCAAGGAGGAGTCGCCCGAAGGATATGGCATCCCCATGATAACAGTCTACCTGCTCGGTCACCGCGTTGGTGACATCGAGGAGCCTGTACTGTACGTCAACCACAAGTCCTATGACTACGATGGCAATGAGGTGACGAAAGGCGTGCCCGACCCGTTTGTGGAAAGCTTGGTGCACGACAGCATCATTGTACAGATACCCTTGCTGAGAGGTCAGGTGAACAACCGTCTGGAACAAGTGCTCAGCGTGTTCGACCAGACGCACAAGGACAAGCACAACCGTCAGGTGCTGAACCTCGACGAGAATTCCTATGCCGACGACGATGAGATGAACCGTATCCTTCACCGCTTGCTCTCTGCAGCATCTGACGCCAAAGTGCGACAGGACATGAACGTCGAGGAAGAATACTTTCAGGCCATTGAGAACCGCGACACAGCCATCATGCTTCGCGACCAGAAGATTGCAGAACGTGACGCACAACTGGCGGAACAAGGCGCACAGTTGGCGGAACAAGGCGCCCAGTTGGCAGAGAAGGATGGTCAGTTGGCAGAGAAGGATGAAAGACTTCGTGCTTCTGTCAAGATGCTACTTGATTCGGGTGTTGAGAAGTCTTTTATATCGGTAAATTTGGGTATCAGCATCGAGGATATTGACTCTATGTGTCAAAAACTCTCTTAATCATGGGATCGTAGAATAGCGGTTCTTCTGGCGAAACGGAATCTTGCTATGCCTTTTTAGTAAAAAATGCGTAAATTTGTAATATGAACTATATACTCAACGCATACGCCATTCAGGATATCGGACAACGTTCCAATCAGGAGGACAGTTTCTATCCCCCTTTCTTTGAAAGATGTCATTATGATGCTACCAAGCGTGAATGCTCTTATTATGATGGGGCACCACGTACGGATGACAGATTTTTCATCGTATGTGACGGTATGGGAGGACATGCGCGTGGTGAGGTGGCCAGCAACATTGTCGTGACGTCAATGAGCAACTATCTCAAGCAGCATACTTCCATCGAGGGACCCTTTGATGACCATATCGTACGCGATGCCGTAAACAAGGCGTTGGATGACCTTGTGGCTCAGGATGATCCACGAGAGAAGCGCAAGATGGG
>DCIS01000025.1:0-719 GCA_002317475.1 Prevotellaceae bacterium UBA1720 | reverse complement strand
GATACACGAGTTTATCAGTTCCGCCCTGCACACAAAGGACATCCTGCGCAGATTCTCTTTCGCACGGAGGACCATATCGTTGTCAACGAACTGGTGCGCCATGGTCAGATAACGTCCGAGGATGCCATGTATTCCAGCAAGAAGCATATTCTCTCGCGCTCCATGACCAGTGCTAAGGATTATCGTCCTGAGGTGGAGATCAGTCATATCACCAATATCCGTCCCAATGATATCTTCATGATTTGTTCGGATGGTATCTTCGAGAATCTTGACGATGATGAACTTTGCTACCTTCTCTGTGATCCCAACAACGGCGATCAGGAGCGTATCCAGTGTCTTTTACAGCAGACACTTGATAATAAGGATAACCACACGGCCATCATCATCCGCGTGCAGAATATATTCAATGTTCTGGGTGAGGAAACGAAGGAGGAAACCCTTCCTGCTGGGTCCATTGTCAATAGTAAGAACTACTCCTATCACATAGAGAAAGTCCTTGGTCAGGGAGCTTTTGGCATTACCTATTTAGCCAGCACCAGCATAGCTATGCAAGGCGATCTGGGTACCATTCATTCTGAAATAAAGATGGCTGTGAAGGAGTTCTTCATGCATCATGAGACGAAGCGAGTAGGTACCGAGATAGCACCGGATTCGCTCTCTGAACATGTGAAACAATATGCCACGAAGTTTCGTAATGAGGCTGCTAAACTGGCCATGCT
>DCIS01000131.1:5367-6087 GCA_002317475.1 Prevotellaceae bacterium UBA1720 | reverse complement strand
CGACAGACGAGCCTCGATATAACGACCTGCTGCAGCATCGTCACCCGTGAGGATGTTGCCCCAGTTGCCCTGACAGTCCACCAAGAGGTCCTTCTGGCCCAGCTGTACCAGAGCATCTTTGATGCTGGCATCACCATGGGGGTGGAACTGCATGGTATGACCCACAATGTTGGCCACCTTGATGTATCGGCCATCATCCATGCGCTTCATACTGTGCAGAATGCGGCGCTGCACAGGCTTGAAACCGTCACCGATATGGGGGACGGCTCTCTCGAGTATAACGTACGACGCATAATCCAGGAACCAATTCTGATACATTTGGTTCAAATGGAGCGTAATTCCTTCAATATTGGTTACATTATCTGCCATGATGTTAGATTTTCGCACAAAGTTAGCAAATATTTCGGAGAAAATGCGTAATTTTGCACGGAAATTAAATAAATAATAAATAAAAGGACTATGGCACAAGAAGATGTATTCAAGAAAATCGTCTCTCATTGCAAGGAGTATGGTTTCGTTTTCCCCTCAAGTGATATCTACGACGGACTGGGCGCCGTTTACGATTACGGACAGAACGGCGTAGAGCTGAAGAACAACATCAAGCAGTACTGGTGGCAGAGCATGGTGCTTCTGCATGAGAACATCGTGGGTATCGATGCTGCTATCTTCATGCATCCCACAACTTGGAAGGCCAGTGGTCACGTTGATGCTTTCAACGAT
>DCIS01000131.1:0-5259 GCA_002317475.1 Prevotellaceae bacterium UBA1720 | reverse complement strand
GAGAAGGCTGCCAAGAAATTCGGCGACTCTTTTGATGAGGCTCAGTTCCGCGCTACCAATGCTCGCGTGCTGGAGAATCAGGAGAAATACGACAATCTGCACCATCGTTTCCAGGAGGTGATGAACGCTGAGGGCGGCATTGACTTGGAGGGCATGAAGCAGATTATCCTTGACGAGGAGATCGTTTGTCCTATCAGCGGCACTCGCAACTGGACTGACGTTCGCCAGTTCAACCTGATGTTCAAGACCGAGATGGGTGCTGCTGCTGAAGGTGCAAGCACTATCTATCTTCGTCCCGAGACGGCTCAGGGTATCTTCGTAAATTATCTTAACGTGCAGAAGACCGGTCGTATGAAGCTGCCTTTCGGTATCGCGCAGATTGGTAAGGCTTTCCGTAATGAAATCGTAGCCCGTCAGTTTATTTTCCGTATGCGTGAATTCGAACAGATGGAGATGCAGTTCTTTATCCAGCCCGGCACTGAACTCGACTGGTTTGCCAAGTGGAAGGAGACACGTATGAAGTGGCATCAGAATCTTGGTTTTGGTGCAGAGAACTACCGTTTCCACGATCATGACAAACTGGCTCACTATGCTAACGCTGCTACCGATATCGAGTTCCACATGCCCTTTGGTTTCAAGGAGGTAGAGGGTATCCACTCTCGTACAAACTTCGACCTCTCCCAGCACGCTAAGTTCAGTGGTAAGAAGATTGAGTACTTTGACCCCGAGCGCAACGAGAGCTATACTCCCTATGTTATCGAGACCTCAATCGGTGTGGACCGTATGTTCCTGTCTATCATGTGCCACAGCTATGAGGAGCAGCAATTGCCTGACGGACAGACACGTACCGTGCTGCATCTGCCTGCAGCCCTCGCTCCTGTAAAGCTTGCCGTCTTCCCCTTGACCAAGAAGGATGGTATGCCCGAGAAGGCACAGGAGATTATCAACGATCTGCGCTTCCACTTCAACTGCAAGTACGAGGAGAAGGATCAGATCGGTAAGCGTTATCGCCGTATGGACGCTATTGGTTGTCCTTACTGTGTCACCGTTGACCAGCAGACCCTCGAGGATAACACCGTGACCCTGCGTGACCGTGACACCATGGAGCAGAAGCGTGTGGCTATCAGTGAGTTGCGTGGCATTATCGAGGATAAGGTAAGCATCACCTCTCTGCTGAAGAATTTGCTGTAAGATTAAGTATTCAAGTCACGCAGTTCGACTGTGTCTTACACGTACAGCCTACGTATAGCCTACGTATAGCCTACGTAGATATACGGTACTTGTACGGTGTTTGTACGTAGGAAACTAATACGAGAACGTGTGAAACTTGAATCCAGTATAAACAGAACTATTTCATTGGGAGAAAACACTCTCCCCTATGTAATGTGCAAATGAAGATAGTATTTAAGATAATGTTTTGCCTGCTCGTCGCTTGCGGTTTTGTCGCTTGCGACGAGTTGGATAACACCTGGGATCCTTATTACAACTGGCAGGAGCGTAATGCCCAGTGGTATGAGCAGGTTGCTGATACTGCCCGTAAGGCTATTGCCGAGGCAAAGGCAAAGTATGGGGATGCATGGGAAGGCCATTGCGAATGGCGCATGTACAAGACGCTGCAGAAGGCTCAGGATGTTAACACACACAAGCTGACTGACAGTATCTGTGTAAAGGTGATAGACCCTGGTTATGGTACCCTGTTGGCCAGCTACAATGACAGTGTTAGACTGAGCTTCCGTGGTTGGTTGATGGAGACAAAGTACGACAATGGCGAAGGGGTCTTGTTCGATGACAGATACGTTTTCACGCAGACCTATTATGGTGATTTCAATCTTGAAACTGCGTCCCCGTCTCTTTCTACGGTAAGTGGGATGATTGAGGGATTCCAGACCGCTCTTCAGTATATGCTTGAAGGTGCTGACTGGTATGTCTACATTCCTCAGGAACTGGCTTATGGTAGTAAGACGGAAAGTGAGATTCCTGCTTACAGCACATTGCTTTTCCGCATACACATACATGCCATTTATCCTGCTGGTTCAGGCGTGCCTACGTGGAAAGCACCCAGCAAGAAGTAGCCCGTTTGCGTAGTCTTGAATGTGCATAGGTTGCATAAAAGCGACTAAAATAAGCGAAAATAAAGTTAAAAAATATTAAATAGAAGAATTTCCCTTGTCTGGCAAGAGGTATGTGAAATAAAAACATTACCTTTGTAAACCTATATTAATAGGTGAATGCCGTGATTAGCATAAGCGTTGCCTCTTTTTTTGAGGCTGCAATTGTGCGGTCATAATTATATTATAATGTACATACGCAAGCGCATATAAGTAAAACAGCGAGTATGTTAATGCGTGGTTAGTCAGAGAATGGAAAAGAAATAAAAGCGATAACTAACATAATTTTTAACGATATGAAAAAGAAGATTTTTCGAGCACTTACATTGGGCCTCATAGTGGGCGGTGTAGGTTTCATCAGTTCTTGTAAGGACTATGATGAGGATTTGCGTACTGAGATGAGTTCTCAGATTGACCAGAAGATTGACGAGAAGGTTCAGGGTCAAATCGAGCAACTTAAGAAGGACTATGAGAGCCTTCAGGTTGTTTTGCAGGGTTTGTGCAAGTGTGAAGAAACCAAGCCTTGGAAGAATGACTTGGCTGATGCAGTTTCAACCATTAACACAACCATCAACAACAAGTTTGCTGAGTTGGAGGGTAAGATTCCAACAGCAGATCAGATTCGTGACATCGTTACCGCAATGGGTTATTATACTCCCGCTGAGGTTGATGCCATGATCAAGAACCTTCAGGATCAGATTGATGCTCTTGGTAAGGGTGGTGATGTATGCACCTGCGACTTGGATGCATTCAAGACCGCTTTGCTGAAAGAGTTGGATAACGTGATTGAACAGAAGATTACTTCTACTGTTACCAAGGACTTCATCCTTAATCTGCTTGGCAAGGAATACAGCGATATGCTTAACACCTACATCACTGCTGCAGAACTGGATAACTATGTAACGAAGGATGCTTTGGCAGCTCAGATTACTGGTATTGCTACCAATGCACAGGCCATTTCTCAGTTGCAGCAGACACTCAAGGATCTCGAGGCAAGAGTAAAGGCTGCAGAGGAGACTTTGAAGACTCATGGTGAAGACATCGAGACCTTGAAGAAGCTTTCTGAGGATTTGAAGAAGGCTGACGAGGAACTCGCTTCTAAGATTAAGGAGGCAAAGGAATTGGCAGAAACAGCTCAGAAGGCTGCTGAGGCTGCTCAGAAGACAGCTGATGAGGCTGTGAAGGCTGCAGAGACTGCACAGAAGGCTGCAGAGGCTGCTCAGCAGACTGCCGATGCCAATGCACAGGAGATTGCTAAACTCAAGCAGTTCAAGGAGGCTTGGGAGGCTACACTTAATGAGTGGAAGTTGACTATCCCCGTTTTGACTACAGCTGTTGAGGGTCTTACCGCTCGTGTTGAGGCTCTTGAGAATCGTGTTGCTGCAGTTGAGGATCGCCTTACTCAGGTTAGCCAGAGAGCAAATGATGCATACGAGAAGGCTGAGTCAAACTACACCCTTATTTCAAACTTGACACAGACCGTAAAGGATCTCACAAGTGTTGTAGAGGGTAACTCAACTGCTATTTCTGACATCCAGAAGGAGCTTGCAACAAAGGCTAGTCTTGATGATTTGAAGGAAGTCAAGACTTATGCAGAGCAGATTAAGGCTGAACTCGATAAACTTATCAACGACGTTCGTAACCTTGAGGGTTTTGCTGCCGGAATTGATGATAAGATTGATCAACACATTGATGATTGTCTCAAAGAAATCCTGCCTCGTATTGACAAGCTTGAGAGCCAGGTAGACGCTAACACCAAGGCTATTGCCTCTTTGGTTAAGGATATCGAGGCTTTGAAGAAGATGATTACCAGCATTGAGATTCAGGGTACAACCAATCCTTTGTTCGGTTCAATCTATCTTCCTTGGGGTGTTCAGACCAATGTTGTAGCATTGTGGTATGGTGAGGCCCTGAATGATGGTAAGTTCCCCTCGTATGGTAACAACTCGGCTTACATCTGGGAAAACCAGGCTATGGATGACAATAGCATAGCAGGTGATCCTCGCAATGACTACTATGAGTATGTAGGTGGTGATTTGCTTATGGATGAGAGCGAAGGTAACGCTGGTACTATTTATACAACTATTAACCCCACCAGTGTTGACTTTACTGGTGTTGAATTCTCGTTGGTTAACAGCCTTGACGAGAAGAGCGCATTTGAGTTGGGTACTCCTAAGGCATCAGAGGAGCGTTTGAAGTTTGGCTTCACCCGCGCTGCTTCAAATGGTTTCTATGAGGCACCTGTAACTTTGAAAGCTGCTGATGTTAAGAAGGTTAACGTGAAGATTTCTGACAATATTAAGGATGCAGTCCAGGATGTTGTTGACAATGTTACTACTCCTAAGAATATTAATACTAATAAGATTGCTAATGTAATCAAGGATCAGTTGGATTACCTCTCAACAGATGCTCTTGGTTTGAAGTCATGGGTTGCAAGCGAGAATCGCGGCGTATATTCTAAGTATGCTATTGCTGGTGTTTCTATCAAGAATCCTATCTCGTATGCTTCATTCAAGGACTTTAACTATACTACTGTTCCCGGTTATCAGCGTGCTATCAATCTGATTAATAGAGCTGCTAACACTGTTAAGGATCGTATTAAGTTCAACATCGGTGGTAAGATTATTGACGATATCAATGCAATCGATATTAAGCATATTGAAATCAACCCCTTGACAGATGCACAGAAGAACAAGTTCAATATCAAGATTAATAAGGATATAACCATTTCTGGTCTTCAGTACCATTTACAACTTGACCAAGACATTTCCGTTCCTGTTGTATTTGATCAGAATGTGGATGTAACTGTTCCTGCACAAACTGTTAATGTTAGTGTTCCTGCCCTCAATATTAATACAACAGCACAAACTGCTGAATTGCAGGTTAAGGTATTTGATGCAGCAAACAAAGAGGTTGGTACAGCTACAATTCCCGTACAAACAGTTTCTGTAACAGGTACCACCGAGAATAAGAACTTGACTGTCACCATACCTGGACAGCGTACTGATGACGTTATTGTACATGTAAACCAGATGGTTAACACCACTGTTCATATTGACAAGCTTATTAAGCTTGACGACTACACATACACATTTACTTATGAGAACGATCTGAGCGCTGATATTGCTGCAATCTTTGATCCTATTGTTGC
>DCIS01000102.1:852-8250 GCA_002317475.1 Prevotellaceae bacterium UBA1720 | reverse complement strand
TTTGGTATATAACTTAAAATTCGTAACTTTGCCGAGAATTATAGATATCACTAATAGGTATTAACTCTGATTACGAAATAATTATTAAAAATTTTTAATTCATTTAATTTTCAAAACAATGAAAAAGTTATTTACTTTATTTGCATTTGCATGCATTTGTGTAGCCAGCTTCGCTACTACCACTGCAAAGTACAATGTAACTGCTACTATTACCGCAGATGGTAAAAGTGCAAGATCTTTGACTCAGGTACTGGATGTTACTTTCAATGGTACCACTGCTACTATCACACTTCCTGCTGCAACTTTGGGTAATTGGACCATGGATGAGCAAACCGTTGTTGCTAACAATGCTACTACTACTACTGGTACTGTTGCTGTAGAAACTGCAATCAACTTTAAGTGTGGTACTACTTCTTATGTTGGTCGCACAACTAAAGCCGCTACTTATACTGTAACAAGTGGTAAGCTTTCTATGACTGTGGAAGCTACTGTTAATGGTAAGGCTTTCACAGTTAAATACGAAGGTACTGAGATTGCTTCAAGAACTCAGAATTTCAATGTAACTGCTAATCTCAAGAAGGAGAATGATCAGGCTTCTCTTCGTCAGGTTGTTAAGGTAATCTGGTTCGATTCAATCAAGAAGTGTGATATCATCCTTCCCGCAGCTGAGCTCCGTACTTGGACAATGGCAGAGCAGGTTGTTAAGAACGCTTCTTACACAGATGCTGGTGTTATTACTCTTCCCGCTGCTAAGATCGTTATTAAGGATGCTAAGAATGCTGATGTAAACGTAACTGTTAATAGCACTACTTCAACTGCATCTCTCTCTGGTTCTGCACTTGCTGCTGACATCAAGGCTGCTTCTCCCGCTGGTGATGCTATTTCTATTAAGTATGAAGGTCTGGATGCTGCTGCTGCAACCAAGCTCAATTCTGCACATATGGCAACTTATTCTTCAGATTCTGCATTCAAGATCACTACTTCTGGTGTAAAGGCATATACTTGTCTTGTTGATGGTTCTGAGATCGTTCTTTTGGATCTCGATGTTACCAAGGCTATTCCTGCCAAAACTGGTATTCTTATTTACGCTCCTAATGCTGATAAGGTTGAGTTCGCTGCTTCAACTGAGACTCCTCAGACTATCAACGCAAGCTTTAACAGTTTGGTTGCAACAACTTCACAAACTACAGTGTCTGGTACCTGTTATGTATTGTCAAACGATGCTAGCTTCAAGCAGTACACAGGAAAAGCTTTGGATGCTAACCGTGCATACATCCCAGGTGCAAAGTCTGCTGTTAAGAGCTTGAACATTGTTCTTGATGACGCTGATGCTATCAGCACCGTTAAGGCTGAGAAGGCTAATGTTAAGTTCATCGAGAACGGTAAGGTTGTTATCGTTAAGAACGGTCAGAAGTTCAACGTTGCTGGTCAGATCGTAAAGTAATTGAAATTAAAACAATAATCAAATAAATACTTTAGAAGATATGAAAAAGACATATATTGCTCCTGCTGTGGAGATTACTAACGTTGCAGCTGAGAATTCTATTCTGACTGTTAGCAATAACACTATCGAGTACAAGCCTAGCGACACTACTGGTGAGATGTACTCAGAGGAAGAGACTTGGAACATCTGGGACTAATTCTAATTTAGTTTAGATTACATATTTCCCTTGCTGCCATTAGGTAGCAAGGGATTTTTGTTTTCGTAAGTTTGGTCGTTACATAAATAATATGTAATTTTGCAACATGAAGAAATTGTGAGTTACAAATTGTAGAAAATTTAGTGTATTTTGCTATATGAAGAAAATCTTCTCTTTACTAGTCGGATTGATATGGCTAGCTTCATCCGTTTTTGCACAGGACAATGCTGCTGTTAGGGTTGTTACGGGCCAAACTGAAAATAGTTATAGTTCTATATCTGAAGCAGTGGCTGCAGTCAATAATTCGAATGCAATATCTACGATTCAGTTGCTTAAGTCAATTGATTTGGGAGATAAAAACATTTCCTTGAGTCACACGGCAAGTCTTGATTTCAATGGTTATACTATTTCTGGTTGGGGTACAAATATTCTAACTATCACAGGGTCTGATACTCAGGTCACGTTGCTGGACTCTAGCGCCAAAGGTGAGGGAGGTATCCGTTGCAATTTGGATGAATGTGATGAGAAGCCTTCTAGTCTTATTAGCCTTCAAGGTGCTTCATTAACCCTTCAATCAGGCGTAATCTATGCAGGAAACAGCTACTCAGATGAAACGGCACCAGTATTGGAGATTACGGATCATTCTACTTTTAATATGACTGGTGGTAACTTGCAAAGCTGGTTGAAGTCTGGTTCCCCCGTTGTTCTGGCAAAGGGAAGCAATACATGCTTAAATATAGGCGGAGGTAACATTACATCAGAATCCATGAATGGAGGTGTGTCAGCAGCTTTAAGTATTGAAGATTGTTGTTGTTCTATCACTGGTGGCGAGATCTCTGCTAGTGCCGCTTACGCTTACGCCATTGTGCAGAGTCGTGGTCAGCTGAATATTAAGGACGGAGTAATAACCGTAAGTGCCACATCCAATTGGAACTCAAATGCAACGGCTGTCTATGTGTCTGGAACTAATGTTTCTATTGAAGGCGGATTGTTCAAGCCTGTTGGGTCGATGCATAGCTTCTCCTTCATTTTCTCAAACGGTACTGACGCAAAGATCATAGATGGTAAGTTTTTGTCTACCTCAAATAACAATAAGGCTAATGATTTTTCTGTTGATGCCTCATCGCATCTCAAGATTAGTGGTGGATACTTTTCTACCTATTACAAAGATATGCAGAAGTATGTCGATGGAAAGTATATAGCCGCCTTCCTACCTAAACACGCGTTGTACAAGGAAGGTTACAGATTCTATATCTCTGATACGGAGGTAAGTATGGGTGAAGCTGTCAACTTGACTCGTTCAATTGTATATGATTCACTTTTTGATGCTATAGCTGATGCAAAGTTTGGTGATGTTGTTTCTATCTCTAAGGATTACACCTTGACACAGAATCTTATTATTCCATTTGGAGTCGCTTTGCTTATCCCATACAACACATCCAACGATTGCTATCACCTGTCACCCTGTGGCAGTTCTTTCGATTATTCAGATGACGACCTGGCTGTAGAGAATCGTACATTCACCATAGCTGATGGTATAACCCTTACAGTGAATGGTGCACTGAATGTTGGTGCTCATCAGCTTGCTGGTAATGGAGGTAATACGGATGGTGCTGGTGCAGTATTTGGATATTACGGTGCAGTCAATATGGGGACTGGTTCTGAGATAGTCGTGAATGGAAGTCTGTATTGCTGGGGTTACATCTATGGTAAAGGAAAGGTAACAGCTAATTCGGGTTCAACAGTTCATGAGTCCCTGGTATTCTTGGATTGGCATGGTGGAACAATCAGTTCTGCAGTATGTGATTACATTTTTCCCATGAACCAGATGTATGTGCAGAATATTGAGGTGCCAATTACTTTCAAGTATAATGCGGAGGAATTGGTTACTACGGGTCTTTCTGCTGGGGATGGTATTTTGAATCCAGACCCTATGAAATGGATATATAAGAGGGACGGTTTGTTCAACCTTCAGGAAGGTGCAAGCCTTACACGTACCTACAATCCTGTAACAGACCGTGTTACATATACCATTACTGGCAATGTGAGTTTAGGGTATGTGGATATGAGTTTGTATGGTTTCAGCATCAATTCCAAGGAGTGTTCTTTGGGTTTGAATAACAATTGGGATATCAAGGTAAGCAAGGGTACACTGAGTATGCCTTACAATTATCGAATGTTGCCTGGGTGTACACTCACGATTGACGAGAATGCGACTTTGAATATTGAGAAGGGGCATAAGTTGAGTGTTCTTGGAAAGAAGAATTATGGTCTTTATTCTATCGGTTACCTTATGCCATTGAAGTATACCCATGCAAATGGGTATAACAATCGAAGCATCCGTGCCGTGGGAGATGCTAATAATCAGGAAACACTGGATAAGATGACGGATGCAGCGCTAAATATCAATGGACGGTTGAATGTAAACGGACAGTTGCATACCAACGAGGGAGCGAAGATTGTCAGCAGCAATGGAACAGGTACAATCCGTTTCTACGAGAATGCAGTAGATACATCGGCATACTTGTTGAATATTGTAGCCATTACCGACGAATTGCAGAAGTTATATCTTGATCCTGCAGCCTTGACTAATGCCGATGGCAGCCATATCTTAACCAAAGATGCTATGGCTGGTACGATGTTTGCTATGCGCCAGAATGCGTGGGAAAAGTTTGCCTTTGCTGTCAATGCCAACGAGGCGGGCCTCTCAACCTATTCGTCGACAATAGATGTGGCTGTTCCTACTGGTGTCCAGGCCTTTAAGGCAGTAGCCATTTCTTGTGACAAGATCGTGCTGACCGAACTGAATGGCTATATTCCTGCTGGTACTGGTGTGATCCTGCGTTATGGTGAAGGTATGAATCGGGTTGAATTTGAGGCTCCCATAACAGGTGCAGAGGCAGCTGATGTGACTGGAAATCTGCTGCAGGCAACTACTACAGCAGCGAAGGCTATTGTTGATCGTCCTTCGGGTACAATCTTTGCTTTGGGTAGTCAGAATGCCTTCCAACGTTATGAAGGAAACCTCATCGCAAACCGTGCTTTCTTAGTGGTTGATGGTACTGCCGGTGCGAAGGTACAGATCCTTTTCGATGACGATGCAACATTCATAAATACTGTTTCTGGTTCAAGTGGTGATGGCAAATACATGGAGAATGGGCGTTTGGTTATTCAAAGGAATGGACGTAAATACAATGTGGTCGGCCAGTTCATTAAGTAGTATGATGCTGATTAGATACATAAATCCCCGAAGGTGACCTCGGGGATTTATTGTGCATGCTCGCCATGAGCATTGTCTAACTGGTGTAAATCCTGATACCTTAATCTGCTCCTCTATCTTTATCTAATAATGTGATATGGTTATGTTGGTAGAGGGTAAAAAATTGGGAGGCAACCATAACAACCATAACCATAACTGTTACGGTTGAGAGGGGTATTGTCTTACAAAACTCCCCCTGATGGGATTCTTGTAGAGTTGCAAATATTTCCTTTTGGTGGCTTTGGTGTGCTGTTTGTGGTGCGAACCGAGCAAATATTATAAAATAAAAAAAGGGATTCTCCGAATTCCAAGTGGAACTACAAGGAGAATCCCGGGGAGGGGAAGGGTGACTAGTGGGACTCGAACCCACGACATTCAGAACCACAATCTGACGCTCTAACCAACTGAACTATAGTCACCATGTTGCGACTTCCATGGAAGCCTTTGCAATTTTGTGTGGACCTCTGTCCCAATTGCGAGTGCAAAGGTAGCACTTTTTTTTGAGACCACCAAATGCGAGGGGAAGTTTTTTTGGTTATCCCCTCAAAAAATGTAGGGAAGGTGGTTATTTACAGTATTTCTGCTCGTATGCCTGCAGGGTGTTCTGCATGAGCATGCAGATAGTCATGGGGCCAACACCTCCAGGTACGGGAGTGATGTAAGAGCAGAGGGGGGCAACTTCGTCGAACTTGACATCGCCATTGAGGCGGAAACCATTCTTGCGGGTAGCATCGGGAACGCGTGTGGTACCAACGTCGATGACGGTGGCTCCAGGCTTTACCATATCGGCTGTTAGGAAGTCAGGACGTCCAATGGCTGCGACGATGATGTCTGCCTGGAGGCATTCCTCCTTGAGCTGGGCGCTGTGGCTATGGCAAACGGTGACAGTGGCATCGCCCCATTGCTTCTGCATCATAAGCTGAGCCATGGGTTTGCCCACAATGTTGCTACGTCCCAGAATGACGCACTTCTTGCCGCTGGTGGGGATGTTGTAGCGACGAAGGAGTTCGAGGATGCCCTTGGGTGTGGCGCTGACGTAGCTGGGAAGACCAAGAGCCATACGACCTACGTTGACGGGTGTGAAGCCATCCACGTCCTTGCTCCAGTCGATAGCCTCGTTGATACGCTGCTCGTCGATATGCTTGGGTAGGGGGAGCTGGACGATGAAACCATCAACGCTCTCGTCGTTGTTGAGTTCGGCTACTTTCTCGAGGAGGGCCTCCTCAGTAATATCGTCTTCGTAGCGCAGGAGGGTGCTCTGGAAGCCGCAGGCCTCGCACGCGAGTACCTTATTCTTTACGTATGTCTCGCTACCTCCGTCATGACCGACGAGGATGGCTACAAGGTGAGGACGACGTCCGCCCTGAGCGACGATTTCCTCTACGCGTTCCTTGATCTCTGCCTTGATGGTGGCAGCGGTTGCTTTTCCGTCAATAAGTTGCATAATATTTTTCCTTAAGTGATACAATGGGTGAGGTTTTGCGTCTAGTCGCAAAAAACAGGGGAGGGCAGGGCTTACATCTTTGGCATTCCGGGCATACCACCCTTCATGTTCTTCATCATGCCTGCCATCTGAGCCATCTTGCTCTTGTCGGTGACGAGTTTCATCATCTTGCGTGTCTGGTCGAACTGCTTGATGAGACGGTTCACCTCCTGGATGTTGGTGCCCGAACCCTTTGCGATACGGTTGCGACGACTGGTGTTGAGGATGGCGGGATTCTCGCGCTCTGCGGGAGTCATACTCTGGATGATGGCCTCGATGCTCTTGAAGGCATTGTCGTCGATCTCTACATCCTTAAGGGCTTTGCCTACACCGGGAATCATGCTGGCGAGGTCCTTGAGGTTACCCATCTTCTTGATCTGCTGTATCTGGTTGTAGAAATCGTTGAAGTCGAACTTGTTCTTGCGAAGTTTGGCCTCGAGCTTGCGTGCCTCCTCCTCGTCAAACTGCTCCTGGGCACGCTCAACGAGTGAGACGATATCACCCATACCGAGGATACGGTCGGCCATACGGCTGGGGTGGAAGGGGTCGATAGCCTCCATCTTCTCGCCTGTACCGACGAACTTGATGGGTTTGTTTACTACGGTACGGATAGAGAGGGCAGCACCACCACGTGTGTCACCATCGAGTTTGGTGAGGACAACGCCGGTGTAGTCGAGACGCTCGTTGAACTCCTTGGCCGTATTGACGGCATCCTGACCGGTCATGGCATCTACGACAAAGAGGATCTCGTCGGGATGAATGGCATCACGGATGTCCTGAATCTGCTGCATCAGTTCCTCATCGATGGCCAGACGACCTGCGGTATCGACGATGACCACATCGTTAGCCTTGGCACGAGCCTCCTGAATGGCATTGAGAGCCACCTGTACGGGATCTGTTGCACCTAACTCAAGGTAGCAAGGTACGCCCACCTGATCAGCCAGCACCTTCAACTGCTCCATAGCAGCAGGACGGAAGGTATCGCAGGCAGCCACGAGTGGATTCTTGGCCTTCTT
>DCIS01000102.1:435-796 GCA_002317475.1 Prevotellaceae bacterium UBA1720 | reverse complement strand
GAACCATTGAGACCTGCCATCAGGATGATGGTGGGCTGTCCGGGACGACCAGGGAGATTGAGCTCGGCTGTCTCACCACCCATAAGGTCTGCCAGTTCGTCGTGAACGATCTTGACCATCAGTTGGCTGGGCTTGACGGCGGTAAGCACGTTCTGGCCCAACGCTTTCTTCTTTACGGTGTCTGTGAAGTCCTTGGCCACGCGGTAGTTGACGTCAGCGTCAAGCAGGGCGCGACGAACGTCCTTTAGTGTCTCGGCAACGTTGATCTCGGTTATCTTTCCTTCGCCCTTCAGGATTTTGAATGAGCGTTCAAGTCTCTCGGTTAAGTTATCAAACATATCTGTGAAATCTGTATTTAATA
>DCIS01000102.1:0-266 GCA_002317475.1 Prevotellaceae bacterium UBA1720 | reverse complement strand
AAGAGGTAAGTCTTGGTAGCACCCTTGTATGTAGCCTTTACCACGGCACGTCCATCGTTGACCTTGCCAATCTCGAACTTCACACTGGGATCGGTAGCTGTTGCCTGGATCTTAGAAGTGGGAGTGAGACGAGCGTATGCCTGATAGTGGTCGGTCTGGGTGTAACCGTTCTGATTGGTAGAGAGCATTGCGGTTTGAGGCAGGTTGACCTTGATACCATCAACGGTAATGGTAACCTGTGGAACCTCGGGACTCTTCACGTCAAG
>DCIS01000013.1 GCA_002317475.1 Prevotellaceae bacterium UBA1720 | reverse complement strand
TCGATGTTAGCCATCTTCTTTACAGCCTTACGGATGGTGGGGAAGTTGGTCAGCATACCACCTGCCCAACGCTCGTTTACGTAAGGCATGTTTACGCTGGCAGCAGCCTCAGCAACTGCAACCTTTGCCTGCTTCTTGGTAGCAACGAAGAGGATCTTCTTGCCACTCTTTGCAATCTGCTTCAAAGCCTCAGCAGCGGTGTCAACCATTGCTACGGTCTTGTGAAGGTCGATGATATGAATACCATTACGCTCCATGAAGATGTAGGGAGCCATGGCGGGATTCCACTTTCTCTTGAGGTGACCGAAGTGGCAGCCAGCCTCCAGAAGTGCGTCAAAATTTGTTCTAGACATGTTCTGTTTGTTTTGTTTGTTTGTTTACTTTCTTTTTAATTCTCTTTTTGATTAGAATCAACCGGCGAGTAGTCCTATACGCGTATATATGTTATATAAGGTAAGGAATCTCGTCAGTTTAGATGCTAAACATTTTCGCGATTCGCTCGTCAAGCTTACATTCAGGCAATCTGCAAGATACGTTGTAATTTTCCAAATGGTAAATGGTAAATTGTAAATTGCCCAATTGTACATGTATTAACGCTTGCTGAACTGGAATCTGCGACGTGCCTTTGGCTGACCTGGCTTCTTACGCTCAACCTCACGGCTATCGCGGGTCATGAAGCCCTCAGCACGAAGTGCCTTCTTATCCTCTGCGTTAATCTTAACCAATGCGCGAGCAATAGCCAGACGCAATGCCTGAGACTGACCGGTGAAACCACCGCCATACAGGTTAACCTTGATATCATACTTCTCAACTGCATCAACAGTGTTCAGAGGCTGCTTAACCACGTACTGCAGGATGCTGCTGGGGAAATACTCGGTGAGGTCTCTCTTGTTAATGGTAATCTTACCAGTTCCCTCGGTTACATAAACGCGAGCTACGGCGCTTTTGCGGCGACCTAATGCATTAACTACTTCCATCGTCGTTTATTATTTGTAGAGGTTAATATCGATGTTCTTGGGACTCTGAGCCTGCTGCTTGTGCTCTGCACCACCATAGATGAAAAGGTTGGTGAGGAGGCGATCAGCCAGCTTGTTCTTGGGAAGCATGCCCTTTACGGCCTTGCGAACCAACTTCTCAGAACCATTGGGCTTAGCCAGGATCTGAGCAGCGGTCTGCTGCTTCTGACCACCGGGATAACCGCTGTAGGTCAAGTAGATCTTGTCGTTCAACTTGTTACCAGTGATGCGGATCTTGTCAGCGTTCACGATGATAACATTGTCACCACAATCAGCATTGGGAGTGAAAGTGGGCTTGTACTTGCCGCGGAGCAGCTTTGCCACCTTGCTGGCCAGACGACCGAGCACCTGATCGGTAGCATCAACAACCACCCATTCCTTCTGAGCCTGGGCACGGTTGATTGAGATTGTCTTGTAGCTAAGAGTTTCCATTTCTACAATTTTAATTTTTTGTTATTAATAATTTTTTCTTCTGAAAGAGTCACCAGCCGTGATTCACTAACCATGTTACCACATCGCTTTGCAGGTATACACTATTAACACACCGCTTCTGCGACCTCGATTTTCAACTTCAACAAACTTCCGTTCTTGCTCATTTACAAGTACTTAAACCTTGTTTCCATCCAAAATCAGCCACTCTGGACTTCTTTTCAGCGTGCAAAGGTACTACTTTTTTTTCATTCCACAATGTTTTCTGCGTTTTTTTTTCGCACACACGCATAAATACATGTACACACGCCACGACTTCAAATTATTATTACTAACTTTGTGTCACAAGGAAAACAAACCATAAAAACAGATAAAAACAATGAGACTTGATGGAAGACGAGAGAGTTCGAATGTAGATGACCGCCGCGGCAAGAGTGGCAGTAAGATGGCTCTAGGCGGAATGGGTATCGGTGGTATCATTATCGCTATCATCATGACCCTGATGCAGGGTGGCAATGTAGGCGATGTGGTCAACGTAGTGGCACAACAGATGTCAGCCAACGTCACCGAGCAGCCAGCCAGCGGCACAGAGTTTACCGCAGAGGAACAAGAGTTGGCCAAGTTCAGCAGCCAGATTCTGGCCGGAACAGAGGATGTCTGGACAGAGCAGTTCCAGAAGATGGGCAAGACCTATCAGGCCCCCAAGATGGTGCTTTACACCGGTAGCGTACAGACAGGCTGCGGAAATGGATCAAGCAGCATGGGTCCCTTCTATTGCTCAGCAGACCAGACGGTTTACATCGACCTGTCCTTCTTCACCAGCATGAAGAAGCAACTGGGCGCTGACGGTGATTTCGCCTATGCCTATGTCATTGCACACGAGGTAGGACACCATGTGCAGTATCTCCTGGGCGACCTTGACAGAGCTCACAACCAGATGGCTCAGCTCAGCGAGAAGGACGCCAACAAGATCAGCATTCGTCTGGAACTGCAAGCCGATTACTATGCCGGATTCTGGGGTTATCATGACAACCAGAAGTTCCAGAGCCTCGAGGACGGTGACATCGAAGAGGCCTTGCGCTGTGCCTCGGTTATTGGTGATGACTACCTGCAGAAGAAGGCACGTGGCTACACCCAGCCCGAGACCTTCAACCATGGCACCTCACAGCAGCGCCACAAATGGCTGAAGACGGGTTTGTCAACAGGCAATTTCTCAACTGCCGCGCAAGCCTTCTCGCTGAGCGAATCACAACTTTGATGGTTTAGGGTTTAAGGTTAAAAATATAATAAAAATGAAAAAGATATCATTTCTGATGTTAATAGTGCTGCTGAGTGTCAGTGCCTCGGCAGCCAAGCGTGATAGTTTGCGTGTCACCATCTTCGGTGACAGTTATTCCACCTTCGAGGGCTACAACTACCCCAGCACCAACGAAACCTGGTACTTTGCCAAGGGTCGTCAGGATAACGACGTGAAGCGTGTCGAAGAGACCTGGTGGTATCAGGTGGCACAGAAGATGGCGTACAAGGTAGAGCGTGTCAACAGTTATTCAGGCAGCACCGTCTGCCGTACTGGTTACAACCGTGCCGACTATACCGAGCGTGCCTTCATCACCCGTATGAGCAACCTCGGTGAACCCGATGTTATCCTCATCTGCGCTGCCACCAACGACTGTTGGGCAGGTGCTCCCCTTGGTGAGTACAAATATGGCGAGTGGACAGGAGAGGAACTCTACACCTTCCGTCCTGCCATGGCCAAGCTCTGCTGGGGTCTGCGCTCCAACTATCCCAAGGCACGCCTCCTGTTCATCATCAACTCCGACCTGAAACCCGAGTTCAACGAGAGTATTGCCACCATCTGCGATCACTATGACGTCCCCTATCTCCTTTTGCACGACATCGACAAGCAAGCAGGTCATCCCTCAGTAGCCGGCATGAAAGCCATTGCCGACCAGGTTGTCGGAGCATTGAAGAAGTGACAACTCCACATGTATTTTTGATAAGTAAGTGATCAAAATTAGCTTTATAATAGATATGCTCAATTTTGGTGCACTACATTTTGCCCGTCGGCAAAAGTTGTCGCGTTTTTGAGGGCGTGATGTGGACATCACAACCGAGAAAAGGTGGCGGAGATGCGCAAAAGGGAGTATATACATTATAAGCGGTCATTTTACTTAAACACTATAAAGATAAATTTGATTACTTACTTAACACTTCCAAGAAGGCATCCTCATTCAGGGTGCCTTCTTTCATAACAAAGATGGACAAATATCCCTAAACCTTGTCAATTATCCCACATTGTAGGTGATTGTAAGATAATACCGTATCTTTGCAGAAAAATTGCAAAATAACAATTATGAGCAAGTTTCTTATTCCAATCATCACGCTGCTGTCAGTTTTCAGCAGCAGTCTTCAGGCACAAAGTATCAAGGCCAAGGTGTGCGACAATAGTGGCAACCCTCTCGAGTTCGTAAACGTCATCATGCGCACGCTCCCCGACTCTGCCTTTGTGGCAGGGGCCATCACGGCAGAAGACGGCACTTTTGAAATAACAGGGCAAGGTGATATTGTTCAATTCTCATTGATTGGCTACCTAAGTCGGATTCTCCCCTCATCATACTTCCAGGGAAAGGCTGTTGTTACGATGACTGACCTTTCGAACACCCTCAACGAGGTTGTAGTTAAAAAGACATTGCCCAAGACCTCGCTCAAAGGCAACGCCTTGGTGACAGAAGTCGCGGGTTCTGTACTTGAGCACGAGGGCAATGCCCTGGATGTACTGGGCAAGGTACCAGGCATGATATCAACGGGAGACAACCTCAAAGTCATTGGTCGTGGTGCACCTCTTTATTACGTCAACGGACGAAAAGTGACCGACAACTCCGAGCTTCGCAACCTCATGTCTGAGGATATCAAAAGCATCGACGTCATCAGTAATCCTGGTGCCGAACATGGTGGCGAGGTGCGTTGTGTGGTGCGTATCCGTACTGTCAAGCGTCAAGGTGAAGGTTTCAGTTTTGCCTTGACCAGTCAGGCCAAGCAGCTCATTTACGATTGTCACGACACGGAGCCTTCGTGGTCGGTCCTCGATCTGAATTATCGCACGAAAGGCTGGGATTTCTTCGGCAAGCTGGTGTATTGGAACCAACGCGGCTATCAGATATCTGATGTAGATGGTGGAACCATTGCAATGGTGGGTGGGAAAATCCTTGACAACCGCCAGACAGGTATCCTCGACTACCGCAACCACAATGGTGGGTGGCAGTATATGGGTGGTGCCAACTGGCAGATCAGCGAGAAGCATTCGTTGGGTCTGCGTGCCGAATGGTCGGACAACACCATAGGTAAGAACCAAATGCTGATGGACGAGGATATATTTCAGAATGGAGAACTTATTGACCATGTCCGAGCCACCAACGATGCCCACCAACCCACAAACCACAGCCTGAACGGCAACCTCTACTACGATGGTGCAATTCGCAAGTTGCACGTCAATTTCAATGCTGATTATATGCGTCGCAAGGCCAGTGGTGTGACTGACATCAGCGAGACAAGCTGGAGTGGGAAGGTTACCATGCAAAGCAACACAGAGGCCATCACGGCTATGACCGCAGCCAAACTGGTCCTCGCCTACCCTATCTGGAAGGGAGAACTGCAGATGGGCACAGAGGAGACCTATGTGACAGCCGACGAGGACTACGCCATCACTCTGGCCACGATTCCCCAATCAGATGCTTCGATGAAGGAGAACACTATTGCCGGTTTTGTACAGTTACAATTCCCCCTAAAGGGGGCTAGGGGGTCTGCTCCGTTCGGCCAACTCAATGCTGGCCTACGTTACGAATATGCCGACTTTGATTATTATGACCATCTGAATGCCGTCAATGACGTACATCGCAACAATGGCAGTTGGTTCCCTTCGTTCAGTTTTACTTCCAAGATAAAACAGGTGGGAATCAACCTTAGCTACACCGGCAAGACCGTACGTCCACGTTACGAGACGATGTCGAAGGAGGTCAGTTACGACAACAAGTTCACCCTTCAGACAGGTGACCCGCTAATGAAAAACGAGATACAGCGCACCCTCTCACTCATGGCTCAGTGGAAGTGGCTCACCTTCAGCGGCAACTACGAGCGTGTGGACAACAAGGTCTATCAGAAAGGCTATCCCTACAACGACCAGGGTGTGGCCATGATCCAGTACACCAATGCCGTTGATCCGCTCCACAAACTCAGTGCCTACCTCACAGCTGCTCCCTCGATCAGCGTGTGGTATCCTCGACTGACTGTTGGCGTCCAGAAGCAGTTTTTCGAGACAGATGTCGACGACCCTCGCGTCCTGGGTAGTACACGTCACCTCAGCCTCGGCAAACCTATGTATGTATTGCAAACCTACAACGCATTCCGCTTGAAGCATAGTTGGACCCTCAACCTCGACTATCAGTATGTCAGTCCGTTTAACCAGCTGATATACAACGTCGAATCGCCCATCCATGCTATGGACCTCTCGGTCAGCAAGTCATTCCTCAAAAATGATGCCTTATCCTTTAATCTCAGCTGGAGCGACATCTTCAATACGAAATACGAGCGCAACCGTACCGACTTCGGCAACTGCTACATCAGTCAGGG
>DCIS01000066.1 GCA_002317475.1 Prevotellaceae bacterium UBA1720 | reverse complement strand
ATTTGGTAAACGTCAGCATGGTTTCTTGACAAACGAAGCCATAGTTATCGGTGTTGAGACGCGTACCTCTAGTCCTGTCCGCATCCTTCGTAATCGTGAAACTCTTCAGCATGTCCGTGTACAAGGCCTTTTCCCTTGCGGCGAAGGTGCCGGTTATGCAGGTGGCATCGTCAGTGCAGGCGTAGATGGCGAACGTTGTGCGGAAATGGCTGCCGAATTTATGAAGAAATAAGATAAAAAATGAGATACCTACTATATTTGTTCTTTGCCTTGTGTGCTTGTCCGATTTGTGCACAAACAACTACAGGAGTTTATGCTCAGATGAAGTTACGTGACCAGAAGTTGCGTTATCCCCGTATCAATTCGATAGAGTTCAGTGGTGACGAGGACCCTCGTTATACTTATGATGCCGTTTATGGTCATGGTGCAATGTGGGAAAGCGAGTACATGGGTTTCCGCATCTATATGGATCATCGTCAGAGTATTGATCTATATGGCAAGCAACATCTGCAGTTGGAGTTGGATACAACGAATTTCTACTCTAACCGTGAATTCATTAAGGCTGGTTATGGCGAAGATGTTCTCTGGGTAGGTCAGAGTGTTGGTGCAGGCAGTTTCCGTGGTTTACGTGAAGGCAAACCTGTCTATGTGGATAGTGTATCGGCGCGTGGACAGCGTGTGCTTGAGGCTGGTCCGGAACGTTCTGTTGTTGAGGTCTGGGACAAGGATTGGCAGATTAATGGCAAGACCCTTCAGATGCACCAGGCTTATACTATGATGTCTGGACGACGCGACGTTCAGGTGGATATCTATCTTGAAGGCGCCTCCGACAGCGATGTCTTTGCTACGGGTGCACAAAAGCTTGAGTTGGATAACGAAGGATTAGTGTTGCAACAGGAAGGTCTTGTAGGGTCATGGGGACGCAATGTCCCTGAGAAGGGAGCCCCCGATCTTATCGAGGGAGTGGGCATCGGTGTCTATGCTGAGCCGCAATATGTCACATGTGTTTTCGAGGATGATCTGAACTACCTCATCCATTTACACCCCATCGAGGGTCATATTCGTTATTATCTGACGGCTTGTGCTGATATGCAGTTGGAGGGCGGGTACCATAATGCCAGGGATTGGTTCGAATATCTTAAATCCTGGCGAGAGGAACTGCAACATCCCTTGCAGTAGATTACACATTTCAACGATAAACCCGTAAAAAAGTAACAGGTTAGTGTGTAAATTGGCAAAAAAATGTTAACTTTGTGCAGAATTTCGCGCGTGCAAGCGTTGTGCGCGCATTAATCAATAGGAAAATATACAGATGAAAGTACTGAAGTTTGGCGGAACATCCGTAGGTTCCGTGGAAAGTATTCTGAATGTAAAGAAGATTGTTGAGGGACAGTCTGAGCCCGTCATCGTAGTGGTTTCTGCCCTTGGTGGCATTACCGACAAACTCATCAAGACAAGTCAGTTGGCTTATCAGGGTGATGCACAATATCAGAAGTCTTTTTATGAGATTGCCGAGCGTCACGAGGAGATGATCAACACTATCATCCCCGCTGGCAAGGAGCGTGAGACCCTCCTCGCAGTGGTTCATTCCCTGCTCGAGGAGTTGCGTAGCATCTATCAGGGTGTCTACCTCATTCGCGACCTTTCTCCTAAGACCTCTGCTGCCATCGTTTCTTACGGTGAGCGTATCAGCAGTCGTATTGTAGCTACTCTGGTCAACGATGCTGAGTGGTTTGATAGCTTAGAATTTATCAAGACCGAGGTGAAGGGTGGTCGTAATATGCTGGCTTCCGAACTGACAGAAGGTTTGGTCCGTCAGACCTGGAACCATATTCCCAAGGTAAGCCTCGTAGGTGGCTTTATCAGTCGTGATGCCGAGAGTGGCGAGATTACCAACCTTGGACGCGGTGGTAGCGACTACACTGCCAGCATCATTGCTGCGGCTTTGGATGCAGATGTTCTTGAGATATGGACTGATGTCGACGGTTTTATGACTGCTGATCCACGTGTCATCAGCACGGCATACGTTATAAACGAACTTACCTACGTTGAGGCGATGGAGCTTTGCAACTTCGGTGCGAAGGTGGTTTATCCACCTACCATCTATCCCGTTTGTGTCAAGAATATTCCCATTCTAATCAAGAATACCTTTAACCCAGAGGCACCCGGTTCTATCATCAAGCAGACTGTTGCACACGATAGTCGCAGCATTAAGGGTATCTCAAGTATCAAGGGTACGACGTTGATTACTGTCAGCGGTCTGTCCATGGTGGGTGTGATTGGTGTCAACCGTCGTATCTTCAGTTGTTTGGCAGATAATGGCATCAGCGTCTTCATGGTTAGTCAGGCCAGTTCGGAAAACAGTACCAGTATCGGTGTACGTGACGAGGATGCCGATGCTGCCTGCGAAGTACTCAATAACGAGTTCCAGAAGGAGATAGAGCAGGGTAGTATGTACTCGATGAAGGCTGAGAGTGGACTGGCTACCGTTGCCGTGGTGGGCGAGAATATGAAGCATACCCCAGGTATTGCTGGTAAATTGTTCGGAACTCTTGGTCGTAACGGTATCAGCGTGATAGCTTGTGCACAAGGTGCCAGCGAAACCAATATTTCATTCGTAGTGGACGGGACTTGCCTACGCAAGTCGCTCAACGTCATCCATGACAGTTTTTTTCTGAGTGAATACCAGGTGCTCAACCTCTTTATATGTGGTGTGGGCACCGTGGGTGGCAGTCTCATTGAGCAGATTGCTTCGCAGCAGGAGAAACTGATGCGAGAGCTGCGCCTGAAGTTGAATGTTGTAGGCATTGCCAGCGGTCATAATGCCATGTTCGATCGTAATGGCCTCGACCTTACAGACTTCCGTGCCCGTCTGAAAGCATCTGAGCCCAGCGATCTTCAGCGCTTGCGTGATGAGATTATTTCCATGAATATCTTCAACAGTGTCTTTGTGGATTGTACCGCATCAGCTGATGTGGCAGGTCTTTACAAGGATTTTCTGTCACATAATATCAATGTTGTTGCAGCCAATAAAATTGCTGCCAGCAGTGATTATGCCAACTATCGCGAACTGAAGACCATCGCTCAGCAGCGTGGTGTCAAGTTCCTCTTCGAGACCAACGTAGGTGCTGGTTTGCCTATCATTCGTACCATCAACGATCTTCGCAATTCGGGTGACAAGATTTTGCGCATTGAGGCTGTCCTCAGCGGTACACTTAACTTTATCTTCAATAAAATCAGCGCAGATGTACCATTCAGCGAGACCGTTCGTATGGCAAAGGCTGAGGGTTACAGCGAACCAGATCCACGTATTGATCTCAGCGGAAAAGATGTGATTCGTAAGTTGGTAATCCTCACTCGTGAGGCAGGTTATGAGATCAATCAAGAGGATGTGGAACGTCATCTCTTTGTGCCCGATGAGTATTTCGAGGGTAGTGTGGAAGAGTTTTGGGAGAAACTGCCAGCTCTTGATGCAGATTTCGAATCTCGTCGCAAGGAACTTGAGAAGGCTGGTAAGGTATGGCGTTTCGTGGCTACTTGTGAACAGGGCAAGGCTAAGGTTAGCTTGCAAGAGATAGATCACGACCATTCCTTCTATGTCCTTGAGGGCAGCAACAACATTGTGCTCCTCACTACTGAGCGTTATAACGAGTATCCCATGCTCATTCAGGGCTATGGTGCAGGTGCCAGTGTTACAGCAGCTGGTGTATTCGCTGATATTATGAGTTTGGCATAATATGAAGCATCTGATTATTCTTGGCGATGGTATGGCTGATTGGCATGTGCCCGCCCTTGATAATAAAACCCTATTGCAGCATGCTGATACTCCAGCCTTTGATTGGTTGGCAAAGCATGGTTGCAATGGTTTGCTGAAGACTGTTCCTGATGGTTTTCACCCCGGTAGTGAGGTGGCAAACAGTAGCATTCTTGGCTACGACCAACACCTCGTTTATGAGGGACGTGGTCCCCTTGAGGCTGCCAGTATCGGTGTTGAACTGGCTGATGATGACTTGGCCTTACGTTGCAATATCGTTTGTTTGGATGGCGACCTTCTGAAAAACCATTCCTGTGGTCGTTTGGAGACCGAGGAGGGCGATATTCTCATCAAGTACCTCCAGGAACACCTTGGTAACGAACGTGTACATTTTTATACAGGTGTACAGTACCGCCATCTTCTGGTCATCGAGGGTGGCAACAAACACTTGCATTGCACCCCTCCCCACGATGTGCCTCTAAAGCCCTGGCGCGACAATATGCTCTATGCTGAGACCCCCGAGGCCGAAGAGACTGCCCAACTGTTGACCGATCTTATCCTTCGTTCACAGGAACTGCTGAAGAATCATCCTCTCAATATCGAGCGCCAGAAGAACGGACAGGATCCTGCCAACTGCATTTGGCCTTGGGGTGGAGGTTATCGTCCCAAGATGACACCTCTCACAACAACTTTCCCCGAGATTCATTGCGGTGCAGTTATCACGGCAGTCGATCTTATCCGTGGCATCGGCCATTATGCGGGTCTGCGTGTCATCGATGTGCCTGGTGCAACAGGACTCTTTGATACCAATTTCGAGGGAAAGGCACAAGCGGCTTTGGATGCTCTGCGTACCGATGATTTCGTCTACCTACATGTTGAGGCAAGCGACGAGGCTGGTCATGATGGCAGTGTGCCCTTGAAACTCCAGACTATCACCGACCTTGACCATCGTCTCACCCAGCACATCCTGGATGCCCTTCGTCAGAAGGATGATACATTAGCCATTGATGGCATCCCCGTTTCCATAGCCATCTTGCCCGATCATCCTACACCATGCGAATTGCGTACCCATACCAACGAACCTATTCCTTTCAGTATCTACCGTCCTGGTCTCGAGCCAGATAGCGTGGAGCGATTTGATGAGGAATCGGCCAAACAAGGTATCTATGGTACTATAGAGGGTGATGCTTTTATCCGCCTCTTCATGGCTAATTAATATAAACTCATAATACTCAAATGAAATACTACAGCACAAATCACCAGGCGCCTGAGGCTACACTTGAGAAGGCAGTTGTTAAAGGTCTTGCCGAGGATAAGGGTCTCTATATGCCCGATCACATCAATCGCCTTCCACAGGAGTTTTTTGACCATATCCAAGACATGTCTTTCCAGGAGATTGCATTCGAGGTTGCTAAGGGTTTCTTCGCTGAGGATATTCCTGCCGATGACCTTAAGCAGATTGTCTACGACACATTGTCCTTTGATGTGCCTGCAGTCAAGATTACCGAGAAGATATATTCCCTCGAACTTTTCCATGGTCCTACCTTGGCATTCAAGGATGTTGGCGCACGTTTTATGGCTCGCCTGTTAGGCTATTTTAACAAGAAACAGAATGCTGACCGCCTTGTCAATGTGCTCGTTGCTACTTCGGGTGATACCGGTTCGGCTGTGGCCAACGGTTTCTTGGGCGTAGAGGGCATTCACGTTTATGTGCTCTATCCCAAGGGAAAGGTCAGCCCTATTCAGGAATGTCAGTTTACTACTTTGGGTCAGAACATCACTGCCATCGAGGTTGACGGTGTATTCGATGATTGCCAGGCCCTCGTTAAGAATGCCTTCATGGATGCCGACCTCAATGCACACATGAAACTTACCTCTGCAAACAGTATCAATGTTGCCCGTTTCTTGCCACAGAGTTTCTATTATTTCTATGCATACGCGCAGATGAAGAAGGCTGGCAAGGCTGACAACCTCGTTGTTTGTGTGCCTTCAGGCAACTTCGGCAATATTTGTTCGGCTCTGTTTGGTGTTCGCATGGGATTGCCCATCAAGCGTTTCATTGCTTCCAACAATGCCAACGATATCTTCTATAACTACCTGCAGACTGGCAAGTATGAGCCCAAACCCAGTGTGCAGACCATTGCCAATGCGATGGACGTGGGTGATCCCAGTAACTTTGCTCGTATCTATGAACTTTACAACCGCGATCATGCTGCTATCTGTGCCCATATCAGTGGTGCAACATACGCTGACGAACAGATTGCCGACACCATGCGTCAGTGCCTCAAGGAGACGGGCTATCAGCTTGATCCTCATGGAGCATGTGGCTATCGTGCCTTGCAAGAAGGTCTTCAGGAGGGGGAGACGGGTGTCTTCCTTGAGACGGCTCATCCCGCCAAGTTCAAGGGTGTTGTAGATGCTATTATCAGTGGTGATATCGAGATTCCTGCTAAGCTTGCAGCCTTCATGAAGGGTGAGAAGCAGAGTGTTTCAATGACCAAGGAATTTGCTGATTTCAAGGCCTATCTGATGACAAAGTAGCCTTTGATCCTTATTCATAAAAAATGCAGGGCGGTTGAGATTATCATCCACTCTGCATTTTTGTTTTATTTGGTGTCTTACACGTAACTATTCGTGCGACCAGTTTTCTACTAGCTCTTCATTTTAGCTGAAGATGATGGTTTTGTTCTTATATGTCAGTACCTTGCGTTCAATGTGCTTTTTCACAGCACGAGACAAGACTATCTTCTCCAGATCCTTACCCTTCAGGACAAGACTCTCGGGGGTGTCCTTGTGTGTGATGCGTACCACATCCTGTTCGATGATGGGACCGGCATCCAACTCGGCAGTGACGTAATGACTCGTTGCACCGATGATCTTCACACCACGCTCGTATGCTTGATGATAGGGCTTGGCACCAATGAAGGCGGGGAGGAACGAGTGGTGTATATTGATGATACGGTTGGGGTAGGATTCTATCATCTCATCGCTGATGATCTGCATGTAACGGGCCAGTACGATGAAATTGATACGGTTCTCGCGGAGCATGTCCATCTCGGCTTTCTCTACCTCTGCCTTGTTTGACCAATCTTTCTTGATGCTCCATACATAGTAGGGGATGCCAAACTGCTCGGCGACATAGCGCAAATCCTCGTGATTGCTGACAATACAGGGAATGTCGACATTCAGTTCGCCTGCCTTATAACGTGCCAGCAGGTCATAGAGGCAATGGGACATCTTGCTGACAAACAAGGCCATGCGAGGACGCACGTTGTTGAAATAGAGATGGAACTTCATCTCATAACGCTTTCCGTAGAGGGTTTCAATATACTCGCTGATCTTCTCGTCTGGGATGAGGAAGTTCTCGGTTTCCCATTCCACGCGCATGAAGAACATGTGATCAACCTGGTCAACATATTGGTCCAGATATACGATGTTACCGTTGTTGTCGGTGATGAATTTGGTCATCTCGGTGATTATACCCAAACGGTCGGGACAATGCAGCAAGAGTATGGCAGTTGGCTTCATAAATACTGTTTGTAGTTCTTTTTACCTGATAATTCCTGACGCTCGTAAGCGTAAAGTGGCACAAAGTTAGTAACCTTTTGCATAATATCAAAGCAAATGTATGTATTTTTGATACTAAAGTGCATGAATGGTTGTCAAAGTTTGGGTTTTCGCGGTGTATTTCGTATCTTTGTGGTCGGAACAGTGAACAAATAGGCGATTATCTTATCCATTACAGACTTCTTTTTGGGTTCTGTATTGGAAGGATATGCTTTTTATAACAGTGAACTAAGAATATGTCAAGCAAACTGAGATTTCAAGTTGTAGGGGAGGCTTTTGGGAAGAAACCTATAGAGGTGGATGAGCCCAAGGAGCGCCCCAGTGAGTATTTTGCCAAGTATGTCTTCAATAAGCAGAAGATGTTCAAGTATCTGCCCGCCAAGACATACGCCAAGATGTGTGAGGTGATAGATAACGGTGTGACCCTAGACATGGACACTGCTAATGCCGTAGCCGAAGGTATGAAAAAGTGGGCAATGGAACTAGGATGCACACACGTCACCCACTGGTTCCAACCTCTGACCGAGGGCACTGCTGAAAAGCATGACGGTTTTGTGGAGCATGACGGAAAGGGTGGAATGGTCGAAGAGTTTACGGGCAAGCAACTCGTGCAGCAGGAACCTGATGCTAGTTCCTTCCCCAATGGTGGCATCCGTAGCACCTTTGAGGCTCGTGGATATAGTGCCTGGGATCCTTCTTCACCTGTATTCGTCATTGGTGATACACTGATGATTCCAACAGTCTTTATCTCCTATACTGGTGAGGCACTGGACTACAAGGCACCTCTTAAGAAATCCCTCTTGGCAGTGGACAAGGCCGCTACGGCTGTAGCACAGTATTTCTATCCTGATGTTACTCGGGTTATCTGTAACCTGGGTTGGGAACAAGAGTACTTCCTGGTGGACGAGGGACTTTATGCCATTCGTCCTGATCTCTTGATGACGGGACGTACCCTTATGGGACATGATTCTGCACGCAACCAGCAGATGGATGATCATTACTTCGGTAGTATCCCCGAGCGTGTGGCAGCCTTTATGAAAGACCTTGAGATACAGGCGTTGGAGCTTGGTATTCCATGCAAGACGCGACATAACGAGGTGGCTCCCAACCAGTTTGAGCTGGCTCCAATCTTCGAGGAGACTAACTTGGCTGTTGACCATAATATGTTGATCATGAGTCTGATGAAGCGTGTTGCCCGCAAGCATGGTTTCCGCTGCCTTTTGCACGAGAAACCCTTTGCTGGTATCAATGGAAGTGGTAAGCACAACAACTGGTCCTTGAGCACCAATACCGGGGTGTTGCTGCATGGTCCGGGCAAGACTCCCCTCGACAATCTGCGCTTCGTCACCTTTATTGTAGAGACCTTAATGGCTGTTCACCGCCATAACGGATTGCTAAAAGCATCGATTATCAGTGCAACAAATGCACATCGTCTGGGTGCCAACGAGGCTCCTCCAGCCATTATCTCGAGTTTCCTTGGAAAACAGTTAAGCGACCTTTTGGAGAAACTGGAGAGCAGCGATGATGATGACCTCTTCAACTTAGCCGGCAAACAGGGCGTAAAGCTTGATGTTCCTCAGATACCCGAACTGCTGATAGATAACACGGACCGCAACCGTACTTCACCCTTTGCTTTCACTGGTAATCGATTTGAGTTCCGTGCTGTGGGTAGTCAGGCCAACTGTGCTGCCAGCATGATAGTGTTGAACACCGCTGTGGCTGAAGCTCTGACAGCGTTCAAGACACGTGTGGATGTACTCATTGCTAATGGTATGGATACGCTCAAGGCAGTTCTGAAAGTGGTTCGCGAGGATATCAAGACCTGCAAACCCATCCATTTCGATGGCAATGGCTATAGTGAGGAGTGGAAACATGAGGCTGCTTGCCGTGGTTTGGACGTGGAGAACAGCGCTCCATTGATGCTGGATAACTACCTGTCACAGAGTAGTGTTGAGATGTTCGAGAAGATGCACGTCTTCACTCGTGCCGAATTGGAAGCCCGTACCGAAATCAAGCAGGAAACTTACACGAAGAAGATACAGATCGAGGCTCGCATCTTTGGTGACATGTGCATGAACCATATCATTCCTGTTGCTGGACGTTATCAGGCCTATCTTATTAATAATGTGTATAAGGTCAACCAGACCTTCTCGAAAGAGGAGGCCTCGGCCATTAACCTTAATAATCTGGGTTTGATCAAGCAACTAAGCGAGCATACCAATTTTATCATGGAACATGTGGATAAATTGGTTGAGGCTCGTCGTGTGGCCAATCGACTGGAGGACGAACGTGCTAAGGCCATTGCCTATCATGACACTGTGGCTCCCCTGCTGGAGGAAATACGTTATCATGTAGATAAACTTGAGCTTATCGTCGATGACGAGCTTTGGCCACTCCCCAAGTATCGTGAGATGCTGTTTATTAGATAAAACGGTTCTTGCGGTTTTAGTGTGAAGATATAGAAACAACAAAGGCAACCCAAACGGTTGCCTTTGTGTTTCTAGTTCAGACGTGCCTCTGTATCTTATTTGAAGATTGACTTCAGAACTTCTTCCGTAATCTTTCTGGTGGCAGTGGTTGTAGCAGACTTCGCTGCTTTGCCCAGGATGTCGCTACCGGTTGATTTGGTCGATTTCTTTGAAGTGGTCTTGTTGCTGCCTGTGATGGTGCCGCTAACGCTCTTGCCAACGCTTGAGCCTATGCTGCGAGCCACACTGGTGATGACTGCACCTACCAAGGTACCGAAGATGGTACGCTTCCATCCACCACTGGATTTCTTTTCGGCCTTTGCCTTCTCTTTAGCCTCTTTCTCTGCTTGCTTTTCAGCCTCCTTCTGGGCCTTTTCCTCCTCCTTGGCCTGTCGCTCTTCTTCCTGTGCTTTAGCTACCTGCTCGTTGACGGCTGTCAGTACCTCGTAGGCACTCTCGCGGTCAAAGAAATCCTCGTAGCCACGGATGCGGGCTGGAGCTGCGTTCTTGATATCCAGACGCTGACCATCGGTGATGGCACCAATCTGACTGAGGGGGAAGAGCATACGGGCACGCTCAACCATAGTGGGAGCACCCTTTGCGTCAAGGAATGACACCAGTGCTTCACCGGTCTCAAGGGCCATGATAGCCTCCTCGGTCGAAAAGGCAGGATTGGCACGGAAGGTTTGTGCAGCTGCGCGTACATCCTTCTGGTCCTTGGGTGTGAAGGCACGCAGGGCATGCTGTACGCGGTTACCCAACTGTCCCAGAATTGAATCAGGGATGTCCGTGGGTGATTGGGTAATGAAATAGATACCTACACCCTTTGAACGTATCAGGCGAATCACCTGTTCCAACTTGTCCACCAAGGCCTTTGATGTACCGTCGAAAAGCATGTGTGCCTCATCAAAGAAGAAGATAAGTTTGGGTAGTTCCTGGTCGCCTACCTCGGGCAACTGAGCGTAAAGCTCAGTCATCAGCCATAGTAGGAAGGTGGAGTACAGTTTGGGGTTGAGCATCAGTTTGTCTGCAGCCAAGACACTCATCACACCCATGCCTTTTTCTGTATCCAGCAGGTCATTGACGTCGAAGGCTGGTTCACCGAAGAACTTGTCGCCTCCTTCCTGTTCGATGGCCAGGATGCTACGCTGTATGGCACCAATGCTGGCAGAGGCTACATTGCCGTATTGGGTAGTGAACATTGCTGCGTTCTTCGCTACGAAGTCCAGCATCAAGCGCAGGTCTTTCAGGTCGATGAGCAGTAGCTGCTTGTCATCTGCTATTTTGAACACGATGTTCAATACACCAGTCTGTGTCTCGTTGAGGTCCATTAGTCGGGCCAAAAGCACTGGACCCATGGCCGAGATGGTGGTGCGCATGGGGAATCCCTGTTCGCCGAACACATCGTAGAAACGTACTGGGCATGGCTTGAATTCAGGATCCTCGATGCCAAACTCCTTGCAACGCTTCTCTATGAAGCCTGTCATCTTTCCTGTCTGGCTGATACCTGAAAGGTCACCTTTCATATCGGCCATGAAACAAGGTACGCCAGCTTGACTGAACGTCTCTGCCATGACTTGTAGGGACACGGTCTTTCCCGTACCCGTAGCTCCGGCTATCAGTCCGTGGCGATTGCACATTTTGCCTGTTAGGTAGATGGGGCCATTGCTCGAATGGGCCACATAGAGGTTGTTGTCGATATACATAGTAATGGGTTAAGTACTAATTATGATCACTTACTTATGCTTAATTCGACTGCAAATATAAGACAATTTGTGCAAACTGCCAAATGTATTGTCCCAATAACTCCTCCTTGAGTCCTATTTCCATTGGCTGTCAAGGAAGTCGATACGGTCAGACATCCATTTCCTCAGGATACTGATCTCGTCAGCATAGTCTTTGGGTTCATAGGCATCAAACCAGGCAGTATCGCTGCCACCCATGCCTCCACCGAAGCCCATCATGCCTCCGAAACCACCAAAACCACCTCCGAAACCGCCAAAGCCTTGCTGAGACTGCTCTGTAGGTTGTGTAGTCTGTTCATCCTCGGGAACTTTACCACCTTCCAGTAGGGTAGGGTACTTTGTGAAATGTCGCACCTGTGCCTCTGCAAGCAGTTTGGCATGTTCGTCAATGTAGGTATTGATATGCTCCTTGCTGAGAATATCCTTGCGCAACTGGGCATAGCGTGTCTTGACCAGTTTCATGAAATCCTTATTATTGGCCAGATCCTTCCACATGGCTGGTGTTGGGTTAGTCTCACAGCCATTGTACACCCAGGCGTAGATATCATTGGCTGAGCAGAAGTTGCAGTTGCCGTATGCTAGATTGTAATCCCAAACGGGACCCGCTTTCAGTAGTCCGCCCTTGCCGTTTGCGTTCTTTGCCTCTATGTAGAAATATGCGCTGCGCTTGAATCCGTCAGCATTAAGACTCAGTTCGGTGTGGATGAAATAGTCTACGAAAGATGCCACGTCGATATACTTCTCATAGCCTTTTCCTTCATGTATGGCTTGCTCTGCCTTTGCTACATATTCCTGAATATAGGTCTGTTGCTCGGGTTGCAATGCGTCCTTCTTGGGATAGAAGATGCTCCATGTTACGGGGCGGGTCAACCGAGGTGCATTGCTTGCTTGACTGGCATCGCTACCATTACCACCGAAACCACCAAAGCCTCCGAAACCTCCGAAATCTCCAAGGCCACCCATCATGCCTCCAAATCCACCTGAACTACCCACTCCGTCGATAGTGGAGCGGAAATTGGCACAGTCGGCATCTGTAGCATCCACGCGAAGGATATATCCTCCCTCAACTATCTGCTTTTCACTCTCAGCTTTCTGTTCTTTTTCCTTTTTGCTTTCAGCTTTCAGATTAATTCTATCAGCTCCTTTCTTTATCTTCTCCACAACCAGATATACGCCACGGTATTCTCCGTTGAGCAATAACTCGGCATAGCGCGAGCGGGAACCCCAGTGCCCCATCTCCGTCCAGAGGTCGAAGGCGTAGGCATCACGCATCATCGAACGGTCGTTGTAGGGGCCCAGCAATACCCAGTCATCGTCAGCTGGCATACCCAACAGTGCCACCTTTTTGCTCTTGCCCTCTGTGTCGCGTGTCTCTATGGTGAAGCGTTTCTGCGTGAAGGCAGCCGAACTGTTTCCTCTGATCTTGATACCTATCAGACCGTCGTAGTTGTTTGCAGGGTCAGAGGCACGGTTGCGCTTGCCTTTTCCGTTGTCCGTAATCTTCATGCGAGCCGTGATTTTCTCCTGTTTGGTGATGCGCAGACTATCGGTGAAAATCTGGATCAGGGGAAGGTCGGATGATTCAAAGTCCACCTTTCCGGTCTTCCCCTCAGGCATTTCGCCAAACATGGCACCCATGTCAAACTGACCAAAGTCTGGCATCTCTCCGTTGCCAAATCCGCCAAAGTCACCGAAATTACCGAAGCCTCCAAAACCGCCTCCGAATCCGGGGAACCCACCTTGCTGATTGTCATTCTGTGCGTTAACATCCAATCCCGTCAGGGCGAATAACGCGAGAATGTATACCATTTTTTGTGCCATGTTCTTTAATATTTTAATTATGTATATTAAACTCTTTGCCTTTTTTGTGTCCAAACAATAGCGAAAGATGCTGTATGTCTATATGACTTTCAGTTTCTTAGTAGGTTTAATCTTTACAAAAACAAAACATCATAAATCGTTATGCGCTACACACTATCCCTAATCATTGCCATTCTCTTTGCAGTCAACTGCCATGCAGATGATACCCTTTATGTTTACAAGAAGCCTTTCAAGGAGTCTTACCACCTGAACAAGTACTGCCCTGTTATTGCGGGTAAGAAGGTGCTCAAATACTCCCTGTCCGACGAAACGGATGCCCGCACTAAGATGCGTACTGCCATTCAGTTGGCCGATCCTTGTCCCGTCTGCCGTACCCCCAATATCCGTAATACGCGCGACAATCGACTTGACGATGTTTTGGCTGAATACCTTGGTGCTTCCCTCAATTATGAGGATGAGGAGGATACAACATCCGTGGCCATTCCGTTTGACGATGCCAGTCTTTTCGACGATGAAATCGTTATTGGTCTGCCTGAAGGTGGCAAGGTTACATCGTCCATTTACAGACTTCGTGGCCATCGTTTCAAGATGCTCGAGGTGATACGCTCCATCGAAGATCGTCTGATTGGTTGTCCCGTTACCTGCGAAGTTATCAACACCCGCAAATCTAACCTCAGCGGAGCCGAGGGTGTTCTGACTTTCCGCCCTCTCTACATCACGGCAGATGACGGTACCATCATTCGTCTGAAGCATGACGATATTACCGTACGAGGCAAAAACCGTACCAATCTGAAGGTCTTGCTGGCATGGTGTCCTGCCGTTTGGTTTATCCCCGGTGGAGGTGCCAAGGTGAAGTTCGAGGATGAGTTTGTTGTAACCATTGATCCTAGTGCTGACACCTCTGCTAATGGTCTATTGCAGGTTGAGGCAGAACGTAAGGCCAATGGCACCTTCGTGGAGCGCAAAAAGTCGACAAGCAATACCACAACAAATGGATTCGGTGGTGGTAGCTTTGGCGGTGGCAACTTCGGTGGAGGCGGAGGCGGAGGCGGCTTCGGCGGAGGCGGTGGCTTCGGTGGAGGCGGAGGCGGTGGTCGCTAATCCTAATGAAGTATAATGGATACGCTTATTTCTTTATTTGCGTTCCCCTCTTCTGCAGTGGCGGCAGTAGTATTTCTGCTGACCGCCATTGTTGTGTGGCGTTTTTCTAGTCACCTCCCATGCGTCAAGTGGCTTGGCTCAGTACAGGCAGCCCGCATCCTTCTGGGTGTGGGGGCTGTGCTTTTAGCCGTCGAGGGTACATGGTCCATTCCTCTTCATCGTCATGTCATCTTTCTTCTTTATGCTTTGGTATTGATGTTCTCCCTAACGCTGGTTGTGCTTAATGGTTTGACGCGCAAGGCTAAGTGGGGATTCATATTCAACCATCTTGGCATCCTGCTCATCTTCTGGGCTTCGGTCTTTGGTGCACCTGATGCGTCTCGTTTAAAGATGATTGTTGGTCGTGGTGTGACCGAGAATATGGCCTTTGACGACAACTACCTCACGGTGAATCTGCCCTTTCATGTCAAGCTTCAGGATTTCCGCATCGACTACTATCCAGACAGCATCAGTCCCCGCCAGTTCACCAGTCACCTCCTGGTAGAAGGCGAACCGATGACGACCTCGGTCAACCATCCTTGCCACTACAAGGGCTACACCCTCTATCAGGACAGTTATGACCATGAGGCACAAAGTTATACCGTTCTTCAGGTGGTTCGTGACCCATGGCTTCCCCTTGTCTATCTTGGCATGTTGCTACTGGCCATAGGGTCCGTGATGTTGCTTTTCGGTCGATGGAATGTCAGACTTGTCCTTCCTATCTCCTTCTTGCTTTCGGTTGTTTTTACCATCTTCACGGTGGCAAAGATCAATTTCGGAACCCTCATGCCTGCCCTTCGTTCGTGGTGGTTCGTGCCCCATCTGTTTATATATATGGTGGCCTATTCGCTCATGGCATTGGCGTTGTTGATGTGGCTGCTCTCCACGATGAGGCGCAGACCCCAGTGGCTGCAAACCAGCGACAATCTTGTCCGTTCCTCTTCAGCCCTCCTCATCATCGGTATGCTCACCGGTTCCGTTTGGGCCAATCAGGCATGGGGCAACTACTGGGCCTGGGATGCCAAGGAGAACTGGGCAGCCGTGACATGGTTCATTACCTTGATGCACCTCCACCTCAGCCACCATCGTGGTTGGCGCCCCATCGTCTATCTCGTCCTTGCCTTCCTTGCCATCCAGATCACCTGGTATGGTGTCAACTATCTACCTTCAGCCATGCACAGCCTGCATACTTATAACAGTTGAGACGGCTTGCCATCATGTGTAAAAACACAGGCAATAAACAAGTAACATCCTCGTAATAACACCGTAATGTTTCTATACTATCCTCATCGATTCCTCATCGTTTCCTCATCGATTGCTCATCGTTTCGATGAGGAAACGATGAAGATGCAGCGAACATCTGAAGAGGAGAATATAGTGTCACTACGGAGATACTACGAGTATTTGACAGAGATAAGGAGGCTAATAAACATTTACAATCAAATATTACTTAATTCCATAGATTTATGATAATAAATTCAAAAGTTCCATTCACTGGAAAAATTGCCGGAATAAGAGTCTGGCAAAGTGGCGATAAACTTATTGGTGCTGCAATAAACAAGGATGCTGTTGACCCAAAGACTGATGCACAGTTGCGCCAGCGTATCAAGATGAATAACATCCTGGACGTATATGCCAATATAAAAGTGGCGTTGAAGGAAAACTTCGAAGGTATCCTTGGTAACAGAAATGCTGCAGGTTTCTTCAGAAGCTATAATCTGCACAAGCGTCCGGTATGGCTTACATGGTACCAGAAGCAGATGTCATGCAGTTTGCTTGCACCATACGTTGTGGCACAGGGAAAGCTCGAAACAGTAGAATACTCGTTTTCGGAAAATATCTTTACCACAGGTATCAATATCGGTGCGCTCGTCATTGATGAAAATACCGTAATAGGCGATCTCGCAGATGCCATCTGTAGAAATAATGAAGGATGGAGCCATGGAGACACCCTTCAGTTGATGCTCTTGCAGCAGCAGATAACGCCATCGCCAGATTTTACAATAGTGGAAAAGCGCAATAACGATACGGCAGGCGAGCTGAAGTCAATAAAATCAGCTGTTTTTCAGGTCACCATAAACCGAGATTACAACAAACTCCTATGTCAGCAGCCAATGTTCGAAACTTTGCATCCTCTCACCGAAGGCATGGATGTCATCAATTACAATGGTATGCTAGCTGTCAGGGTAAAGGACACACAGGACTTCATCTATGCCTTTGCCTGTGTACACGGGCGAGGAGAGGGCACAAAACGTCTTTGCTCTACCCAGGAACTGCTGCTCAGCGATACCCAGATGTATGATCGCTACACTACAGACGCTGCCTTTACTCGAGCCAAGATAGATTACGAACCGAAGAGGAGAAGATAAACACTTATTCTTCCACAATCTCGTACCTGTTCCAGATATTCATATCCTGATATGCTTCTTTAGCCCCCTGTGGCACATGGATAATAGGTGTGCATTTGCCAAAGATATCTGTGATCTGGATGGGCTCTGTTGCCTCCATGTAGATGTCTGTCAGTCCGCTGTGCCAGAAGGCGAAATCTCCTATAAGGCTTACGGAACTTGGGATGTGAATCTCTTTCAGTTTGCGGCATTCCCAGAATGCACCTCGACCAATGGTCTCAAGGGTGCTTGGCAATTTTATATTACGGAGTGAATGACACGAAATAAAGGCATTGACACCGATGGATTGTGTTCCTTCAGGGATGATCAATGTCTCCATCTTGCAGCAGTACAGGAAGCAATGCTTGTCTATGCTTTTGAGGTACTTTGGCAAAATGACATGCACCAATTCACGGCAGTCATGGAACAACTCGATGCTTAGTTTTTCAATACTGTCAGGTATAATTACAGAGGTAATGGCTGTCGTTTCAAAAGCCCCTTGCCCAATACGTTTGATGGTGGAGGGAAGAGTGAGAGCCTGCAATTTTTTGCAGTTGTTGAAGGCACTGTCAGCTATGCCGGATACCTTGTAATCTTGTCCCTTATAGTTAACAATGGCTGGTATCACGGCATCGCTTTGGGAGAAAACTATGCCCGGACCGGAATGGTCTGGTATACCTGGTACAAACCCTTGTACTTCACATTCATTTTCTCCAATCTGAGGTGTTGCTTGGTAAACGAACCAACCATCATCAAAAGTGGTAGTCTCAGTATTGGAGTCCCGATGGTTGAAGTTGGCAATGAGTGATACAGATATGGCCAGTAATGCAAGCAGACAGAGGAGGGAGTATGCGTAACTTCTTGGTACATAGCTCTTTATATACCCCCCCCTAAATTCGTGTCTGATTTCTTCGATGTTCTGGTAGCGCTTTGCGGGGATTCTCTGGCATGCCTTGTTGATAATCTTCTGGTAACGCTTAAGATGTCTTCCCTTTAGCGAAGGTTGTTGCAGTATCTTCTCCAGTATCTTTCCTACTGAGAAAATATCGGCTCTGGTATCAGGCAGGTGTGTCTTGTCCAATACCTCAGGAGCAACATACGATGGGGTATAACCCATGGTTGGCAGGTGGCTGTCCGTATAGCAGAAACCGAGGTCGATGATTACGGGTTCGTTGTTCACTTCCCTGACCATGATGTTCTCAGGCTTAAGGTCCAGATGTACGACACCATTGCCATGAAGGGCTTGCAGTCCGCCCAGTATGCCTGACATCAGACGTTCAATCTCACCTTCGGTTATAGATGACGCATCATGGAGATATTGCGATAGGTTCTTTCCACGAATATATTCTGTTAGCAGATAGGGTAGTCCGTCTCGTTCACCGTATTCAAGATACCTGACAACATGGGGATTGTTCACATTCACGCCCGTCTCATATTCCTTCCGGAATGCTTCCCTGGCATGGATGCTGTCCCTGTACTCCTCCTTCAGGCACTTCATGAAGCAATGCTTCCCTTCCTTGATGACAGAGAAGGCTGTACACGTACTGCCACCATTATCTAATTGGTGCAATATCTGTACGTCCTTGCTGCTCGGCATGGGTGTTTTGTCGAAAGGCAAGAATCCTGACTGGCTTTCGGAAGTGTTTGTCATATCTGTCATTCAAAATGCAAAGTTAACACATTTCTTAATATTAACCGTTGTTCTTTGTTTGTAAAAAGCAGTTTTACGCTGTTATAGTGGTTTTTACGCTGTTATTTTCTATTCCTTTTTATTCCTTGGAGCCAATAAGGTGTCATTTTCTTGTTAATTTGATTAAAAATTATGAACTTTGTCTTAGCTTATGGAGACTATTGAATATCATAGCATACTTCGTCATGCCATCGAGGCATCATTGGGCTTTGAACTAAAGACACTCTCTGACTTTGCATATTTAGAGGATAGATTGGTCAAACAACTCAATCTTCGTCTCAGTCCCACCACCCTTCGCCGTTTCTGGGGCTATCAAGAGGTGG
>DCIS01000136.1:9510-10648 GCA_002317475.1 Prevotellaceae bacterium UBA1720 | reverse complement strand
GAGAGGAGCAGACGAATGCACGCCTGCAGGAGATCAGTTCGCTGCTCTCTGTGGAGCCCGATAGCGCCTATCATCTACTGATGGGTATGAAAGAGGAAATGAAGGAGGCTAGTGAGGACAATCGCATGTACTACGACCTGCTCTGTACCAGAGCTGATGACCGTTTGGGGAGGGAGCATAAGACTGACTCTGTGATCATGCAGGTGATGAACTACTATGAGCAGCACCCACGCCAGGAACACCTTGCCGAGGCCTATTTCTATGCTGGACGTGTATGCGCCGATGTAGATAATCATGCCCAACGTGTACTCTATTACCTTGAGTTGGCACAGCTCTGTGACACCACGTGGCTCAACGATTTCTGGCGTAGCCGAATCCTGGCACAGAAGGGATATATGTACCTGCGCAACGGACTTTTCAAGGAGGCAAGCGATATGCAGGAACTGGCACGCACCTATTGTCAGCAGATTGGTGACACCATGGGAGTGCGCATCTGTACCGAGGATCTAGCTTCTATTCAGGAGATGGCACAAATGGTCCCCGAGGACTCAGCCTCCCTTGCCGTGCTTCGCCAAGCCATCAAAAGCATAAACGAGAAGGCACGCTCCAAGAAACTCAAACTCGAGAACGAACGTCTACAGCAAGATACAAAGCAAGGTGGTCACAAGTTGCTCATTTTCATTGCAATCCTCTTTTGCGTCCTTTGCGGCTATATTCTCTGGCCCAAACGTCAAAAGGCGGAAAAGACTACACCAGAACAAGACAAAGCAACAGAGTCAGGTGAGAATCAGTCACCTGCATGCCGCAAATTCTATAACCCAGAGGTTGATGAATTGCTACAATCGCGTATCAAGGGTGATAAGGCATTACGACAATCTGACTGGCAGTTGATCGAGAAACACCTACTCGAGGCCTATCCAGAATTCCGTTCTCGCCTCTATGCACACTATGAACTTTCTGAGACCGAATATCGTATCTGCATGCTCATCAAGATGGATGTAAGTCCCTCCAATATGGCTCGTCTTCTAGCTATGGGTAACAGCAGTATCTCGCAAAGCCGTTTGCGCATGCAACAGAAAGTCTTCAATGGCACTGGTACCGCCAAAGATTGGGACAAATATATACAGAATACGCTGTA
>DCIS01000136.1:7926-9434 GCA_002317475.1 Prevotellaceae bacterium UBA1720 | reverse complement strand
GATAGCATCAACCTGCCAATGAGTATAACCGGCGAAGACATTCCCTATCTTCCAAAAACCCGTATCAACAGCCTTCCCACTAGCATCACACAGAGGAACAAAAGAAGGAGGCTGAATACCCTTAATCGTAGAATAGTGAAACTCATGACCACGGTATTCCTTTTTGTTGACAATCATGCTCCGATAGCCCAGATGTAACCTGGCTCCTTCCATGGTGGTGCGGAAAGGCAACAAACCTACCATATTGGCCTCATCTATACCTTGTGAAAGATACATCATGCCTCCACATTCTGCCCATATACGTGCCTTGGTTTGACGCAGAGAAGCCATCGTGACCTTGCTCATTGCCAACTGCTCCACAAAAAACTCAGGATAACCACCAGGCAAATATACCAAGTCTGCATTCTCAGGTACCCCTTCGTTTGCCAAAGGAGAGAAAAAATGCACCTCACCCACCTCGCTCAATCTATCCACCGTCTCACGGTAGATAAAATTGAAGGCTTCGTCCTTAGCTATGTAAATAGTCATACAAACCACAATCCTTAAAAGAATCTGCTGCCAACTGTGCCAACTCGCTGATTCTCTGTTGTTCACTAATATCAAGTCCCAAATGTCGACTGGGCGCATATAGCCCCTTTACCCTAGGCATGATACCCAAGACTGGCATGCCGACTTCAGTACAGGCACGAACAAGCATTTCTTCATGTCTAGTGCTTCCCACGTTGTTGAGGATGACACCTGCAATATGTGTCTCAGAACGGTAATGCAGATAACCATAGAGCAAAGGAGCAAGGCTATGCGCCATACTCTTGCAGTTAACAACAAGTACAACAGGAATACCAAGCAGTTCGGCCACCTCAGCACTACTGCCTCGCATCCCTTCTGCGCCATCATATAGACCCATCACCCCCTCAACAATGGAAATATCCGCATCAGTGGAATAATGTTCAAAGAGTTCCTTGACATGCTCCTTTCCAGACATCCAAGTATCCAAATTAACAGAAGACTCTCCACACGCTATCTGATGATACTGCGTGTCGATGTAGTCTGGTCCACACTTAAAGGGCTGTACATGTAAACCTTTATTTTTTAACGCGCGTAAGAGGCCTATTGTGACGGTGGTTTTTCCACTTCCGGACGAGATGCCTGCGATAAGAAATGCATGTTTCATGTCGCAAAATTAAAAAAAAGTTAGAGAAGATTGTTCATCGTATTAAAAAAAGTTGTAATTTTGCAACGCATTTCGGTGATGTCCGTGGTTCGCTACCCGGACAGAGAGGGAATCCGGTGCAAATCCGGAACAGTACCCGCTACTGTAGATGCCCATTGTGAGGAAAGGCAAGAAAAACCACTGTCGGATCAGCCAAACCGATGGGAAGGTGCCATTCCTTGGGCAAAGTCAGGAAACCTGCCGTTGTGTTCAACAAGTCAAACCAGCTGTGCCACGGGATTATGGCGCGCACAATTTGAAACCCTCGGAAGTGAAGCATTTCCTGACTATGTGCATC
>DCIS01000136.1:4977-7844 GCA_002317475.1 Prevotellaceae bacterium UBA1720 | reverse complement strand
GCCCGCAACCGCAACCTGAACCAGATTGTGGTGACGGGAACAGGTACGCATAGCCGTGCTCAAAATGCCGTGGTACCCGTACAGGTGATTACCGCCGAAGACCTGCAGCGCTTGCATGTAACGAACCTTGAGGATGCCCTCAGACAACTGACACCCAGCATCACCACCATGACCAACGGCATGGGCACAACGATGATGATGAACGGTCTGAACGAGGACTACATCTTGATCATGGAGAACGGCAAACGCCTGACCGGCGATGACCGCTACACACGCATCAACATGGCAAACGTGAAGCGTATCGAGGTACTCTCGGGAGCCAGTTCGGCACTCTACGGTAGCGAAGCTATCGGGGGTGTAATTAATATCATCACCGAAGGGTCGAATATGTACTCCAAGGGAGAAAGCCAGGAGCACGTAAGCATAAACAACCAGACAACAGTCAGCAGCAAAGGCCGTTTCTCAGAAGCCATCTCTGCCGACATCACCAAAGGGCGTTTCAGCAACAGCACCAGTTACCAGCACCGACAAGCTGAAGGTTGGCAAGTGAACAACATGGAGGAGGTGATGGGCAGACTGAAACCTACAGGCAGACTGATGAGTCAGGGCTTTCATAGCAACCAGTTGAACGAACGACTGAGTTGGAACTTCAGCAACGGACTAAACGTCTATTTGAAAGGCAGTTACTACGATTATCGTACAGACCGCCCACAAGCAGCACGTTATTACAAAGGTTCAACCAAGAAAAACAGCCAAGGGGGCAAGGACACCCTCTTCACCGAGACGGCAGCCTACAGTTATGACTTGCATCGCGAGGACTATATGTATGGTGCAGGCGCTACATGGAAGCTAAACAGCCAGACCTATCTGGAGGCAGATTTCTACAGCGATAATCTCAAGAGTGAGCGCGACTCCTTCGACACCTTCCGTGAAGGTGGAAAGCAGCTGACCAAGCGCACACACTACTATAACGGAACCATCAAAGGTATTTTCCGACTGGGTAGTTGGAACAAACTCTCTGCCGGCCTTGAGTATGTCGAAGAGACGTACAAGAGCTACAATTTCCGTTTTCAAAACATGTTCTCTCTTTCTATCTTTACGCAAGACGAGGTACGACTCTGTAGGGATTTACAGGGCGTACTTGGTCTGCGTTATATCTACAACGAGCATTTCGGCAGTTATGCCACTCCCAGCATAAGCATGATGTACAGTCCGGGCAAGGTCCGACTGCGTGCCGGATACAGTACCGGTTACCGCACTCCCACCCTCCTGCAGATGTACTATGAGAACGACGAGACAAAGAATATCACTATCGGCAACCTCGACCTGAAACCCGAGAAGAGCAACTACTATAACGTCAGTGCTGAATACAACAACCGGTGGTTGAGCGTACAGGCTGGAGCATTCCTGAACGATGTACGCGATATGATCTCCTACCGCGTGCTGACCGATGCCGAGGTAGCAGAGCGTGGTCTGGACACAAAATACCCCACTGCCACAAAGTACCAGCAACGCGATAACATAGACAAAGCGAAGGTAAAAGGACTCCACCTGAGTGCCACTCTCTATCTGCCCAACAATCTGCGTTTGGGTGGAGCCTATACCTACACCGATACCAAGGCTGAGAGCACGACCTTGAACAAAGAGACTCAGCAATACGAGACCACCAGCGAACCCACGGATCGAAGTCTGAAGCATACCGGTCGTGTTTTTGCTGGATGGGCACATTCCTGGAATCGCTACACACTGAACATCGACCTCAACGGTCACCTGCAGAGCAAGCGTTGGAGCACGAGCTATGGTTGGGCTCCTGCCTATAGCCAGTTTGACCTTCACACGACGCACACCTTCCGCCTGAAGGATATAGATCTGGTCCCAGGCATCGGTATCGAGAATATCTTCAACAAGCGCGACACTCGTCCTTGGAACAGTAATTTCTCGACCCTCCATCCTGGACGTTGCATGTATGTGTCATTTAGCATCAAAACCCACTAGACCCACCCCTAACCCCTGACACATACTCGGGAGAACATTCAGTCCTTCCGACTTCCCATAATGGAAGGGAATAGAATGTATTATATTTCGAAGAATTAAGGATGAAGATAAAAAAGACAGTATATTTTACCATTATTACAACCATTGCCCTTCTTTCTGAAATAAGCGCATTCGGTCAAAACGTATCTTCCTCCCGCCCTAAAGGGAGGGATAAGAGGGAGGGTCTTGAGGGTCTGCTGTCCGAAATCGTCGTCACTGCAACGGGTACGGAGCGCACCTTGAAGGACGTACCTGTACAGACAGAGGTGATCAGCCGAAAGATGCTGGACAGTTATGGCGGGAAATCCGTAGAGGAGATACTAGGCGGACTGACAGCGTCCTTTGCTTTCAACGAGGGTGATATGGGTAGCCAGATGCAGTTAGGCGGACTGAGCAACAATTACATCCTGATACTGGTGGACGGCAAACGTCTGCATGGTGATGTGGGTGGCGAGAACGACCTTGGACTTATTGATCCACAGAACATTGAGCGCATCGAGATCGTAAAAGGTGCACAGAGTGCCCTCTATGGAAGCGATGCCATGGCGGGTGTGATCAACATCATTACAAAGAAGCACAAAGAGAACGGTTTTCTACTGGAAAACAAGACGCGTTATGGCAGTTACAACGACCTTCGCCAGCACAACACCGTTGCTTTCAACCTAGGCAAATGGGGCAGTCAGACCAACTTCCAGTTACAGCACACCGATGGCTGGCAGAACACCGCAGAGGAATATGCCGAGGGAAAAGTGTTGCCCGACAGCCGAAACATGACGGTGAACAAATACACCAACTGGCAGGTAGCAGAGCACCTCACCTACAAGCCCACCAAG
>DCIS01000136.1:0-4791 GCA_002317475.1 Prevotellaceae bacterium UBA1720 | reverse complement strand
TCCTAACCTTCGATGCCGATTGGAACAAGCACGCTTACTACTATGACTATACCGCTCGCACCTACGAGTACGTACACTTGGTGGGTGAGGAATACGGTGAACTAAACGGAGAATGGTACTCGGTGCCCATGTATCGGGGGCAGTCCAAGTTGCAGAGCGACCAGCAGCGACTGATGGCACAGACCAAGGCTGTACTCTACCTACCCTACGAGAATACCGTGAATACGGGTGTGGAGTATCGCTATGACTATTTGAATGCACCCGAGCGCACAGCCAACGGATGCGCAAGCGACTGGACCACAGCCCTCTACGTACAGGACGAGTTCAACCTCCTGCATTGGTTCAATGTCACCGCCGGTGCCCGTCTGGTGGGCAATGCCAATTTCGGTGTACGACTGACACCTAAGGTCAGCACCATGTTCTCGGCCGGTGATTTCCGTTTCCGACTGGGATGGAGTCAGGGCTTCAAGACTCCTGCCGTGAAAGAGCTCTACTACCGCTACCTACATGTGATGGGCAGCAGTACGTTCTTCAATATAGGCAACACCGAACTCAACCCGCAGACCAACAATTACTACAGCGCCAACATAGAGTATCGCGGCAACAGGTTCTCCGCCTCTATCAGCGGTTATATCAATCAGTTGGACAACATGATTGCACTGGTCAATGTGCCCGTAAATGAGATTCCTGCCGGTATCACAACAGCCTACCTGGGTGATGGCAGTAGCAACGTGCAGGCACGTATGTATAAGAATATGGAGGATGCACGCACCAATGGTGTAGACGTCAACCTATCCTACAAACTCCTCAAGGAACTCACCCTTACTGCCGCCTACAGTTATCTGGACACTGAGGCTCACCTGTATAATGAGAGCACGGACAAGATGCGCACGGTCACTATCGATGGCACGGCCCATCACAAGTGGAGTGCATCGGCGCTGTACGGTCATACTTTCTCACCCCTGTACCGACTGGGCGTAAACCTCTCCACCCGGGGCTGCAGCAAGCGCTACTATGAGAACAATGGGGATGGCAAGGCTTTCCAGATATGGCGTCTCAACACCACGCACGACTTAGGCAAGAAGGACAAGGCTATGAGTTACCGCGTGGAGGCTGGCGTGGACAACATCCTGAACTATGTGGACCGCACCATGCACCCCTATCACCTTGGCACCACCTCGGCAGGTCGCACCTTCTATGCTTCGCTGAGCATCCGATTCAATCAAGGCAAGAGATTAAAAACAAATACTTTAACAACAAAAACAAAAACAAATGATGAAGAAGATTAAATCTTTGATTCTCGCTGCTATGGCATTTGCCATGGTAGCACCCGTTCTCACTTCATGTAGTGATGACGATGACAAGAAAGTGGATAATATTGTGTCTGAGTACAGCGTCAACGACCAGATGGTAGCAGCTCAGAAGAAGGCTTCTGGCAAGAAGGAGGCTGTCCTGTTGGTAGCTTTCGGTTCAACCTGGAACAACGCATTCAAGGCTTTCGATGCCACCAAGGCAGCTTATGAGAAGGCATTCCCCAATGCTGACGTTTTCGTTTGTTTCTCTTCTGATATCTGCATCAACCGTGCCAGCGTTGGTGAGAACGAGGATGAGAACGGCAACATCGTAAAACGTGACTACTACGAGCCCCGTTACCTGCTCCACGCTATCGGTGCTGCCAAGTACGACAAGATCTACGTGCAGTCTCTGCAGGTTATTCCCGGTGAGGAGTTTGCCAATGTTGTGGCTTGCGTGAAGAAGTTCATGAACAACGGTTACATCGCTTCTGCTCACCTCGACGATGAGTATCTGGCTAAGTTGCAGGAGAATGAGGCTATCTACCTCGGTCTGCCTTTGCTGAACGATCCCGAGGTTGATGTTCCCGAGGTAGCCAAGCAACTCAACGAGTTGTACAAGGGCGAGGCTGCTAAGGGTATTGTTGCTTTCATGGGCCACGGTAACCCCGACACCTATGACACCTTCAAGGCTAACATCCGCTACAACCAGTTGGAGGAGGCTCTTCAGACCTACAGCAAGAACTACTTCGTAGGTTGTGTTGATCAGCCCGAGAACTTCAAGACTCACGTTCATGCACGTATGGAGAAGGCAGGTCTGACCTCTGGTAAGATTTACCTGCACCCCTTGATGTCTATCGCTGGTGACCACGCTCACAACGACATGGGTGGTGACGACGGCGAGGACGTTGACGCAAAGGACTGGGAGTACAACGATGAAGGCGAGATCGAGGATCTCTCTTGGAAGGTTTACTTCAACAAGCTGGGTTACACCTCTGAGGTACACCTGGGCACCAACAAGGAGCCTCTTGGTCTGCTCGAGCTCCCCGGCGTATTGAACGTATGGGTTAAGCACACCCAAAAGGCAGAGTTCCTCGAGGATGCTTACCACTCAATGTATCCCGAAGAATAATGACAAAATACTCTCTTCTGACCGAATAATCTGTACCTGAAAAACACGATCATGTCACCCCTGCTTTTGGCGGGGGTGGCATTTCCCGTTTGAAGAGAGCAATGGGAAAAAAGTATCCTCCGCAAACATCGGTTACACATAGATTTTACAAGACTAACATAATAAAAATATGTTGTTTCCGTTGTTTTAGCTATTGTAAAAAATTGTATTGTGAAGAAGATTATCGTTGCAGGCATAGGTCCTGGTAGTCCTGAAGATATCACCCCAGCGGTGTTGGAAGCCGTTCGCCAATGTGATGTGGTGGTGGGATATAAGTACTATTTCCGCTTCATCGAGCCCTACTTGTCCCCTGGTACCCAGTGCGTTGACACGGGTATGAAAAAGGAGCGTGAGCGTGCTGAACAAGCCTTTGCTTTCGCTGAGGAGGGACATGACGTGTGCGTTATCAGTAGTGGTGACGCAGGCATCTATGGCATGGCGCCTCTCATCTACGAGATGAAGCGCGACCGAGAGGCAGACATCGACATTGCGGTGCTCCCGGGCATCTCAGCTTTCCAGAAGACGGCAAGCATACTGGGTGCTCCCATCGGCCACGACCTCTGCCTCATTTCCTTGAGTGATCTTATGACGCCTTGGTCCCTGATCGAGAAACGCATCCGTGCCGCAGCCATGGGCGATTTCGTTACCTGCATCTACAATCCCAAGAGTCATGGCCGGTACTGGCAGTTACACCGTCTTCGTGAAATCTTTCTCGAGGAACGAGCTGCCACGAACATCGTGGGTTATGTACGTCAGGCAGGGCGACCGGAACAGGAGGTCACTATCACTACCCTTGAGGCTTTTGACCCCGAGGAGGTGGATATGTTCACCTGCATCATTATCGGCAACAGTCAGAGCTATGCCTGGAACGACACCTTCATCACACCCCGAGGCTATTACCGTGAACAGAGTACCCCGACCTTCCGTGAAGGCGTGGTGGGTGTCTCCATCATGAACGAATCCTTCCGCACCATCCTCAGCGAGATGCGGCATCCCGAGGTTCCTCGCTGGCGTCTCTGGCCCCTGCTGCATGCCATCCACACCACGGTGGATTTCAGTATGGAGGACTGCCTTTGGATGGACGAACGTGCCACAGAGGTGCTCTTCGAGAAAGTCCAGAAAGGCGAGTTGAAACATATCGTCACCGATGTCACCATGGCTGCCAGCGGTATCCGCAAGGGTGCCTTGGCCAGACTGGGCATCGAGGTGCATTGCTACATCAACGACCCTCGTTCCAAACAGATGGCCGAGGAGAAAGGCGTCACCCGCAGCCAGGCCTGCATGCATCTGGCTGCCGAGGAATATCCCGATGCGCTCTTCGTCGTGGGCAATGCTCCCACAGCGCTCTTCGAGATCTGTGACTTGGTGCACAAGGGCAAGCTCCATCCCGCTGGTATCATTGGTGCTCCTGTCGGCTTTGTCCACGTCTGTGAAAGCAAACATGCCGCCAAGACGCTGCACGGCATTCCCAAGATTATCGTGGAGGGACGCAAGGGAGGCAGCAACCTTGCCGCCACACTTGTCAACAGCATCCTCACCTACGATGATGCTGCCCAACTACAACCCGGACGCGACCTATGAAACTGATCGTCATTGGCATAACGGACAATCGTGAGCAGTACTTCACCCCCGAAGTATTAGAGCTCATTAGCAAAGGCCACACCTTCTCGGGTGGCAAGCGTCACCACGAACTGGTGCGCCATCTCCTGCCCGAGGATCATGAATGGATAGACGTCACCGTACCCCTCTCCACCGTCTTCGAAAAGTATCGACGGGCCTTCTCAAGCAACGAATCCTCCCCCCTCAGAGGGATAAGAGGGGGGGCTATCATCTTTGCCTCTGGCGACCCTCTTTTCTACGGCTACGCCACCACGCTTCGACGCGAGTTTCCGGAGGTGGAGATGGAGGTCTACCCCACCTTCAATTCCCTGCAAATCCTGGCTCATCGCCTTTTGTTGCCCTACCAGGACATGCGCTGTGTCAGCGTGACGGGGCGACCCTGGAAGGGACTGGACGATGCCTTGGTCCGTGGCGAACGCCTCATCGGTGCGCTGACCGACAAATACAAGACACCGTATCTTATTGCCCAGCGCATGCTGGAGTACGGGTATGACAATTACACCATGTCCATTGGTCAGTGCCTGGGCAATCCCGACGAGGAACGTGTGGACACCTACACCTTGCAGGACGTACCCGAGAAGGTCGGTCAACCCAACTGTATCATTCTCAATCAATTGCATTCACGCCCTCGTCATTTTGGTATCCCCGAGAGCCAGTTCCACCTGTTGGATGGCCGGGTGAATATGATCACCAAGGCTCCCATCCGTC
>DCIS01000061.1 GCA_002317475.1 Prevotellaceae bacterium UBA1720 | reverse complement strand
AGTGTGCCAGACCCTGCTGGTTGTCATCCTCCTGAATAGAACCCACCTTGTGGGCGATGTAGAAGACTGCCTGACCCTTAGGTTCCTCGTTGTGACGGATGTAGTAGGTCAGTCCGTTGTCCAGTTTGCCTACCTTGACCTTCTCGTCAATGGGCAGGGGCTGGTTCATCTGCTGTGCCTTAGCTGCTAAAGCGCTGACTGCCAGCACAATCAAAAGAAATACTTTTTTCATCGTTTTATGTTATTTTGAAATCGTTATTGTCTCTCTTTACCTCTTTAGACGCAGTGTTTTTGCGAATTACTACACAATATTAGTGCAAAATTAATAAAAACTTTCCAATAAGTAAGTAATCAAAATTATTTTTATAATAGATGTGCTCTATTTTTGATTCAGATTTCTTCTTGAATTTGAAGGAGTGATGCGGGCATCATAACTGAAAATCAAGGAGAAAGATGTTCAAAAGAGAGTGCAGATATTAGGGAAAGTCACTTGCTAAACATAGTATAAATAAATTTGATCACTTACTTAAAAAGCAGATACCGATAGATTTCGATATCTGCTTTTATGGTTTTGAACTAAACAATGGCTCAAATGGGCCAGTTGAAAAGCTTTATGATCTTACTTTCACATAGTTCTCGGTGAAGGTGAAGGATACGGTTTTCTGCTTGGTTTTTACAAAATAGGTGCCACCGGGCTGGAATTCTGGATAAGAGAGGACACTGGCACTCTGACGGAGGTTGAATGGACCGCTGAAGCTGTCGATCTTCTTGCCTGGCTTCTCGGGAGTGCCTTCGTAGACCTCGATCTGGTCACCTTCCTCGATGACGAGGTTGGTGATCATCACCGCAGGTTGCTTGGCCGACTTGGCGCTGGGCTTTGAGGGTTCCTCACCCATACCTCCACCCATGGTGAAGAGACGTCCACCATTGATGATGATGGCAGAGAAGTCACAGTCCATACCCTCCTCGGGACTACCCGTGCTGCTCCAGGCGTAGATGGTGCCACCATTGATGATGATAGGCTGACGTGAACCGTTACAGTCTACTGCATCGTTGGTAGAACTCTTGGCCACGATGGTGCCACCGTTGAAAACCATCTGCTTAGCACAGTTGATAGCATCATCAACAGCATCGATATAGATGTCACCACCATTAAAGGTCATAACCTGCTTGCTCTCGAGACCCTCACCACCGTGGAAGGCAGTCTTGATCTTGATGGTACCGGAATTGATGGTCATGTCGCCTACACAGCAGATAGCCTTGGCATTGCCGTGACCACCACCTCCACCCATGGGAGGAATTACGAAACCACCGCCTTCACCGTCCTCGTCGTCGTCACCACCGCCGAAACCGGGGAAACCACCGCCGAAGCCACCGAAGCCGCCCATACCACCGGGGAAGCCGCCGCCGAAATTGGGAATGCTGTCGGGATTGAACTCACCGCCGAAGCCACCAAAGCCACCCATACCACCGGGGAAGCCACCACCAAAGCCGCCCATGCCGCCACGAGGACCACGAATGCTGTCACCCTCCATACGTTCACGAGGACCACCAAAGCCGCCACGAGGACCGCGATGACCACGGATGCTGTCACCTTCCATGTGTTCACGATGACCACCACCGAAGCCACCTCCGAAGCCACCACCGAAGCCACCACCTGGGAAGCCACCTCCAAAGTTGGGTATGCTGTCAGGGTTGAAGTCGCCACCAGGGAAGCCACCAAAGCCTCCGAAGTCGGGGAAACCGCCTTCACCGCCACCTGGGAAACCACCTCCGAAGCCGCCACCGAAGCCGCCCATGCCGCCGAACTTACCACGGCTGCTGTTCCAGTTGTCACCCTTGGTCTCAACGTTCAGTGTGAGTTCATCGATGGTGATATTACCTTTGGAATTGATACCCTTACAACCCTTGCCCTCAGAGGTGACATTGAGTGTACCTTTGCCCGAGAACTTGATATTTTCCTTGGCAAAGATGCAGGCTGCCTTGTATTTGGCAGTGTCCTGACATTCCACGATGACGAGGTTATTGGTAGTACCCTTGGGTGCAACAATCTCCACACGCTTCTTGTTCTTCAGCCACAGGGCAGCACCCTCCTTGGAGGTAAGGTCCAGATTGTTCAGTGAGAGTTTGACACGACCACTGTTCTTCAGCACGAACGTTCCATCCTCGCTCTTTCCCTGGAGGGTGACATGGATGGGCTGAGTGTACTGGCTGTTGAGGGTGATATGACTGCCGTCAACAGTTACCTTGGTACTGTCCTTGGCATTGTTCACCACAGTTACCTTGTTACCCTTGTATGTGAGGGTGATGGTCTTCTCGTTCTTTGCATTGACTTGACCTGCAAGCATCATACTTGCCATTATGGCCAAACATACTTTTCTTATCATATTGTGTGATTTTGTTTTCTACAATGAAATAGATACGAATTACTCATCATGGTTTAACGCTAAAGAAAAGGTGCAAATGGCTTGTAATGGCCAAATGCACCCTTTCAGTACTGATTATTAGAATTTTACTTTACGAACATTTTTCTGCCATTTACGATCATAAGACCGGCATGTACATTGTCGAGTTTGCGACCAGTGAGGTCGTAGATGCCCTGCTTTGTGGCGGGGACAGGAGTGTCGGTCTGGATGACATCCTGGATACCTACATATTCGGGTTCGTCGATGAGCATGATCTCACGGAACTGATCGATGACGCTCTGGTCAACCTTCAGTGTGCCGGTGACGTACTTGTCGAAGGCATCACGAAGGGTACCACCAGTGGGTGTCATGTTCTTGATGAATTTAAGACCCGTGTCGAAGGTGTTGCTCTTGATACGTGTTCCGGCAGCTGTAGAGAATGAGGTGGTCTCGTAGTCGCGGATGAGGTCGTTCTCCTTGACACCCAGCAGACCTTCGAGCAAGAGACCCAGACAACCTGTTCGGTCAGCACCAATACGGCAGTGGAAATCAACGCCTTTGCCTGCTGCAAGGTTCTTGACAGTGAACTCGATCTCCTCCTTCCAGTACTTGATACCCTCAGCATCACCATTGGCTATCTTCGTAGCTTCATCGGCAATGTAATGGTCGCCACCTACATAGTAGTAGGTAGAGCCTTTTTTGAAACCAAAGGCAGAGGTACCAGCACCGCTGTTGTCAATCTCACCACGGAGGTCAATCTCTGCACCTATACCCAACTTCTTCATCAGGGTCAACTCATCGCTGGTAGCCTTGTAGCCACCATTCATCTCACCATTTCGGAAGATTTTGCCATAACGTACATAACGACCGTCAACAGTCTGCTTGCCACCCAGGTCACGGCAGTTGTAGACATTGTCACCCACCATGATCATACGCAGCGCGCCATCCACTACGAACTGACCCTTAATGTCTGTTCCTGAAAGATAATAATAATAGGTACAGCCAGGTATGAGGTTGTAGATCTCGGCACGGTCCTCCTTGGCAGCAATGGAAACGAGCTGCTTGCCTACGTAGGTAGAGTCAGGGGCATAGAATATGCGCTGGATCTTGTTGCTGGGAGTGACAGGAATAATGATGGGGTTGGGCTGGTCACGACGATTCCATGTCTTCTCACTGAGGTAGTTGGTAATGGTAGAACTGCTGGCAGTGGTGTAACCTGCATTCTCGTCCCAGAAACGCTGTGCGGCACGGTTCATGGCTGTGGCGTGGAAGTTGAGGTTCGTGAGGTCAGCCTCGCTGTACTCCAGTTCCTTGCCCGCAACGACGGTGCGGTCTACGAGGTCGGCATTCCAGGTGAAACCATTGTAGGTACCCTGTAACAGGGTGTTGTTCCAGAGACTCAGTACCGAACCGGGATTGCCATTGCTGATCTGAATATTGTTGATGGCAACCTCAGGATTCTTACCCGTTGCCTTCACCACGGTAGGTGTACCAGCAGAGATGGTGGTGCTGTAGTCGGGTACGAGCAGTGCCTTGCCGTCACGTACCTCTACCACCTTGTAGAAGGAACCAAAGTACTCGGGAGTGATGTCGTAAGGTACGCAAAGGGCTACGTACTGGTCAGCAGGCAGATTAAGGTTGAGAATCATATCAGCAGGATCCTCTGTACCTAAGTACTCGAGCTTAAATCCTTGGAAACCAAACCAGTTGAAGGTACAGTTGCTGCCAATCTTGAAACCTGTCTCCAGGTTGCCATCAGTGACTTGTGTCACAACGGCATAATCGCCATAGAAGCCCTTACTCTTGTTGTCACCACCTGGAGGTGTTGTGCCCTTGGTGATAGCGGCTTCGCTCTGTCCGGCATAGAGGGTCAGGCCCTTTGCGGGTTTGTTGACTGTACCGTACTGGTCCATCACACGGATGGCAGTGCTCACTTTATAGTAGCCAACAGGAAGCCCCGTATACGTGGTGCTGAGGGTAGATGCACCCAGTGCAGAAGAGGATGAGGTCCAGACCTGTGTCTTGGCCTTGTCAACAATGGTTCCATCGGTCTGGATGCCTCCGCCATTGGATGGATATGCACCTTCTGCTCCCTCCTCGGGGGTATAGGTGAAACCGTCTGTGGTCTGACCATCGAAGAAGTCGAAGATGACGGGGTTCATGATTGTAGCATCCTTCAGACCTTCCTGGAGGTACTTCTCGTAGGCTGCGGTCTTGCCCATGTAGGTAAGGCGGAAATTATCGCACTTGAACCAACTGGCCGAACGAACACCCATCACCATACCCTTCGTGTCAGGAGTGACGTAGATGTTGGTGAGGCGATGAGGAGTGAGGGCACTCTTGGAACGAGGAACGAACTTCTGTACGAAGCTGTTGGCGAAGAGGTCCATCTGTGTGCTCTGGTTGGAGGCTGCCATGACCTCAAGACGATACTCGCCTTCAAGCAAACCGTAGAGGGTCTGGTAAGCGCACTGGTCCTGCGTAGCACCTACATGTCCATCACTGCTGACCCAAGTGTTGAAGAGGTAATCGCCGTCACAATCGGTACAGGTATAGGTTCCATTGCTGTTGGGCTTGGCATCCACATCACCTAAGACGGCTGATACTACCCAACCATCAACGTTGCCAGTCTCAAAAGAGGGGTTGGCAATCTTGTCAGTCATATTGACGGGGTGGATGACGTCACCGCTGACCAGACGAATCTCGAAGGCTGTAGCGTTCTGGGTACTAGCGTCATAGCCACTCTGTGACATGAGGTAATGACGGTTGCAGTCACTGCCTACAGCCTCTGCCTGCAGGCAACGCTCCTTCTCACCACCCATGTATTCGATGGTGTAAAGACCGGGTTTGTTACCGTAAGCAGGAACGATGATCACCTTGTCGGGACCCTCCTCCTTGTTCAACGAATAAGTGGCGGTGTAGAGTCCTGATGATTTGCCAATGATGTTCTTGCCATCATACTGGAAAACGGCACTTGCTACAGCTCCGGACACCATCTTCATACGGGTAGCACCAGCGGGAGCAGAGACGTATGCCTTGAGCGTGGGATTGTAGAGTCGGAACTCACTACCTGCTGCGGGGAGGTTGATGACAAGAGTACTCAGGCACTTGTTGATTGCTGCGATGTATTCCTGTAGTTTCTCTGCAGTGTATTCCTTCGTGGCAATGTATGCCTCAGCCTCTGTGATGATGGCCGAGGGGTCCTCGCCAGAGTATTGTCCCAGAGCATCGCCAACCTTGTATTGAGAGGCATTGTCGATGGCTACACGCAGTGCCTCAAGGGCATCGTCAACAGGGGTGACTTCAGATTCGCCACTACCGGAAGCAACGGTAGAGTGCTTGTATATACCCGTGATTTTCACCGTCTTAGACGTACCTGGGTAGATAACCAGAAGTGTGAGCTGAGGCAGAACGCCATTGGAAACAGCGCATTTGCTGTCTTCGGCAAAGACGTACTTATATTCGGTGGATCCCTCAGGTATATCCACATTGTCCGTTCCACCCTGTTTCCAGAAGGCAGCCTTGATACCAGAGGGTGTTGGTTCGGCAAACTTGAAGAGGACATAGTCACAGTCCTTGACGTCAACATTGTATATCTTCACGATGACGCAGATACCGGTGTCGGTGATGTAGGTGGTGTATCCATCACCCTCAGTCTTTGTGGCACGGCTTGCACCATCACTGATGTTCTCGCCCTGCTCCTGAGGAATCTCGATGAGAGAAGAGGTAAGACGACTTTCGTCTACGATCTCGAAGTTGAATATTGAACCGTCCCATTGACCTCCATAGAGCCAGGGATAGGTGTTGCTTGAACCTACGTACCAGCAGCCCAGACCGTCATCGGCCATCTTGTCGTTGGTGACATTAGGGAAGGTAGAGGCATTGCTGATCAGCACACCACTGTAGCCACCTCCCTGTGCACTGGTGAACTCCTTGATGTACCAGTCAATACCTTCACCCCAGGTATAGTCGGCGGTTAGGGTCTTGTCGGTACCTTTCTGATGAATCTTGACACGGTAATAGCTGTTGGTCTTGACGCCTGTGAAATAGACTTGTTCTGCTGCACTCTGGTCAGTAGAAAGACCATTGGGCATGACCCAGTAGTTGGCTGTGCCCTTAGCCGTTCGACGGGTGTTCTTAATACGGTAAAGAACAGGATCACTGGCATCCGTTGTGAGCAGAGGTAATTCTGCTGCCATGGTGCTGGTGATCCCCAATACGAGTAACAAGATACTCAACAAGTTACGGAGATGTAGTTTGTTTTTCATGCTTGTGGATAGATGTTAGATAGTTAATTCTTTCCACAAAGTTAACATTATTTATATTATTTCCAAACTATTTCCGTGTTTTTGTAGTTTTTTATGTTGTAATCATGAAGTGACGATAGCAAAAAATGCAATATTGATCAGTCTTCCACTTCTTCAAAGTCTTCCACTTCAGGTTCCTCTTCTTCGGCATTCTTAGCCTTCTTCTCTGCCTTTTCTGCTTCCTTCTTGGCTTTCTCCTCGGCCTTGGCCTCCTTCTTGGCTACTTCCTCAGCCTCTCGTTCTTCCTTGGTCTTGGGAGCCTTCTTTGCAGCCTTCTCCTCTTCCTTCTTGGCCTTGGCAGCAGCCTTTGCCTCCTTGGCTTCCTGCTTCTTCTTCTCCTTCAGACGCTTCTCATAGTATGCATTGCGTTCCTTCTGCTGACGTAGGGCTTCCTTGTCGCTGATCTTACGACGAGGATTGGCAGGAGCTGCTTTCTTCTCGGGTTCGGCAGGCTTAGCCTCTTCCTTAGCAGGTTCTGCCTTCTTTTCTGGTTCGGCAGGCTTTGCCTCTTCAGCTTTTTCAGCCTTCTCTGCTTTTTCAGCCTTTTCTGCTTTCTCAGTCTTCTTTACAGGTTCTGCCTTTTCAGCCTTCTCTGCCTTTTCAGCCTTCTTTGCCTTTTCAGCCTTCTCTGCCTTTTCAGCCTTCTCTGCCTTTTCAGTCTTCCTTAGTTCCTTCTCCTCTTTCTCGAGTCGTGCCTGTTCAGCCTTTTCTTCCTTCTCTTTTTGTGCCTTCAACTCTTTTTCAGCCTTCTCCTTGGCTTTGTCTTTTTCCTCCTTCAACTCCTTGTAAGTCTTGGTTTTAGCAGGCTTCTCTTGTTTCTTTTTAGCAACCTTACCTGACTGTACTGCTTGCTCGGGATCAGCAGAGACAGCCTTGCCGTACTTACTCATGTAAGTGCGCTCCAACTGCTTCGGTGTGAAGTCCTTGTTCTTCTTCTTGGCATCACGTGCACCTTCCTTGTTCTTCTGTATGGTGGCACGTGCTTTCTCCAGTTCCTTGGTCAACTGTCTAAGGTCGCGGTCTTGCTCCTTCAGTTCGGCACGAGTGGCTCTCTGCGCCTCCTTGACGGCTGCGATGTCTGCCTTGATCTGTGCTATGATGGAGTCGTTCTCGTCTGCCTTGATCTGATTGGGAATCAGGCATAAAAGGCAAAGAAGCAATATGAGAAAGGTCTTATTTGGCATATCTATTTTATCTATTGTTTCCTATTATAACGTTTTTCTTGCGTTTTTATTGTCCTTTCATGATGACACCCTCGCGATGGATGCCATCCACCTTGATGGTTAGAGGGGTCTCGAAACGCACGTGTCGAACGTGTTTGGTCTCTTCGATGGCAGGCATAGCGTCCAGTTCGTCCTGACGATAAACGCCATCACCACGGAAGGCATCGATGGTGAGGTATGCTACACCTAGCGACGTGAGGTTCTGGAAGAAATGCGTACCCTGACTTGGATCTACCTGATAGTTGCTGAGTCCTGCCTCGACGATGATGCGTGCCGCACTGATGTTTGGCCACTTTACGGGAACACCCAACCAGGGATCGCTGCTGCCCCAACGTCCGGGACCAACGAGCAGATAGCCACGCCCATCCTCCATGATCTTACGGTTGATACGTTCTATCTCCTCGGCTATCTCTGGATTATTGGAGGCTGTATAACCATCTGTCTTGATGTACACCACATCGTTGATGTCGCTGATGATGCCGTGACCGATGGCGCTGTGTGAACGGAGCAGCGTGTCCTCGTCGGGGATGAGTGTGAGGTCCTCGTTGAGCATCATTCTGTTGTCTACCATAGGACGTATCTGCAAGAGGTAGAACTCACCACTGCGGTCCTCGTTCAGGTTCACGGCAAACTCAATCTCCACGGGTCGACGCATCTCCGACTCTCCATACTTCAGGATCATCTGCAGCATCTCAGGCAGGGGGAAGACGCCGTTCTGCAATACGCCGCAGAAAGTCAGCACCTTACGTCCACCCTCATAGATACCGTCACGTATCACCATGTCGTAGGGGTCGAAGGTAGAGGCAATGTAGCGCAGTGTTCCATCCTTTTCGGCATCCTTCACCTTCATGCGTTTCAGGTTGAAGGCATCGTTCACCTGAAACTCCATATCGGGATTGGGGTCCAGGTCCAAGGCATAGAAGCGTGTCTGTGTGTCACGCAGTGCAATCTCCATCTCACTGGTCTGCAGCACATGGTCGGGATGAGCGGGACAGACACGCAGACTGACGCCTCCATCCACGATGTACTTGCCCAGTCCCAGTGCCAGGTTCACCGTTCCCTCCTCAGCCTTTTCCTCGCCTATAGGGTAGTAGTTCACGCTACGTGCCACACCCGAGAAGGTGGGGTAGAAGCGGTTCTCGTACTGACGTCCTGCCACTTCTTGCAGGATGACGCCCATCTTCTCCTGGTCGATGAGGTTGGAGGTGGCGGTCATATAGTCCTTGCTGGACTGGTAGTAGACGCTGGCATACACCGACTTGATGGCGTCGGAAAGGATGCGCAGACGTTCGTACTGATCGTCCAGATAGGGTATCATGTACGTTGAGTAGACTCCTGCAAATGGTTGATAATGAGAATCCTCGAGCAGGGATGACGAACGTATGGCAATAGGCGACTTCACCACATCCAGGAAGGCCATGAGGTCTCCCACCAGACTCTGTGGCAGACGGGCATGCAGAAAGTGACGTAGGATATCCTCGTCGGGTGCATTGCTCAGTGCTATCTGGTACAGTTCGTTGGTGTCCATGAACTCATCGAAGATGTCTGTACAAAGCACCACTGTCTTGGGAATCATCGTGTAGACATTCTCGTAGCCGTTGAGTTCGGGATGGCGCTTGATGATATGGTCCAGGAAAGCCAGACCACGTCCCTTACCACCCAGACTACCTTCACCGATGCGAGCAAAGTTGGAGTAGCGGTCAAAACGCTCGCGCTGGAAGACGGCCACAACGCCCTGGTTTCTCATCCTTCGGTATGACACGATGGCATCAAAGATGATCTGACGGTGCGCATCGACATCCTGCAGCGAGTCCCAGGTGATGTGCTTCAGGAACTCAGAGATGGGGAAGAGGGCACGCGAACAGAGCCAGCGTGACACATTGTTGTGTGAGATGTGATAGAGCAAAGACTCTCGGGGCAATGTGAAGATGTTGTCCTGCAGATCCTTGAGGTTCTTCACACGAGCCACCTCCTCCAGTGTGTCGGGATTGCGGAAGATGAAGTCACCGAAACCGAAGTATCGACGCAGGATGTCACGCAGGTCCACATCGATCTTCTTTGAATTCTTATCTATAAATCGTGCGTGACACTCGCGTGCGAGGTTTCCAGCATTTGTTTCACTTGACTCCAGCACCAGGGGGATGTATCGGTCACATTCGCGGATGTGGGTCAGCAGTTTGTATCCTGCCTCCTCGTCTATCTCGCCATTGCGTGGGTAGCGGCAGTCGCTGATCACACCCAAGGTGTTGTTGGCATACTTGGTGTAAAGTTCGAGGGCCTCCTCGTAGTTACGTGCCAGCACGATCTTTGGACGTCCACGCATGCGCAACTGTTCCAGCTGTGAGTTCAGTGCCTCGCTGGCAAAGGCAAGGCTCTGTTGCAGGACGAACTTGTAGAGGTGGGGCAGGATGCTGCTGTAGAAACGTATGTTGTCCTCGACCAGCAGGATCATCTGTACGCCAGCCTCCACGTCGTGCTCCAGGTTCATCTTGTCCTCGATCAGCTTGATGATGGAAAGCAGCAGCTCCGTGTTGCCCAACCAGCAGAAGACATACTCGAACATGCTCAGGTCCTCGTGCTCCATACGTCGTGTCAGACCATGGCTGAAGGGTGTCAGCACCACGATTGGCAGGTTGGGGTAGGTTACCTTGATATTGCGGGCAATGTCGAATACATCGTTGTTGTCCGTACCAGGCATACAGATCAGCAGGTCAAACTCCTTCTTCTGCATCTCCTCCTCAGCCTCTTCCTTGGAGGCAACCTGTGTGAATCGGGGAGGGAAGCGCAGTCCCAGTTTGGCATACTCGAAGAATATCTTTTCATCTATTCGACCATCGTCCTCCAGCATGAAGGCATCGTAGGGGTTGGCCACGAGCAAGACGTTGAATACGCGTCGTGCCATGAGGTCCACGAACGAGGTGTCATGCAGGACAAGTCTTTCTTTTTTGCTTTCCATTTAAATCCAAAATCTAACAAAGCGAATTTATAGAACCCACCTTTTTGTGTCATTTTGCCCCAAAATTACAAAGAAAAAGGCAAAAGACATTGCTATTTGAAAGAAAATAGTGCCTTTTTGGAAAAAATAGAAGTTTTTTTTGTTCCATTCTCAAATAATTTGTAATTTTGTGGCGTTAAACAATAACACAACACAGAATGAAGCAGTTTTTTGGTACATATTATTATTACTTTTACTTTAGCAAATGAACTAAAGCGGGTGATTATGTATCAAATCCAAACGGCAAGATAAACATTAGCATAACAATATGTAACCCGCTTCCAAATGAGGCGGGTTTTATTTTAGTATATATTTATAATAATGAGAAAAGTAGCCATACAGGGTATCAAGGGATCGTTTCATGATATTGCCGCTCATCGCTATTTCGAGGGCGAGGATATCGAGTTGATCTGTTGCGACACGTTCGAGCAAGTGTTTCAGCATCTGGCTGATGACGAGGAGGTCGTAGCCTTGGTAGCCATCGAGAATACCATTGCAGGCAGCTTGTTACATAACTACGAACTGCTGCGCGAATCCCATTCCACCATCGTCGGTGAACACAAGTTGCGTATCAGTCACAGTATCATGTGTCTGCCCGATGAGGACTGGAAGGACCTGACAGAAGCCAACTCTCACCCCGTTGCATTGATGCAATGCCGTGATTTTCTGTCGCGTCATCCCGAGTTGAAGGTGGTCGAGGTGGCCGACACAGCAGGTGCTGCACGCGATATCAGTGCCAAGCAGCAACGTGGCCATGCTGCCATCTGTCATAAGGATGCTGCGCAGATCTATGGCATGAAGGTGCTTCAGGAAGGTATCGAGACCAACAAGCACAATTTCACCCGTTTCCTCGTACTCTCCTCACCTGACATCGCTGACGAGCTTCGCGACAGAAGCAAAGTGGACAAGGCCAGTCTGGTGTTCAGTCTGCAGCATGAGGAGGGTAGTCTGTCTGCCGTGCTGAGCGTCCTGTCCTTTTACAAGCTCAACCTTACGAAGATTCAGTCTCTGCCCATCATTGGCAAGGAGTGGCAGTACCTCTTCTACGTAGACCTCAGTTTCACCAACACTGAGAAGTTGGCTCTTGGTATTCAGGCTATTACCCCACTGACAAAAGAACTTAAAATATTAGGATACTACAACGATGGAAAGCAAAGCATATAAACCCGCCGAACGTTTGAGTTCGGTCAGCGAGTACTACTTCAGTCGCAAACTGAAGGAGGTGGCACAGATGAATGCTGAGGGCAAGGATGTCATCTCACTGGGCATTGGCAGTCCCGATATGCCCCCTTCACCCGAGACCATTCAGACCCTCTGCCAGGAGAGTCAGAAACCCAACACACATGGCTATCAGCCCTACGTGGGCATTCCTGAGTTGCGCGAGGGTATGGCCTATTTCTACAAGCGTTGGTATGATGTCGACCTTGACCCTAAGACCGAGATTCAGCCTCTCTTGGGTAGCAAGGAGGGTATCCTGCATGTCACCCTGGCCTTTGTTAATCCCGGTGACAAGGTGTTGGTTCCCAATCCCGGTTATCCTACCTACACCTCGCTGAGCAAGATCCTCGGAGCGGAGATCATCAACTACGACCTTCGTGAGGACAACAACTGGTACCCTGACTTCGATGCCTTGGAACAGATGGACCTCAGTGGCGTGAAGTTGATGTGGACCAACTATCCCAACATGCCCACAGGTGCACAGGCTACGAAGGAACTGTATGAGAAGCTGGTGGATTTTGCCCGCCGTCATCATCTCATCGTGGTGAACGACAATCCCTATAGTCTTATCCTCAACGAGCATCCCCTCAGCATCTTGCAGGTAGAGGGTGCCAAGGAGTGCTGTATCGAGTTCAACTCGATGTCCAAGAGTCAGAATATGCCCGGTTGGCGTGTAGGTTGGATCAGCACCAATGCACAGTTCATCCAGTGGATTCTGAAGGTGAAGAGCAATGTGGATAGTGGCATGTTCCGTCCCTTGCAACTTGCTGCTGCTCAGGCGTTCCACAATCCCGACGAGTGGCATCGCGATTTCAACCGCACCCTCTACGGCAATCGTCGTCGTCTGGCAGAGCAGATCCTCCGTACCCTTGGTTGTACCTGGGATGAGAAGCAGGTAGGTATGTTCCTCTGGGGCCGTATTCCCGACAGTCTGGAGAATGTCGAGGACCTCACCGAGCGTGTCCTCCACGAGGCTCGCGTCTTCATCGTTCCCGGCTTCATCTTCGGTTCAAACGGCAGCCGCTATGTCCGCATCAGCCTTTGTGCAACCGAGGAAAAACTGCAAGAGTCACTGTTTCGTATCGAGAAAATATGAAATTTACCATTTACCATTTACCATTTACCATTTACCATCCACCGATTACCATTTAACATTATCATATACGTTTTATGGATCTTGAACTTTCCCCTCTGAATCTTCCCAGTGACAATGAACGTCCTTTCGTCATCGCAGGCCCATGCTCTGCTGAGACAGAAGAACAAGTGATGAGTACCGCCAAGCAGTTGGCAGACAAGGGATGCCACATGTTCCGTGCCGGCATCTGGAAACCACGTACCAAGCCCGGAGGTTTCGAGGGTCATGGTGAGATGGCTCTGCCTTGGATGCAACAGGTGAAGCAGGAGACAGGTATGCTTACCGCTACTGAGGTGGCTACTCCCGAGCATGTCGAGCAGGCCTTGAAGGCTGGCATTGATGTACTGTGGGTAGGTGCCCGTACCACGGCTAATCCCTTTGCTGTTCAGGCCTTGGCTGATGCCTTGCAGGGTGTCGACGTACCCTTGCTGGTAAAGAATCCCGTCAATCCCGATCTCGAACTGTGGATTGGTGCTTTGCAGCGTCTCAACCGTGCCGGTGTGAAGCGTATCGGTGCCATCCATCGTGGTTTCAGCAGCATCGACCAGAAGCTCTATCGCAACACGCCCATGTGGCACTTGCCCATCGAGTTGAAGCGTCGTTATCCCAACCTTCCCGTCGCTTGTGACCCCAGCCATATCGGTGGTCGTCGCGACCTTATCGCACCCCTCTGCCAGCAGGCTATGGATATGGGTATGGACGGACTGATTGTCGAGAGTCACTGTTGTCCCGACGAGGCATGGAGTGATGCCAAGCAGCAGGTTACTCCCGATGTGCTCGACTTTATCCTCGACCGTCTGGTTATCCGTGACAATGTCGAGATGACCGAGTCCCTCGCTTCCCTGCGTAAGCAGATTGACGAGATGGACGACAATCTCATGGACCTCCTCACCCGTCGTATGCGTGTCTCTCGCGAGATTGCCGCTTACAAGAAGGAGCATAACATGGGTGTCGTACAGACAGGCCGTTACACCGAGATCCTTGACAAGCGTGGTGCTCAGGGTGCCCTCTGTGGCATGGACTCAGCCTTCGTCAAGAAGATCTACGAGGCCATCCATGAGGAGAGTGTGAGACAGCAAATGGAAATTATCAACAAGTGATTTGTTGATAATTTAATTACTAATTATAAATTATAAATTATAAGCTTCAGGTGAAGACAAACGTCATTTCGGAAAAAAGTCTTGAGTTTGGTGTTCGCATGGTCAAGTTGAACTTGCGTGATGATGTTGTTGAATTATTAAGGTTGCTTGCTAGCATAATAATAAAAATCAAAGAAAAAATGTCAAAAGCATAATTTATAATTTATAATTTGTAATTTATAATTAATTAAAATTTCAGGCTTTTATGAAAATTTTAATTCTCGGTGCCGGTAAGATGGGTTCGTTCTTCACGGACGTACTGTCTTTTGACCACGAATGTGCTGTATATGAGATAGATGCCAAGCGTATGAGGTTCCTGTACAATACGCAGAGGTTTACTACGATGGAGGAGATCGAGGCGTTCCGTCCCGAACTGGTGATCAATGCCGTGACGCTGAAATATACGTTGTCAGTGTTTGATCAGGTCATCCCTCATCTGCCCAAGGACTGTATCATCTCGGATATCAGCAGTGTGAAAACTGATTTCAAGGATTATTATGACAAGACGGGTCTGCGCTATGTCAGCACCCACCCTATGTTTGGTCCTACGTTTGCTAACCTCGGTGCATTGAGCACGGAGAACGCCATTGTCATCAACGAGGGTGACTATATGGGTCGCATCTTCTTCCTCGACCTCTACCGCCGTCTCGGTCTGAATGTCCATGAGTACTCCTTCGAGGAGCACGACGAGGCCATGGCTTACTCCCTGTCCGTACCCTTCGTCAGCACCTTTGTCTTCTCCGCTGTCATGAAGCACCAGGATGCTCCCGGTACCACCTTCAAGCGCCATCTGGGCATTGCCAAGGGGGTGCTTTCCGAGGATGATACCCTGCTGCGTGAAATCCTCTTCAATCCACGCACCAAGCATCATGTGGAGCAGATCCGTGCTGAGTTGAAGGATCTCATCGAGATCATCGACCGCCGCGATGAATCGGCCCTGAACGATTACCTCACCCGCATCCGCAAGAATATCAAGTAGGTCTTCCTAGGTCATCCTAGGCCTTCCTAGATATTCCTAGCCCTTTTAATAGAGTCATTGACAATCAAGTCTTTGACTCTTTTTTTTGCACTAAACGCCACTATGTTGTTCTATTTTTCCTCTTCCTGCCATCTTCCTTAACTTTTATTATATAAAACATTTGCCCAATTTGTTACTTTTGCTTAAATTTGCACCCAATATGACAAAATTTTGTTCAATAAACACAATTTTTATGAAGAAAAACTTTATTTGTTTGATGGGACTTGCTGCCATGACCATGGTTGCTCCAAGTTCCGTTCAGGCTGCTGAGAGCATGGCCGTCGAGGCTGCTCCCCAGAATGCCAAGCATGTGAAAGGACGTGTGATGGACGCTTCCAGCGAGCCCGTTATCGGTGCTCGTATTGAGGTGGTTGAGACCAACACACTCGCCGTTTCCGACCAGAATGGTAACTTTACCGTCAATGCCGCTCAAGGCCAGTCACTCCGCATCAGTTGCATCGGTTATGTGACTCGTGTTGTAAAGGTGGGTCGTGGCAATGTCAACGTAACCCTTCAGGAGGATACCAAGATGATGGAGGACCTCGTAGTCGTAGGTTACGGTTCAATGCAGCGCAAGGACGTCACTTCATCCATCACCACTGTCAAGGCTGAGGACCTGAACAAGGGTGTCTTCACCGATCCTGCTCAGATGTTGCAGGGCAAGGTGCCCGGACTCGTTGTCACCTCTACCGGCGACCCCAACGGCAGTCCCTCTATCACCCTTCGTGGTGCTTCTTCTTTGCGTAGCGAGGCTATGAGTCCCTACTA
>DCIS01000036.1:3109-5227 GCA_002317475.1 Prevotellaceae bacterium UBA1720 | reverse complement strand
AGGCGTGCATTCGTCTGCTCCTCTCTGTTGCAGGCGGAAAGGAGGCATGCCATCAGCAGTAAGAGTATGTAGCCAAGTCTATGCATCGTGTGTATGAAATAAGTTCACTTACTCAGTTTTTCATCGCAAAGATACAACTTTTTGTTGAAACTGCAATATAATATGATCTATACTCATTGTTTCAGAACGTATTTAGACAGTGTTCTGAATAACTCTTTGAGGTCGATAGGCTTTCCGATGTGTCCGTTCATGCCAGCATTGATGGCTTTGTGTTTGTCCTCCTCGAAGGCGTTGGCTGTAAGTGCCAGGATGGGGATGCTGGCTTTGGTCTTGTCAGAGAGTTTGCGTATGGACTCTGTAGCCTCGTATCCGTTCATCTTGGGCATTTGGATGTCCATGAAGATGACTTCATAGTAACCTGCTGGTGCTTCATTCATTTTTTCGACGCATTGCTTTCCGTTGCAGACACGGTCCACGATCAGTCCTACCTCTCCGAACAACTCCATGGCAATTTCTGCATTCAGGTCGTTGTCCTCAGCCAGTAATATGCGATGTCCCTTTAGGTCATCTATGGTGTGCGATTCCCATGTGTTTTCGTATCTTTGCTCCAGGGTGTCAGCTACGCGATGTGGGATTTGTACGGTGAAGGTTGTACCTTCTCCCAGTTTGCTCTCTACCTCAATCGTTCCGTTCATGAGATCCACCAGACGTTTTACGATAGGCATGCCCAGGCCTGTTCCCTCTATTTGATTCTCTGTGGTACTCACTTCGCGGCTGAACTCATCAAAGATGTGTGGCAGGAATTCCTCTGACATGCCGATACCTGTATCCTTCACTATGGCTTGGAGGTAGACGTAGCCTTCCTTCTCGTGAGGTAGTTCGTCGATATAGACATCCACACTGCCTCCAGGCATGGTGTATTTGTATGCGTTGGACAGCAGATTGATGAGTACCTCGCGTATCTTGGTTTCGTCAAGAAAGACGTAATCGTGCAGCGTGTTGGGGTGAAGGGTGAAGGTTAGTCCCTTTTCCTCCATTCTGCCGGCGAATATGTCAATAATCGAATGGCCGAAATCCTTTGCCGAAACGGCCGTTTCCAATAGATCGACGCGTCCCTTCTCGATGCGTGCCATCTCAAGCACATTGTTCAGGATGGAGAGCAGTACATTGCTCGAATTCTCGATCTTGTTCAGGTAGTCTTCCCTTTTTTCTGGCCTCTCCTGGTATTTGCGCAAAAGGCGTGTAAAACCGATGATGGCATTCATGGGGGTGCGAATGTCATGGCTCATGTTAAAGAGGAAGGAAGTCTTGGCATCACTTGCAGCATTAGCCATCTCCAGAGCTTCCTGTAGCTGTCTTTGCTTTGCCTCCTCCTCGCGTACGGTTTTGTCGATATTGCGAAGGGCAAAGACAAAGAGATGCTTGCCGTCTTTTGTGTCTGCGTTGGCGAAGGTTACCTGATGATGGCTAGTGTTTCCGTCAGGTTCAATACGTTGGAAACTAACTAGATAGACTGGTTGTTGCTCCAACTGGCGGATAATCTCGGCCGATGTTACAGCCTTGAGGATACGTTCTCTTTCTTCTGGTACGACAAAGGTCTCCACATAGGCATGCACCCCCTCGTCCCAAGTCGGCATGTTACGTCCGAGATAGATGGCTCCTGGCAAGGTAGTACCATTTGAGCGTATGAACGCCATCTCGAGTGTGTCCTTGTCTACGGTCCAGATGGTGTGATACTCATGACTGAGACCTTCGATCACGGCATAAGCCTTGTTGATCTCTGCGTTCCTCTGGTCGTTAGCCTCGTCCAGCACGGTGATGTCGAAAACCACACCAGTGGCTCGAATGGGTTTGCCGTCAGCGGTACGTTCCACGGTGGTGCTGTCATGAAACAGACGATAACCACTCTTGGTCAGCAAGCGGAACTCCACGTCAATCTCCCTGGCATCCTCTCTCTGATCCAGTACCTCCTGAATGACAGCCTCAACCATGGTTCTGTCATCAGGATGAATGTTGGCCATCCAGTTGTCAAGCGAATCCAAGGCTTTTGGATCGGCAAGAACGTCACGTAAAGAATCCGAGAAGGTTATGGCTGTAATTTGTCCATCGGAGAACTCC
>DCIS01000036.1:0-3022 GCA_002317475.1 Prevotellaceae bacterium UBA1720 | reverse complement strand
AAATGAAAGTAAGGTGTTCGTTTCCTATAAATAGGTGTTAGATTTCTATGAATTAGGTGTTAGGTTCCTATACGAATCTAACACCCCTTAAAGCAAAAAAAACACCGATGAAACCGAGGAAAATTCGAAAATGTAACCTGTTTTAGAAGCAACGTACTTTTTTTCTATAGCTGACAGATATTCTATACGTGTCATTTTACTCCCTTATGTAGTTTGGTACAACTGGCATACTTCATACTTCTAACGTACAAACACCGTACAAACACCGTACAAACACCGTACATTTACGTAGGCTATACGTAGGCTGTACGGTGTTTGTACGTATAAACTATGTATTAAAAGTATATGTGAAACCTATGAGAAACCAAAAATACCTATGATTACGCTTGGAAATATCCAAATTTATTTGGAATTTCTCTCGAAAATTCGTATCTTTGCGCGCTAAAAATAAAAGGAAAGTGATATCAATTGACAATTTACAGGTAGAGTTCTCGGCCAAGGCGCTGTTTGCTGATGTCAGTTATGTGGTCAATGACCGTGACCGCATAGCACTGGTAGGTAAGAATGGTGCAGGCAAGAGTACGATGCTGAAAATTATAGCCGGACTACAACAACCAACGGGTGGCACGGTGAGTATTCCTCGTGAGACAACTGTGGGATACCTGCCTCAGGTGATGGTGCTGAGTGACGGCAAGACGGTACGCGAAGAGACCGAGACGGCCTTTGCTCATATCCACGAACTACAGGCCAAGATAGACCAGCTGAACCAGGAGATGATGACCCGAACTGACTACGAGAGTGAAGGTTACATGCAACTGGTGGAGCGTTTCACCCATCTGAGTGAACGTTTTCAGATGATGGGCGGAATGGATTACCAAGGCGAATTGGAACGCACGTTACAAGGCTTGGGATTCCGGCGTGAGGACTTCGACCGTCCAACTAAAGAATTCTCTGGAGGTTGGCGTATGCGTATTGAGTTGGCCAAACTGCTCTTGCAGCATCCCGATGTGCTGTTGCTCGATGAGCCTACCAACCACCTCGACATCGAAAGTATCGTGTGGCTGGAGCAGTTCCTTGCCACGAAGGCTGGTGCCGTGATGCTGGTGAGCCATGACCGTGCCTTCATCAACAATGTGACGAACCGTACATTGGAAATCAGTTGTGGCAGAGTGTACGATTACAAGGTGAAGTATGACGAATACCTAAACCTGAGAGCAGAGCGCCGCGAACAGCAGTTGCGTGCCTACGAAAACCAGCAGAAAGAGATAGCCGAAACGCAAGCTTTTATAGACCGTTTCCGATATCAGGCCACAAAAGCCATACAGGTGCAGCAACGTATACGTCAGTTAGAGAAGATCGTGCCTATCGAGGTGGATGAGGTGGACAACTCTGCCCTGCACCTGAAATTCACCTGTTCACAGCGAAGTGGTGACTATCCCGTAATCTGCGACGAGGTGAGGAAGGACTACGACCATACGGTCTTTGACCACGTTAACCTCACCATCAAGCGTGGCGAGAAGGTAGCTTTCGTTGGACGCAACGGTGAGGGTAAGTCAACCTTGGTTAAGTGCATCCTCAACGAGATAGATTACGCAGGTGAACTGAAGGTTGGACACAACGTGCAGATAGGTTATTTCGCTCAGAATCAGGCACAGTTGCTCGACGAGGAATTGACTGTGTTTGACACTATCGACCGTGTGGCACGAGGTGACATACGCCTGAAGATACGCGACATCCTTGGTGCCTTCATGTTTGGTGGCGAGGCCTCAGACAAGAAGGTGAAGGTGCTCTCTGGTGGAGAACGAACACGATTGGCAATGATCAAACTGCTCCTTGAACCTGTCAACCTACTGATTCTCGATGAGCCTACAAACCACCTCGACCTTCGCTCTAAAGACGTTCTGAAGGCTGCTGTGAAGGACTTTGACGGCACGGTGATCGTGGTAAGCCATGACCGCGACTTCCTGGACGGACTGGTGGATAAAGTATATGAGTTTGGAGGAGGTAAGGTGCGTGAACACCTTGGCGGAATCTATGACTGGCTTCGCCTGCAATCCCTCAATGAGGCTTCACTGAACATCTCTCAAACGGCAACAGCAGAGACTGCTGTAACAGCCAAGTCCGAGGCACGCCTCAGCTACGAGGAACAGAAGGCTCAGGCACGACAGAAGAAGAAACTGGAGAAGGCTGTGAAGGATGCCGAGGAGCATGTGGCCGAACTGGAAGCTGCGGTGAAGATGCTGGAGGACAGATTGGCAACACCCGAGGGTAGCCAGGATGCCTCTCTGTATGAGAAATATGGACGCCTGAAAGAGCAACTTGCCAAGGCCGAAGAGGAATGGGAAGAGGCTATGATGGCAATGGATGAATAAATACAAAATAAAATCTATATGAAAAAGAATGGAATTATGGCAGTGATTGCAAGTGCAATACTGGCTAGCTGTAACACGAATACAGCATTGAATTCAGGCATTGACCTGGCAAACTTGGATACCACCTATCAGGCTGGTACAGACTTTTATATGTATGCCACAGGTGGTTGGCAGAAGAATAATCCTCTGACAGCAGAGTATAGCCGTTATGGTTCGTTTGACGTACTGCAAGAGAACAACGTGAAGCAGTTGCAGGGCATCATCGACAGTGTGGCTGCCCTGAAGAACCTTCAGCCCGGAAGTATTGAGCAGAAGATAGCAGCCCTGTACAATTCAGCAATGGACAGCGTGAAGTTGAACGGCGATGAGGCAGGCTTCGCACTTGCAGGTTTCCTGGCTTGTGACGGTTATGGTGCTCCTGGTGTTGCTCAGGAATGGTTGAACGAGGTATGGCCTCGTATGGAGCGTCAGGGTGTTCCCGGACTTTGGGGTGCCTACATCGGTGCTGATGAGAAGGACAGCAAGAACAACATCGTGAACATCATGCAGGGTGGTCTGACCCTTGGCAACAAGGATTACTATGTTATGGAGGACTCTGCTACCACCGTCATTCGCGAGGCTTACAAGAAGTACATCGTGGACCTCTGCCA
>DCIS01000030.1:20028-20308 GCA_002317475.1 Prevotellaceae bacterium UBA1720 | reverse complement strand
ATCTGCACTTACAAGTTTGAGGCCAGTTGCAGCAACACCCTCTCTCTGCTCACAGCCCCCAACCTGGGCAAGGGCAGTGTCAAGGTGATGAGCGGAACCACCAAGCCCACTGAATACACCACCAGCGTAGCCAACGCTACGGGCACCGAGGTCTTCTTCATCGCGCCCACCGTTACTGCTGCCACCACCGCTGCCACCGTTACAGCCAAGTAGCCCTAGATAATCCTAGGTAGTCCTAGGTGAATAATGGGGTCTGACCCCATTATTCACAGCCAAGTAG
>DCIS01000030.1:0-19965 GCA_002317475.1 Prevotellaceae bacterium UBA1720 | reverse complement strand
CTAGATAATCCTGAATAATGGGGTCTGACCCCATTATTCACCTATTGCCCCTCGTTTACTTCATACTACGGAATACGGCACCATACTCCACGGCGACGTTCAGGGCAGGCACCCAACCCATTTCGCCACTGAAATGCGTGAAGCTGACAAAGGGTTTCATGCGCAGCACCATACGGTGTTCACTTACCACATCATCACCCACCTTGATAAAGAATTGGCGCTTCAGGGCATAGTCCAGCAGGCACCCCACCCCAATGGTGGGCCCAGCCTTTTCCAGCTTGTTGCGACCCTTGTCACGGCGGTATTCATGGTCCTTCGTCCCGCCATCATAGAATCGTACGCCAGCACCCAGGAAGGGAGTGATATCCACGCGTCGGCCATGCTTCACGTTCAAACCATAGTACGCTCGAATGGAACCGCCCATCAGTTTCTCATCCCTTCTGATCGTACCCTGGCTGCACGCAATGTCCTTATGGCATTTCCCTCCAAACTCCATGTCGATGTCCATGCCAAACATACGCCTCTTACGGAAGAACTGAAACCCTAAGTCAAATCCAAACATAGGACTGCCCAGATACTCCGAGAATGGCATGTGCGTCTCCCATCCCAGCGAGGCACCACCCCCCTTAGCCAGTCGCAGCATACCCACGTACTGCACGGGGTCAAAGACGTTCCGTGACAGCTCAGCCTCCACCTCCTTGTCCATCTTCTCCACCTCAGCCTCAAGTCTGCCATTCTGGGTGATACGCCTGTACTGTTCATACTGCCGCGAGTACAGGCTTCTGTAATAGTCCATCACCGGCTCCATCCCCATACTGGGCTGCGTATTATACTCCATCGTAGCCTTACGCATATTCAGTTCCCACAGGTTGAATGCCGCCTGGCAAAACTTCAGCAGCGTAGGCGTCTTCTCGCTTTCCTTGGCCCACATCTGCGCCGCATTCATGTACGTGTCAAAGGCTATATACTGGTACTGAATGCCATCAATCTTACGCTTCTGCAGATTCGATTGCACATAAAAGTTTGTGGTAACAATCATCGAGTCCTCCTTAGGTGCGATACCCCTGAAATCATTCCACACTATCTTTCCTCGCTTCCACGGAATCACACTCTCACGATAAGTCTGAGCCACCACGCCGCTCACACCGCAAAACGCCAGTATCCACCCTATCAGAAACCTCTTCATGTACTTAATTTTTTACAAAGGTAGCAAAAAACAAGCGTCCAGCAAAGCAATCAGAATAAAAACTGCAACGAGGATCACCAGGGGCAACGATTTCTGATGTTTCTGATTTCTGGGGTCTTGATTTCTAATGCCTCCCACTATTCGTCTTCGTTTCTGCAAGACGAACCTTGTCAACAAAATACCACAAGAACTCCCGACCAGTAATTTAGTCGGGAGTTCTTATAGTAGCCTTCTTTCCTTCCAGAAGTGCTAATCGTCTAATTCCACTTCACGAGGGCTAGATTCGTTCTGCAATGGGATTAGTCCTCCCAAATATTGAACTCAGTTTCTTCTTCTACCAGGATAGGTTTTGTAGGATCTGCTTCACCCTGCTGCAATGAGAGTGCCATCATTTGTTCTGCAACGGTCTCGATAACCTCCACGGCGGGAGTAATGTAATTCATTTTCATCATTTATTACTTTACTATAATTTTTACTCCGTTTACAATATTGATGCCCTTCTGCAGCTTATTGAGACGGCGACCATTGAGGTCGTAGATCTCTGCCTTGCCTGTGGTGATGGCGTTGATGGCAGTAACAGTATCATTTAGATAAAAGACTTTCACATCATTAGCTTGTTCTGCAGGAACCTGAAGGTATGCGCAGAAATCGGTAGCTGTCATTTCGCTCTCTACACGGTAGAAACCAACAACGTCATTCTGCTCCTGCAGCACATAGTTGTTGTACTCGGCGTTAGACACAGGTACACTGCCACCCTTGTAAACACCCTTCAGCAAACCATTGGTTGCGGTGCAAACTTCCTTTACAAGATCATTGCCATACTCAACCTTGATCTTTGATTCAAACATGCTAGAGTTTTGAAGCAATACGGGAGTATTAGCTGGAACAGTATTGTCAATAAACTCAAGCACTAAAGTTTTTCCATCCAAGCCAACTACTTTGTAGACAGCAAAAGCACTGGATACCGTGGTTTCAATGGGAAGTACGAGAGTGGCATAGCTGAGACCACTGACAGCCTTGGTGTACACTACCTCATCGCCCTGTTCTACGAAGTGAGCAAAGAGGTTGGTGACAGTAGGGTTCTCTGAATCTTCTGAATTTGTATAGCAATTAACATAAGGATAGCTTGGGTCAAAGTCCTCTACAGTTTTACCATCTTGATCAGTGAAGTGCGAGAATCTGTAACCCTCGTTTGCAGTAATCTGCACCTGAAAACCCACCGTTGTTGATACACCTGTATCACTTTTTGAATCAACTTTTTCTGTTGTACCGTCATCAAAATACACGGTACCACGACCTGTACTTTCCTCAGCTACTGCGAGAGTACATTTTGCATAGAATGTCTTCGAGTCGGTGCCTGCCATTGCCTTCTGGCAGCCAAACAACGCACAGATCATGGTAATCAAAGTAAATAATCTTTTCATACGCTTTGTTTTTTAATATTTTTATAAATAGTTGTTGATTATACTCAAATGTACAATAGTTAGAACCTCGAGATTACCTTCTTACCGTTACGAATCACGATACCCTTGGTGTTCTCGTTAACGCGCTGTCCACTAAGATTGTAGGTGGCAGAATTCTCCATTTTCAATTCTCCATTTTCAATTCTCCTGACAGCCGTCTCTTCGGTCGTAATCTTCACACGCTTCACGGATTTGGCATCCCAGTGTCCGTTGACAATCTGTGCCTCCCATACGCCAAAGTTCTCCTCACCTGGAGCGGCATATTTCATGGGGTAGCGGATGTACTGAGGATTAAGGCCACCTGTCATCTCAGGCGTTGCCCAGCTGATGAGGTACAGGAGGTACTTGCCATCGGGACGAGGAGTCTTTCCGTCGGTATCGTTGAGTGTAGCTGCAGGATAGAAACTCTCGGCAGGATAGAGTCCGCCAATCGTGGGAATAACCATGTTGTTCTCCCAACGAGAATAGAAGAAAGGCTGCACCACACCATGCTCGTCCTCACCCTCGATGACCAGCCCCAGAAGACCGTTGAAATTGAGGTGCGAGAAATTGTAGATAGGTGTCTGCTTCAGTTTCACGGAGTCGCTGGCAATCCACAGCGAGTCTTTCTCCTGCATGGCAAAGAATGACTTATATTGCTCGTCCTTGTCGGGGGTGACCTGAGGCTTGAAGCCAGTGATCATCTTGTGCTCGTCCGTGAACTTGTAGCTGTATTTCTGACCATACATATCGCTATAGGAGGGGGCAAGTTTCTCGATGTCGAAATAACCATTGGCAGAACCAGCCCAACCCCAGTTGACATGTACACGACCCTCTGCGTCCATACCGTCAAAGACAAAGGCATGACCCATGTTGATGCTGGGATCGACGGCATCGTAGAGGACGGGGCGACCGGCTTGCAACTCGCTATAGATAAGGTCGTACCAATCCTGGTCGCGATAGTAGAGACGGTTGGCCACATGAATGGAGAGCGAATCGTACTGCATGTTGTGAGCCAGACCATAACCAGCATCATAGGCTGTGGTGCCACTGCCCGAAGAGGTGTAGATCATATTGGAGACGTAACCGCAGTCGCGCATCAAGAGTCCCACTTGCTTGGCTTGTGTTTCTGTGTAACCAGTGGAGTAGCGGTCTGCCATCTGGTCCCATTGGTAGGTAGTGGTGGTGGCCACGGTCTTGTAGTTGTAACCACCATCGGTAGAGTAGCTACCCTTACCCTGACAAGCAGCGGGATACTCGAAATAGTTGAGTATCTGCGCCATTGCCGTAGCCACACAACCAGTGAGATATGTGGTGCTACCCCAGAAACTGCCACCACTTGAGGGAAGCTGACGATTGTAGGGCGAATCCTGTGCCCAGAAGGTAGTGAGCATGGGTTCGACGGCGCGAAGGGGAACACGCGAGGGTGCGAGACGACGTGCCTGGATGGGAGCGTCCATACGTGCTTTCAAACCCTGAACGCTGATGGCATCGGTTTGCGAACCGCCACGAACCAGTTGTCGGGCATTTGGCATAACCTGAGGCTGGCGCACTGGTTGCTGTGCACTGGCTGAAAGACCAGCACATAGCACAAAAGAAAATATGAATTGTTTCATGTATTTGCTTTTTTCTTGATGTTCTAGGTATTCCTAGGGTTTTCTATGTCTTCCAAGGTTTCCTAGGCTTTTCTAGGTTCTCCTAACTTACTTCTTGATTACCTTTTTCCCGTTCATGATCACGATGCCCTTGGCCTTGCCATTGACACGCTGGCCCATGAGGTTGTAACGAACGGTTTTTCCCATTTTCATTCCGCCATCTTCAATTTCCTCGATTCCATCGGAAACGATCTGTGTCAGCGAGCCATCTGCGTTGATGGTGTACTCGATACGATCCGAAGAAATCAGTTCCTCGTCGACATAGTAGAAACTCTGGATACCCACGGTGCTACTGGGCTTATTGCCCGTCTGCACGGTGTGCGAGTCACCATTTGGGGTAAGGTAAATGCCATTGCTACTGTCAGAATAGTTTGACAGGTAAGGAAGGTAGCTGGTTCCAGCAATGTTCACGGCCTCGCCATCATAGAAGATGGTGTAGTAGATGTCCTCCTGAGCCATGTATTCCTTCTCCACGCTATACGATGGAACGGTGCAGCCAAGCATACAGCCATAGTAACCCATCATGGCATAGGGAGCGAGGTCGATAAAACTCTGGATGCTGGGATTGGCAGGTGTAGCCTTTACCTGAGTCCAGGGAGAGTAGCTAGGCTTGTTGTATCCCACGTATGCTGCTCCAAGTGCAGTTTTGGAGGAATTGACAAGCATCAGTTGGTCGGAAGAGAAAGAACCCGTAGCGGCATCGTAGGTGAAGGTGATGGCCTCATCATTGAGAATTTCATAACTGGTGACCGTCTCCAACTGCCCCAGGACATTGGTCTGGGTGTAGGTGTACATCTTACCTGAGAGCAGGTAGAGGGGATAGCCGCTCTTGGCACCCAAGTACTGCTGGGTGGGCAAGGAGATGGTGTTGCACTGTAGGGCACCCTTCATCCAGGCATCCTCAGTGCCCACGGGGTCAGAGATATAGACGTCAGAACCACAGAATGCCACCTTAGCTGTCTGTTTGCCGCTCTTGCTCTCCATGATGTAGCTTTTGGGCTGGGCATCAGCGGGCAGAACAACTACCTTGTCCTTGATTTTTGTCACAGTGATATTCATATCGCCATAACCATAGAAACCACCTGTAGCATTGGTAAGTGCCAGCACACCACCATCGGTTTGGGTAAGTTCGCCATCCTGATAGGAGAACACAAGGTCTGTATTGCTGGCATCTAACGTACCGCTTGAGGTGAGACGTGTGGCGTATGTCATAGAACCCGAATTGTTGTAGTATGCCTGTGGTGTGGGAAAGGTTACGGTCTGACCGTCTGCACTGATGTTACCTACAATCCAGGGGGTAGCATAGTCTGCAAACTGTGTTAGGGGACTCTGGATATACATCTTGTTACCATTGATGATGATGGCAGGGGTGAAACCTGTTGACTCGATCCAGGTAGCCTTGCCGTTGTTGGGGTAGCAAGCCCGTGAGTACCATACGACGTTCTGCATCATCTCGCCAGCGGGCTGGTTGGTGATGATCGTCGAGGTGGCAGGAGTGATGAATCGAGGCGACCCACCCTTCTCGATAAGAGTCAGAGTTGCCTTTCCGTCAAGGCTCAGTTCTGCGGAGGGGTTACCCTTCTTCTGAATCCGCAGACGCTGTGCTGAGAAGGTAGTGCAGCAAAGCGCTGCGGTGAGAATCAAAAATATCTTTTTCATGTGATTGTTATTATCTTGATGTTGCTGGTTATTTCAAAGCCTTCTTGGTCGTTCCGTTGCTGTACTTGATGAGCTGAATGCCCTTGTACCCTGCATTGACGCGCGAACCATTGATGCCATAGCGACCAATAACAACGGGAGCATCCACATCGTCTATGTCCTTGATAGCTGTGGTGATGCCACCCAGGTCGATGCTGGCGGCGTTCTCGACTGCATTGTTCAGCGGATTGCTGGCATCGTGGTTGGAGAGGACGGCCACGAAGTGCATCTTCTCCGTGTCCCAAGCCTTGTCAAGGGTGAGGGTGTATGTCTTGCTGAACACATGGTCGGCAAAGGTCACCTCGTCTCCCCAGGCACCATTATCCCAACGGATAAGATGCTGGTGGTAGAAGTTGCCACTGGCTCCAGACTGCTTGGTAGACAAGATGTCATCCTCCGTGGCATAGACGGTGAGGATTGGGTTCTCCAGTTTGCACGCATCATCGGCCATAACGCTGACTTCGACCCTTAGGTCGTGTCCCTCGCCGCTAGCCTTCACCTCCTTCACACTGATGCCTACCAGTGCATGAGTGGGTATGTCCATGGCCTTGTCGATGCACTCGATGAAATCCTCCTTAAGGTGCAGGGCAGCCACGTTGTCCTTCTGTCCCGAGAGATAGTTGGAGTCGAACATAGGTTGGCGGTCGAACATCAGACCTGGGGCGTATGTACTGCCACCATCATTGTAGAGAAAGAGCAACTCTTTGTCACAATCGCGTGTATAATCATCGGTATAAAAACCGGCATGATGGCAAACGGCGATGACACGGGTAGCATACAAATCGCTTGAGGTGAGGGTCTGGTGCAGACCATTAGCAGCACCGGGACAGTTTGAACAACGCTCGGTGGTAAACTCCTCGACCAGCACATTGCGCAGGAAGGCTACGCTGCCAGTAGCACTGTTGTTGTCCATATTGGCATCACTGCCCTCGTTGATGGCCATGATGGTAGCCGTTATCAGTCCGTTGAGTTTGACCGGGGAGATGAAATCTGCAGTAAAGTTGCAGTTTGCGCCACTCTTGACAGCGACGTTAACTCCAACCTGCTGTGTGATGCCATCTGCATTCTCCAGACTCAGGGTGAAGCCACTGATGTCCCTGATGGCCACATTGCTTACCGAACCTGTCACACGATACCCCATCTCTCCAAGTGCGATGTTGGGGGTCAGGGAGATGCTGTTGAGTGAGAGGTCGTAAAGGGGAAGATTGTTGCCCGTGACGATAGCCTCAAGACTGAGGTTGCCATATTCAGCCATATCCTGCCAGGTTGCCTCGGCTGTAGCTTTGAAAAACGAGGTGCCTTTTGAACCTTCTTCCACGAACGACACGGGATGGGAGGTACCATTATTGGTGTAGGTAAAACCGATGTACAGGCCATCGTCCTCAGAGGTAATCTTGTAGGGGTTGACAAGTGTGATTTCGTTCCAACCATAAACCACACGCTCGATGGTGGTCTCTGTGAGATTCTGACCGTCCAGTGTTCGACGTACCCATACGGTGAAATTTCGTACATTGATGCGGCTAATCATGCCAGCGTCAATACGACTAATCTCGTTGCCAACAAGTGCTTTAAGTTTACCTTGGGGAACAAAGATTGCTGCAGAAATCTCGCCTGCTGTATCAGCACCCTGACCATTACTGCTGGCAATCTTGTGACGGCAGTAGCCCAGTGTAAATTCATCTGCTGCCCGCATACCCATCACGGAAAACAAGGTCAGCAATAAAAGAAACAATCTCTTCATTTTATCTTAGTGTTTTTTTTCCATTGATAATGTAGATGCCATGAGCCGGAATGTGGTTGCCCGAAACCTTTTGGCCGTCCAGGCGATAAATGGGTACATTCGTGTGTTCGTCAGCGATGATATCCTCCATTGCGTCAGCGTTATCCACCACGCGCATCACACCGTTGGTCAGCACCACATCACTGGCTGTAATCGTTCCCATCTCGACAATGACGGGGTATTCGCCGGCTGGTGAAAACTCGTCTGCCTCACAACGTAGCACAGGTTCGCCTGATACATAGTCACCAAAAAGCTGATAGCGCAGTTCATGATTCTTCTCACCTACCCTACGTACGACATTGCGTGCCTTGATGTTAGTGCCCGACTCACTGACATTATCCAGCGAGAAGAAGTGGCGCCACTCACCCGAACGACTGTATACGTCCCACGTTCCGGCAGGGATGACCAGACGGGTGTAACCTGCATCCAGAGCATCAAAGGCTGTGGCCTGAGCCAAGGCTGGGTTGGCGGTCTTCGACTGTATCTGCTTGATGCTGCTGGCGTTGGCAAAGACACGCTTGCCGATACGCTCCACCGTTGCGGGAATGATGACACCCTTCACACGGAAACAGCCATCCATGGCATGGGAGTGAATATCGGTGACACCCTCACGGAAGGTCAGCAGCGAATTAAAGTTCTCGATGACCAACTTGCTGTTCTGGTAGTAGGGCAGCACCTCGATCACCTCCTTGCCATCACGGGTATAGATGACATTGTCCTCAACCAGGAACTGCTGGTCATCTGAGGCTTCGGGGAAGCGCACCTCAATGAGGTTGCGACAAGCACCAAAGGCACCGTCACCGATCCGGCGTGTATTGGCAGGCAGGATGATGGTCTGCAGACGACTGCCATAAAAGGCCTTCGTGGGCAGGATGCCGTCCACCAGTGTGGCGCCTGAGAGGTCAACCTTGCGCAACCCCTGGCTCTTGCTCCTTTCTATAATATTATATAAGGTAGCATCGCTGACCTCACCCGTCAGGACGAGGTTCTTGTCTGCATCACTGGTGCTTTCGGGCACGTCCAGTCCCACAATCATGTCCTGCGAGTTCTTGAAACTATGGATGCGGGGATTGAGCAGACTGACGTCATAGTAGCCGTCGTTCTTGCCATACCAGCCCCAGTTGACATGCACCAGTCCGTTCTGGTCATAGCCATCGAAGACGAAGCAGTGACCGCCACCACCTTCGGTGAACAGGTCGTCAGCACCGCCATACACGATGGGGCGACCGTTGCTCAACTCCTTGTATATAAGGTCCATCCATTGAGGTTCATCGTAATTACCGCGGGTGTAGTACTGAGCCTTGCTGAATCCTAAATACTTCTTCAGACTGATGGCTGCACTATCCAAGTAAGTTCCCGAAGCCCCTGTGCCATATATCATGCCAAAGGACACACCCACGGTGTAGCTGAGTTTGGCAACCTCGTCAGCCTCCTGCTTGTCATAGCTGCCGGGGGTGTAGGTGTCCTGCAGCAAGGAGTAGTCGAAGGTATAGTCTGCAAAGTCGACCGTAATGGGACGGGGCTTACCCCAGGCATCATTGGTCTGCATGTCGGTATGTTTGCCCGTACCCTGTGTGGGGTATTGCAGATAGTTCATCACCTGGGTGGCAGCCGTAGCCACACATCCCACAAGGGTGCGGCCCACAACCTTGCCGTTCTTGTCATACTCCAAGGGGCACTGGTTGTTGAAGGGTTCCATCTGTCCCCATGAGGTGGTGAGCATCTGTGGCACCTGAGCTTGGTACTTGTTCGTGTTGGGGCGTGTCACCTTGGCAGGAATACCCTGCTTGACCAGTTCCTGTGCCGAGAGACGCATCATAGTGCACCACCACTGGAAATTATCATTCTCGTGATCCTGGGCAAATGTGCTGGCCGAATAACCTACTACCTCGGGCAACAGGTCGTCGTTGGTCACGATGGCATAGCCACCACCCTTGTAGCCGACTATGGTCAGCATGTCATCTTCGCCTAGCACCTGCAACTGCTGGGTTGCCTGCACACGATGCTGCCCGTTCAGATTAGACGTCTGTCGTTGCAATACCTTGCCGGCAGCCTCCAACTTCTGCTTCTGCGTACGAGGCTTGGCCATAACGGTAACGGAAAGGGCCAAAGCAAGCAGCGTGATTAAAAACTTATGGAAAAATATAGTGTACTTCATCATGACTTACTTTATACAGATTTTCTTTCCATTCAATACGTAGATACCCTTAGGCAGTCCCATAGTGTTGTGGGCAGCACGACGTATCAGTCTGCCATCCAGTGCGTAGATATCGATGCCATGTGAACCAATGTTTTCCTGCAAGGATTGAAGGGCAGTCTCATCACTCACGGCTAAGGCATTCCTGTTGGGCATAACCTGGACGGTAGCCACATCGTTGTCGGGATTGAGATCGTAGAGGCAGACCACCTGTGCCTTCAGTTCCAATGACTCATCGCCTTGATAATCAAGTACAATATCGGTTGTCTTCACCTGCTTTTGCCCCGAAGGAAGAGCCTCATCAATGGATATTCGCTGTAATTCCTCACCAGCGAGTGACAGCACCAACTGGTAGTTGCTGACCTCGGTCATACCTTCATTCTGTACGGTCATCTGCACGGTAGTGTGATTATCCTCCTGAACATCTGCCTCGAGCGTTATGCTCAGGTCGCAGTCATAGAGGTCAACGATCTCAAAGTCATCCAGACAGATGGCCCGGCCCTTTGTGCCCACAGTCAGCAGTTTGGGGATGACGCAATGCTCTCCGGCCAACTGCTGCATGTCGAGGGTTATGGTAGCCCAGTCTTCCTGAACGCCTGTCAGGGTGCCCAGCACTACCGACGTTCCGTCCTGACGGACACCGTGTACCACGATGGAGTCATTCTTCGTAAGCCCCTTGTACGAGAAGCGCATCACGGGATGAAGGGCCTGACGAAGATTCATCTTACCCAGGTTAAAGGAGACCTCCTCACCATTGTAGGCTGGCACGTATTTCACACAACCAGCATCGCCATCTACTGACTCCGCAGTTGTAACGTAGAAAGTTCCCGAACCCTCCTGCCAGGTCAGCTTATGATTATTGCCCGTGGCAAAACTTTCGCGGTAAGGCAGGGCGTAGGGATTACCGATAATCATGCGTGCATAGGCAAAGTCGCTCCATCCGGCCGTGTTCATCGAACGTATACCGAAACGCTTCAGGTCCTGCTCACCCTCAAGGGTATTGAACTTGTAGTGGAAGGTGAGGTCAGCTGTTCGTGTCAGTTCCTCCACGGGACTGTAACTGCTGTTCAGCGCCTCGATGTTATAGGTCACCTCGTCGGGGTTGACCACATATCCGTTGCACCCCACCGTGTCTACCTTATTCCAACTGAGGATGATCTCGTCACCACCGTCAGTCAGCGTGAAGCCTGTAGGGGGAAGGGGGCAGTCCACACCCACATAGACGGAGTCGATAGAGGCACGAATACCCTTGCCCTCAGTATTATAGGCTATAACGGTATAGTTGTTGTAACCCAGTCGGGGACTGTTGTCTGTATAGCTGACACGCTGTCCGGGTTGTACGTCGGTCAGGGTCTTGAAGAGTTCGCCGTTGCGCGACATTTCCACCTTCGTCAGCGACTGCAGGGCATTACCCGAGATGGTCTTGCTGGGAGCCGTAAACGTGATGGTGCCCTGCAGTCTGCCCTTAGGGTCAGCTGTGACAGCCAGGTCGCTGATCTTGGCTGGCACATTATCGCTGGACGACTGTTTCACCACGATGTGGGTGAAGTAGAGCGACGAGCGTTGGGGCTCTGAGAGGATGTGCATACCGATATTGTAGTCGCCATCCTCTTCGACGGTAAACTCGTTTTCGAAGGTCATGGGACTACTGCTTGAGATAGTCTTAAGGCCCATCACCTCGTCCTTCATGTCAGCTACGGTGACGCCCTTGCCTATCTTCACCTCCATCAGTTGCTGATAGGAGTCATAGCCCACGTAGGCATTGTAGGCAAAGGAGTAGACCTTGCCTGCCTCCAGGTGTATCCTGGGCGTGATAAACCAGTCATCAGCCTTCTGGGTTGCAGCCTCGCTGTCATACTCCATCTCCTTGAAGTCCGTGTCAGGATAGAAACCGGGGAAAATGGACGTCTTATAGTGTCGCTTCAGCGTCACACCGTCATGGTTGGCATCAATGATGGTGAATTCCTCGCGCTTGGTATTGGCGTCGAAGTCATCAATGAAGGGTACGCTATACACACCATCTGCCATCACCCGAGGGGCGATGACAGACGCGAAAATCAGTGCTAAAAAGCTCTTCTTCATCTTACTACCTTCTTGCCATTAACTACGTAGATACCCTTCTTGCTGAGGCGATCTACGCTCTGACCCTGAAGGTTGTATATCTTGTCGGTCGAGGTGGTGCTGAAATGCAATTGGCTGATGGCATCCACTTCACCTGTGTAGAAGGCGCTGTTGGCCGCCAGTTCGCTCAGTGACTGCCCAAAGGCGGGTTTGCCTTCAACCATGCAGAAACCGTTCTTGCCTGTAGCATCAACTGAGGCAAACAGCGTTCCCTCGAGCACATTGCCCTCGATGGGAGCCACATCGTCGATGATGGGCAGCAGGATGTTCTCCTTCATGTCGGCAGAGAGGCTCTTGATGACAACGGGAGTCTGTGCAGGCACCTTGCCATCTGCAATCTCCACGAGGGTAGCCTCGCCCGTCTTGCTTACCTCAGTGGCATAGTATGCCTTTACGCCAGCCGACTTCACTTCGTAGGCAAAGTCTGTGCAGAGGGTGGTATAGTAGTTGCCCTCAGCATCCTTCAGACCCTGTGAGGGCTGTACTGCGAAGGGCATATCGTTATCCACCTTATTAAACATCCAAGTACACTTGGCAATATCGTCGGCTGTAATCTCTACGCCATTGGTACCAAAGGTATCGGGCAGGGGCTGGATGTACAGACCGCCCTCCTCGGTCTCGCCTACGATGTATTGCATATTGATTTCGCTCGTGCCCAACAGTTGGTGCAGGAAGTTATAGGCGGCACTGCCTTCAGGATAATCCTTGGCAATGGCTCTCAGCATGCGCACCTTCGAATCAGCCCAAAGATCCATTTTCTCGCTGTTCACCTCCGAACCATCTTCGTATACCATATTATTAATATAGGTCTGTGCCTTCTGCATATTGCCTATCCAACAGGGAGTCTTGAAGGTGATGTAGTATTCGCCAGTGGGTACGAGCATCGTGGTCTCGTCCACGGGATCTGAATATACCGTGTGCAGATACATATTGAAGTCGGCAATGCCACGCCAGCGGGTCAGGTAGTTCTCTGCCCAGGCACGGAAGGTATCGACAGACTCCAGGTTAGAGGGATTGATAACGTCGCTGGCAAAGATGCAGAGCAGGGTCAGCTTATTGCGATACTTCTCGTAGATGGAGGGTATCTCCTCGTTCAGATATGCCTCGATGGCATCGTCGGCATAGTCAGCCAACTTCTTGATCATGGGCACATAGTCCACACCCTGGCAACGGAAACTGGTCACGGGATAGTATCCACCCTTCCAGGCATCTACCGTCATCGACTGCGTAAACATATTGGTATATTCCACCGAGTCAATCAGTCCGGCATCAATCATCTTGTTCAGCTTCTCAACCTCCTGGGCAAAGCTCCATAGTTCGCCTGTCTCAATCTGGATAATGTTACCGGCATTGTTGGCAGTCAGCAGACTGGTAGCAACGTCATAACGGTTGTTCACTGAGAGGCCATCTCCAAAACCGGGATTGGTCAGACGATAGTATCCTGATACCTTTTGGGGTTGTGTGGCACTTTCGTTCTCTTGTGCCACCATAGCACTTGAAGCCATGAGCATCACGCTCATAAGCATCGAATGAGTAAAATTCATCATATTGTTAAATAAAATTTTTTTTGTTTCAAAACACGAGCATTGACATGCTCAACAAGCTAAAAAGTTCGTTCAATGTCCCTTGCTATTCTAATCGCTTGCAAAATTACTCAAAAAATACAAGAAATGCAAGCAAAATGTTACATTTATATAGCATACATGTAACACGACGACTATCAGATTTGTAACATCAACGTCACATAATTATTTGTATTTTAATCAGATATTTTGATACCTGATGTTTCATACATGCAAAGTTTTTTTTATATTGTTGTTATGCTTTTGAACAAAAAACAGCATTTTTCCAAGTAATCAGAGCGCTCTGATTACTAGCATCTCACTTTTTGCGAGGTGCTATGTTTATTGCCTTCACTATAGGCACATCAGCGGCGCATTCTTCACCAAGAAAACTCTTAAACTTATTTAAATGGTTCGTGATATGGCGCAACAGAGGACTTTGGCAGAGGGTAAAAAATAAGTTGCTACCAAGAATAAGTATGAAATCGGGCAAACCTTTCACTTTGCCATTAAACCCACTGTAATTCAATGCGTTAGGATCGGTTAAGGGTTGGTGAAAGGTTTCCAAACCCTTCACCAACCTTTCACCATGTTGTAATGTACTGATAATCTGAATACTAGATTCCAAATAAACGCCAAGATGAAGGGTTTGCCGAAATATGAACTTTGAGAAAGTGCCATCATTTTGATCCTACCCTCTGCCTACTCTCTGTCTACAGAGTGTCCTAATGCCACCTATGCATTTCCGCGATGATTCCGCGATGGATCCGCGATGGATGTACGAAGCAATTAGGGAAGCACATAAGACTCATTGGAGCCTTTCCCTAGTGGTCATGTTTTCCTGTTTTCTCAAGATTATCGTGTGAGAAAATCCTAAACCTAACATCCTCACTAAAATGCGCTCCAGTGCGTCGCTTGAAGAACGATTTTAGGAGGGATCGCATCTGCGATGCTCGAAATCAAAACAAAATCCGAAACTAAATCAACAAATAAACAACTAATATTTAAGCAGTTAAAGCGAAACTTGAATTACTTATATTTGCCGGAGAGGATGCGCTGGCGAAGACCTCTGACCGCTGGTTTGTAGTACTCCACCTCGATGGACTCAACGGAGCGGATGAACTCCTCGTGCAGCTCGGGGTAGAAGCGCGAGAGGCGAAGACCAATCTTCATGCAGAGGGTCTGGATGCCTGGGTATTCGTTGGGATCGACCATGTGGTCGAGGCAGAAGTCCAGAAACTCGGTGGTAAGGAACTCCTCGGTAAGCGACAGTCGCTCAACAGCATGGAGGGAGAGCCGACGAACTGAGGAGTTGCCGGTGGAGAGGGCAAGGTCGATGAACTCCTGCATCATGGGTTGGAGGGTGGACATCTCCTTCGATGACGACTTGGTGAGCACCCACAGGGCATTACGTGCCACCTGGTAGTCCTCATCATATATAAAAGCATGCGCAAAGGTGATGAAATCGCCTGATGCTTGCAACTTGCGATAGGTGTCCATGGCCTCACCTTCGCTGTACGAACCCTTCAACTGCTCTCTACTGATATTCATAAGTAATTAGTTAGTGGATTGCGGCCATTCATGTAAAACTCTAAGATACTGGTTCGCAAATTTAGTCAGTTTTTCGATTATTATCAAAGATTATTTCGTATATTTGCACAAAATTGACATTTCCTGATGAAGAAACGAAAGATTCTTGCAATCCTGCTCCTGTCACAAGCCTTGAACGGCCAGGCTCAGACGACCACCGAAACAATGACTTCACCCACCGAGGGCGTGATAACCCATGACTTCGTGAGCGAGGTGAGGATGAAGCAGGACCTGCTGCAGATGCTGGCTGACTTCACCCCCTACATGGTGGAGGACTGGAACCAGTGCAAGGAGCCGAACAGCCTGGGGGAGAGTTGCGGATTCTTCAAGGGAGAGAACTCGGGAGGGTCGGACGAGCGCGGTGTGCGTCCCAATGCCGACCTGTCGATGATCAGTGCCTTCCTGGTGAGATACGCCAGACCTGCGGGGGTAAGTCTGCCTGATGGCGTGACATGGGAACGACTGGAGGAGATGGCACGCAAATCGCTCATCTTCGCCTACTCCACCCACAAGGCAAACCGCCTGAAGGTGTGTGCCGGAGGAAGGTACTGGGGCAGCACAGCGAAGACGGATGCCGTATGGGAGTCGAGCCTCTGGGCCATGAGCGTGGCCTACAGTGCCTACTTCCAGTGGGACAAGCTCACGGAGGCACAGCGCGGCTATATCTATGCCATGCTGAAGGCTGAATGCAACTACGAACTGGAGCGCGACATACCCACGGGCTATGACGGTGATACGAAAGCAGAAGAGAATGGGTGGGAGGCTGACGTCCTGGCTGCTACCCTGGGACTCTTCCCCAACGACGAACTGGCACCACGATGGTTTGAGCGACTGAGGGAGTTTGCCATCAACAGTTATTCGCATCCCAAGGATGAGACTAACCACACCATCATCGACCCAAAATATGACAACAAGACTGTAGCAGACCTTTTCCGAGGAGCAAACCTCTACGAGGACTATACGCTGCAGAACCATAACCTCTTCCACACCTCGTACCAGAATGTGGTGATGCAGGAGTTGGGCGAGGCTGCCCTGGCCCTGAAACTATTCCAGCAAGGGCTGCATGGTGAGGAGAGGTGGCAAACGAACGCCCTAATGCACCATAACCAGGAGGTGCAGGACAGCGTGCTGAACTGGCTTGCCCTGGCAGACGGCGAACTGGCCATGCCCAATGGCAACGACTGGAGCCTCTTCCTCTATGACCAGATCACCTCCTACTCCACCCTGGCCTGTTTCCAGCGAGACCGTAATGCCTTGATGCTGGAGAACATGGCGTACAAATACATCAAGGCAAGACAGAAGACGACGAGAGACGGCAGTTGGCTGCTCCGTGCTGACGTGGGGGCACGACGTATGGGCGTGGAGGCTCACCGCGTGATGATGACCTATCTGATGCACGAGACCCTGTCGACCCGGAAACTGAAACCCACAAAGTGGAAAGCCTTCAACCAGCAGTTCAGCGAAGCAAAGGTGCTGCCCTGTCAGGATGTGGTGAGAGCAGCCTCGGACAGCCGCTTTGTGACGTTCAGCTGGAGCCGTGGTCTGAAGTCGTACACAGGATACATTGCCTCCAACTCGCCAGACAAGAACAAGATCATCGTGCCCTACCGTGCCAATAATACCGGTAACTTCCTGGGATGGTACGAGGTGAAAGGGAAGCGCACTGATGCCGTGCCAACGAAGAATGGCGACTACAGGTTGATGGGTAACAGTTTTGTGATGCATGGCGAACTGAACACCAATGAGGGCACGCTGAACCACCGTTTCGTCCTCTACGCTACCCCCGGCAATGCTGTCGTCTACATGGACGATGTGACGGCAAACGAGGACTGCACCATCACGGCAGAGAAGGGAGGACTAATGGCCATCTCGGTGGACGAACTGACCCAAACGACTCGTACCCTGCACCATGACAAGGGCCAGCATGAGAGTGATGGCAGCAGGCTGGAGACCTTCAACGGTAGTTGGGTAAACATCGATGGCGAAGTGGGCATCGTGGCACCTAATCCCAATAAGCAGATAGCCTTCGGCGATCGTCAGAACAACAATAGTATTATGACTGCCAAGGTGTACCCGTCATATTCCAAAGAGGTACGTGAGGTCAGGAAAGGAGAAACCGTGGACCGTCGAATCTTCGTTTATTATAGCAACCAGACGGCAGAAGAGACACGCCGAATGGCAGCAGCACTGACCCGGATGGAGACGTTGCCTGATGGCTGGATGGGCGTGACCGTGCCCGACAGCGATGGCACGTTCTACCAGGTGAAAACCAATTTCCGTGAGACCGTAACCACCCAAACCAAGAACCCCAAGCGCAAGAAAAAATGATAGACCGCATAACCGTAGATAAGATCATCGATGCTGCAAACATCGTGGATGTAGTATCCGACTTTGTCACCCTGAAAAGAGCAGGTGCCAACTACAAAGGCCTCTGTCCCTTCCATGATGACCGTACCCCATCATTCATGGTTTCGCCTGCAAAGAACTACTGTAAGTGCTTTGCCTGTGGCAAGGGTGGAAACCCCGTGGGATTCATCATGGAACACGAACAACTGTCGTACCCTGATGCCCTGCGTTGGCTGGCCAAGAAATATGGCATCACCATCGAGGAGCGAGAGCAGACAGAGGAGGAGAAGGCAAATCATACGGAGCGCGAGAGCCTCTTCATCGCCAATGAATGGGCGAACAAATGGTTTCAGGAGCAGATGTACGAGACACCTGACGGAAAGGCCATCGGTCTGGCCTACTTCCGTGGACGAGGGTTCCGCGACGATATCATCAAGAAGTTCCAGCTGGGTTACTGTCCCTCGGGCAGAGACAAATGTACGCAGGCTGCACTGAAGGCCGGATACAAGGAGCAGTACCTTATCTCTACCCCTGATGAGGATGGTATAGCCCATGGCGTGGGTATCAGTATCAAGCACGAGGATGGCAAGATCTTCGACCGTTTCTCGGGTCGTGTGATGTTCCCTATCTTCACTATCAGTGGTAAGGTAGTGGGATTTGGCGGTCGTGTCCTGGACACGGCAACGAAGGGTGTGAACGTTAAATATCAGAATTCACCAGAGAGCATTATCTATCACAAAAAGAACGAGTTATACGGTCTATTTCAAGCCAAGCAAGCCATCGTGAAACAAGACTGCTGCTACATGGTGGAAGGCTATACCGATGTGATGGCCATGCACCAGAATGGCGTGGAGAACGTGGTGGCAAGCAGTGGTACGGCCTTGACGCACGAGCAGATACGACTGTTGCACCGATTCACCTCGAACATCGTGGTGCTGTATGACGGTGATGCTGCAGGAATCAAGGCCAGTCAGCGAGGTATAGACATGCTGCTGCGTGAGGGCATGAACGTGAAACTGATGCTTCTGCCAGACGGGAAAGACCCTGATGAGTTTGGTCGCGAGCATACGGCACAGGAGTTTCAGGCATACATGGAGAACAACCAGGTGGACTTCATCAAGTTCAAGACTGACCTGCTGCTGAAGGAATCACAGGGCGATCCCATCAAGCTGAGCCGCTTGGTAAACAATATCGTGCAGAGCATTGCGGTGATTCCCGATGAGATCACACGTACCTTCTACATCCGCGAGACGGCGCAAATGATGCAGATGCAGGAAAGACTGATTACGGATGCTGTAAGCAAGCAGGTAAAAATAAACATCGAGGAATGGCGCAAGGAGCGTGAACGTGAAGGAAAACGTCAGCAGATGCACCAGCAGGGCGCGACGAACCCCAGCGAACAGGCTGCAGCAAACCAGCAGTCTTCATCCGCCTTGCCCGATGACTTCCCACCTCCACCAGAACTGCTGGACGGTGGCGGTGATACACCCCAGAATAGCACGGTCAACCCCAGTTACAGCGGTAATCCCTATCACCAACAACCCGCAGAGGGCATTGCCGTCAAGCGAGACAAGAACACGCAGGAGGCTAAGGAGACGCTGATTGTGCAGATGGTGGTGAGACATGGTGAAACCATCGTATGCAACGTACAGGACGACGAAGGCAAGGATATACCACTGAGCGTGGCTGAATACGTGTACTACGTGCTGCAAGAGGACCAGTTGACCCTGACAAACCCCATGCACCAGCGTATGCTCAACGAGGCGATAAACCATGCTCACGATGATGGGTTCAAGGCTGAGCGTTTCTTCCTGAACCACCCTGACCAGGGGGTCTGCAGTCTGGCCTTTGAACTGGCATCAGACAAGGAGGAACTGAGCAAGGTGCATGATAATCAGCAGAAAATGAACCCGCAAGAAAAAACCAATCAGCTGATGGATCAAGTGAACCACCTGCTGATTGACCTAAAACTCTGCATCGTAGAAAAGCAGAAGAAGGAACTGATGCTGCAAATGCGCGACCCTGAGGTCCTGAAGGACAAGGAACGCTGCCGTGAACTAATCGCTCAGTTCCAACAGATAAAGGAAGTGGAAAACGCACTGGCCAAGGCTTGCGGTGACCGTGTGTTCATGCACTAAAAGCCTAACCCCCCGCCTGCATTTTGACCTCACGTCAAAAGCCCCGAAGGGAAGGGAGCTTGTTGGTATGGGCGAAGCTACATGAAAACAGTCCCTCAGGATTCTAAATAAGTAACCAAATTGCAAACAATTATAATTTGCAGGTGTGTATAATCACAAACATTAGTTATTCAAGTTTCGCAAGTTGTTTGAGTTTAGTATTTTGCTCAGGATTTTAGTTCGGATGTCGAGGGCTGTAAGCCCGATCCCC